>JANPGV010000106.1:0-7277 GCA_031424145.1 Ilumatobacteraceae bacterium
ATCAGCGTGCCCCCTCCCGCGATCGCATTGATCGCACCGGCCCCGGCCCCAGCCACAGCCGCGATCAGATGATCTGCGAGTGAGAAGGCACTCACGTCGTGTCGCCCTCGAAGAACGCAGATGCACGTTCGCCGATCAGGACAGCCGTGGCCGCTGGACCGCGCGACGGAGCGGTCGGCAGGATCGATGTATCGACTACTCGCAAACCCTCGACGCCGCGCACCCGACAGTATTGATCGACAACTGCCATGGGGTCTGCATCAAGACCCATCGGTGCGCTGGCGCACATGTGCATGGCCGTCGTGACGTTGTCCGTGATCCATGCGTCGAGTTCTTCGGCGGACCGCGGCGACGTCAGCTCGAGGCCGAGGTCGCGCATCGACGTCGAATCGATGATCGACAGCCCGAGCTCGACCGCCGCGGTCATGCGCTGCCGATCGATCGTCGATTCGAGCGAGTGATAGTTGATCGTCGGGGGATCACCAGGATCGGCAGATGCCAGCGAGATCTCGACGGCGCTGGTTGCCCGCTCCAACAGCACGCCCAGTACGAGCTCCGTTGCAGATGCCTCCGAGCCCGGCACCAGTTCGGCCATCGGCGAGAGGTAGGGCATCAGCGACACGGGCGCGCCATCGATCTCGGTGTCGAGGGCTACTTCGACGATCCCTGTGCTCGTGTGCGTCAACAGCTGCGACGGGGTGAAAGCCAGGAACACCTGCGGGTGATCTCTGCACCGCGAACCGACGCCCGGCAGGTCGGCAACGATGTCGACTCCATGCCGGCGCAGTTGGTCGGCAGGTCCGACACCTGAGACCAGCAGCAGGTGCGCCGACATCACAGCGCCTGCGCACAACACGATCTCCTCGCCGCGCACGGTCTCGACGACGCCGCCGCGTTCGATCTCGACACCGATGGCCAGCGCACCCCGAAATGCAACACGGCGCGCGGTGACCCGGCTCTCGATCGTCAAGTTGGACCGATGACGATTCGGGTCGATGTACGCATGCGCAGTGTTGACCCGAACGCCGTCGACGATGTTGCGGGGCAATGGGCCACACCCGGGTGCGCCGCGCCCGTTCTTGTCGGTCTCGACGGGAAAGCAAAGTTCGCGACAGGCGGTCTCGAAGGCGTCGCTGAGCGGATGCAGAGCGTTTGCCCGCACCCGCGCGACCGGAATCGGTCCATCCCGCCCGTGAAGGTCATCGTCGGGGAAGTCGCGATCGTCTTCGAGCCTCTTGAGAAACGGCAGGACCGACGCGAACGACCATTCGTCGTTGCCCAGCGAGGCCCAGGTGTCGAAGTCATCGACCGTGGCACGCACGAACACCCCGCCATTCACGGTGCTGGATCCGCCCATGACCTTGCCGCGAGACACCGACACCGTTCTCGAACCTGTCAGCGTCGCCGTCAACGACCAGTTGGCTTCGTGCCCATCGGCCGCGCCGACCATGGCCGAGGCATCGAGCAGGCGGTCGGCCGGCCCGCTGAGGTCTCCACCCGCTTCCAACAGAAGCACCGTGCGACTGGAGTTCTCGGTGAGTCGCGCTGCCAGTGCACATCCGGCCGATCCGGCGCCGACGATGACGACATCGAAGTGGTTCAACAGCGCTCCGTCAAGGTCGTTCCAGGCGCATCGCCGGATGACCGAAGAACTGAAACGCCACGAGTGTCGACGAGTTCACATTGGCGCCGGTGCCGAAGGCGGCGCGCTCGGCGCGAACGATCTCTGCCAGTGCTTCGCCGCCGAACGCACGCGTGTAAAAACGCTCGGCCAGTGCGCTGGCGGCCGCATCGTCGATGGACCACAGCGGGGCGACCACCGAGGACGCTCCGGCGAATAGGAAGGATTCAGCCAGTCCCGCGTAGTCGCCGAGAGTCTCCTGTCCGGTTCCGACCTGACATGCGTTGAGGAACACGAGCGGGGCGTGAGTCAGCGAGCCACCTTTCACGACAAGGGGGTCGATCACCTCGCCATCGACCAGCACAAGACCCTGCTTCGCGCTACCGGGGTCGTACTTGCCGTGCAACGAGAAGTGCAGCACCTCGCCGGCCGGGTTTCCGAGGAGGCACCCGACGACCTTGTCGGTGACGGCATCGACTCCGACGGCGTGATATTGGGCGATGAGCGCTGCCGCCTCGGCTTCGGCCGATTCGAGCCTGCTCCACCCTGGCTGCTCGTACTTGCCGCTGATCACGACCATGCCATTGACGTGGACGAGCCGTGGAGGCGGAAGCGGCGGGCGATCCGCGGCCAGCACCCAGCGCCCGATCGTCACCTGCGCGCCGAGCATGGCAAGAGTCGAGGGACTGATCGGCACGGGCATGGTGGCCAGCTCCCAGGGCACATAAGCCTCCTCGGAGAGCAGCAGAACAGTGGGCAGCTGCGGGCCCACGGCGTCGGACACGATGGCCAGCGCGTGCCACATCTCGGCCGGCACCTTTCCGCCGATGGTCAGTCCGATCCCGTGCAGACCGAGCGCCAGCGTCGGCTTGCCCTCGTGAGCTGCGATCGTCGAGATGACCGTACGGGCGAAGGCGTCAGGGTCGTCGCCGATCGAGCTGCTTGCCTGTTCAACGAACGTTGCGTGCGGGGACTCGAATGACCACAGCAGTCGGCCGGGCTCCGAACCGTGCAAGATGCGAATCGTCAGGTCGGGTGGTTCTTCAGCCGTAGGCACCGCCAGTGAGCCCACCGTGGCGGGCAGGGGCGCAGCATGAATTGCCTCGAGCTCGGCCACACTTCCCACGACACGCACACAACGAACGCCGAGACCCATCGTCTGGCTCTCGACGGAGTACAACACGTTGACCGCCTGCGGCTGGTCGGGGTTCGCGACGGCGGGCGCCACGAGATGGAATACGACAAACGGATAGGGCTCACCGGAGGTGACCAGCATCGTCTTTCGCCACGTCTCACCGGCCGCGAGCTCGAAGCCGTCCGCGACGACATGCGCGGTCAACTCGTAGTCGCCGACGCTCGACGGCGGCCGGATCAATGCCGGGCCGACCACGCCCTTGACGGGTGTCGGCGATAGCCCGACGGTGAGGTCAAAGGTCGCGTCCGCCAGCACGGAATCGTCACATTCGATCCGCGCATACGCGCGCCTCGGCGGATCATTTGGCGGAGTATCCGTACCCGGTTGCGGTGGTGGTAAGGCGTGCGACGGTGACACGCCGGCCGATGGAGTCGCGGTCGGCGAGATCGTCGGCGCGGACGGCGGCGGCGAGGCGGCTGACGTCGGTGCTGCGGACGGCGGCGCGGACGGTGGCGCGGCTGGAGTCGGAGTCGGAGGTGGTGGCGCGGCGGCGGTCGCGCCCGCTGCAGGCGCCGACGTCGCGACGGCTCCACCAGTACCTGCTGCGCTCGCCGCCGCCGTCGTGCCGGCGCCTGCAGCCGCGCCTCCGCCGAGGAAAGCAGCGAGCGCGACGGGGGTGAACGCGACGACGCTGAACTGTTGAGCAAGGACGCACATCGCCACTCCGACGATCAGCCCGGCTGCGATTCCCCACCACCACGACGACCGCCCGCGGCCGGCTCGCAAGACCGTCGCTACGAGCAGAGCGAGGCCAACGAGAAGAGTCAGCGCGGCGCCAATGCCGATTGCTGTCGTCAGCGGTGATCGGCCATAGACACGGACCCAGAACGACGCCCGGCACGATCCGCTTCGAACCTCGATGTGATACCAGCCGACGCCGACATCGCTGATGTCTGCGATCCGCAACTGCTCGGTGAATTGTTGACCGAGTTGGTGAAGAAGTGACTTCACGGGAATCGATGGTCCGATGGGCATGTCGACTGCGACGTGGGTGACAGAAGTCGGTTCGGCCGACAAGGCGTCGATCTGGACGACGTCGTCGGCATTGAGCCGAAGGGCATCATCTGCATTTGCGAACTCGGCAACATCGTGGCCGTTGATCGCCAGTGCACATTCACCGGCTCGATGGTGCGGCGCCGGCGGTTGACCCGAGGGCAACGGGGTCAACAGGCTGGACCATGCTGCAATCAGTGCAAGGACGATCACGGCGGGCCCCACTGGTCGTCGGGGGCAGGCACCATGAACACCGAGTGCACCGGCGCGCTGTCGCTATCGGGGTCGATCGCCGAAACAGTGATGCGATAGTCGCCAGGCGAAAGCGGCGGCCACTCGGACCGGTATGCGCCGTCTCCGTCGGCCTCGAGTTGCGACTCGAACACGGTGTGTCCCGTGGCCGCGTCCACGACCTCGGCATTGATCGTTCGGGTTGGATCGTCCGTGCTGGTGACCGTCGCGGAGATCGGCTCATCGACGGCAAACAGGTCGTCGATCTGTAGGCCGAATCCGGATTGTCCGGCGCGGAACGTGGATGTCGGCTTGGCCGAGAGCACACCGATCAGTTGTGTCAACGGGCCCGTTGCGTTCTGCAGCGATCCGTGTTGGTCGGGCGCGTAAGTTTCTCTGTCCTGATCGGCGAGCTCTAGGGGCGTTGCGGACACTCGCGGCACTGTCCCATCGCCTCCGTGGTCTTCTCCCCCATATGACGAGACCATTCGGACTGCGCCTCGGTCGAACATTGCCGACTGGTTCGTAGGTTGAAGGATCCCGACGATGGGATGGATCGCGTAGCTGTTCGCGGGTCGATGTTCGATCGCCGCGTCGATGTCGAGATGGAACTGCAGCGCTGCCGCGGCGCGCGCAGCATCGACACCCGGCAGGCCGGACGTTTCTGCCACGCGGGTCATCTGGCCGGATCCGCTGTCGACAACGGGGTAGCGCGGCAACAACTGATAAACCGAGGTGAGGGAGCGCAGGAATCGGGTCAGATCGAGACCGAACGGCCCGATCCCCTTCTTGAACCCGTTGCACAAGAACTCGAGGGCGTTCAGCGAGCCACGATAGGGCGTGCCGAAGGTGACGAGCATCCGCGTGTCGCGCCAACCGCCGAGCATCTCCAAGTAGTGCCTGGCGACCAGTCCGCCCATCGAATGGCCGACCAGTATCAGCTTGGCGTCGTTGTTGCCCGATCGCTGCCGCCATGCGCGCAACCAAGCAGGCGCACGTTCGGCCAAGTGGCGGGCTGCAACCCGGTTGTCGCGCCGCCAGTCATACGGAAAATCGAACCAGTTCTGACCTTCGACGACGTCGAACGTGGCGAAGATCGAGGAGCGAATGTGGGAGTAGCCGTCGATGCTCCACAGACCCGGGATGAGGTGCAGGTCCGGCTGCAAGCGCGGCGCCGTGACACCGTCGCCGAGGTCGTCGACGGCCGGATCGTCTCCGTGCAATTCGAGGTCCTGCACGCTGTGCCCCAATGAGGCGATCGCTCGCCACGCCGCGCCGGGCGACACCGCCCACACGTCGTGGCCGTCTCTGGCGAGCACGCTGCCGAGGATGCCGGGCAGCAGCACGACCACATCACCCATCGGTAGCTTTGACGGCACGACCGCCTCCTCTCGAAGAGCTTCAGCTTGTCACTGAAACGCGGCGTCATGCCGCACCCATACGAGGAGTCACCAGGACGGCGGGTGAATACGCCGCGCCGCGCAGTAGCTCAGGATTGAAAGTCGACGTTGCAGTTGATGAAGGCTTGGCCGAGGGCTAGTTGAACCTCGTCGCTGGGATTGCCGGAGATCGCCTGGTTCAGTTCGGCGCCACTGACCTTGTCGACGAGATTGCCGACGATGCAATCACGGTCGGCCTGGCTCAGCGTCGTCGTGGTCCCGAGCTCGAAGAAGTCGAGGAACTTGTTGATCGCCGCTTCACCCTCACCGAGATCGACGATCGTGTCGACCGGGCCGTCGCCCGAGGCCGCCGTGGTGTCCGACGCGACAGTCGAATCAGAAGGCGTCGTGTCGTCCGTCGCAATGCCACACTTGTCGCTCAAGTACTGCTTGAAATCATCGCCCGCCTGCTTGATCGATTCGTCGGCGATCAGCTTCTTGCCTTCCGCGGACTCGGAAACCTTGTTGAAGTCAAAGTCGTTGGCCTTCAGCAGGCTTTCCAGCTTCACCTCGCCGGCCAACAACTTGTCGACTGCGTCGGCGATGTCCTTTGGTGCCTTCGCGGCAACGGCGCTCAACGAATCGATCGCCCCGCTCAGCCCGACCTTGGCTTTGGCCGTGTCGGTGGGATCGACGTTGGCGAACGCGTCGTTGTCGTCCTTGGCAGTCTGAGCAAGCTTGCAGAATGCATCGCCGTTCGCCGCTGTCGCGGCCTGGCCGCCACTGCTGGCGCAGGCGGCAATCGAGATAGCCGCGACAGAAACCAGTGCGAAGCGCTTCATCTGCACGACCTTCCTATTCGCCTCGGACACGCTTGACGATGTCGCTGGCGATGTTGGGTGGCACTTCCATGTACTGGGCGAACTGCATCGTGTAGGTCGCT
Organism: Ilumatobacteraceae bacterium; assembly: GCA_031424145.1. GTDB lineage: Bacteria > Actinomycetota > Acidimicrobiia > Acidimicrobiales > Ilumatobacteraceae > JAENVT01. The sequence continues at coordinate 6,363 of JANPGV010000106.1, forward strand.
CGGCCCTGTGTGCGCGACCGAAGATCGGTCGAGTACCCGAACATTTCTGACAGCGGTACCTGGGCCTTGATGACCTGGGTGTTGCCGCGGGCTTCCATGCCCTCGATCCGACCCCTGCGGCTCGAGAGGTCGCCCATCACGTCGCCCATGTAGTCCTCGGGCGTCACGACTTCGATGCCCATGATGGGCTCGAGCAGCACCGGCCTCGCCATCTCGGCAGCCTTCTTGAAAGCCATCTGGCCGGCGATCTTGAACGCCATCTCCGAAGAGTCGACGTCGTGGTACTGACCATCGACGAGCGTTGCCTTCACATCGACTGTCGGGTAGCCGGCGAGGACGCCCGAGTCGAGTGCCTGCTGCATGCCCTGGTTCGTCGGGTTGATGTACTCGCGCGGGATCTTGCCGCCGCTGATCTTGTCAACGAACTCGTAGCCCTTGCCCGGGTTGGGCTCGAGGGTGATCTTCACGACGGCGAACTGGCCGGAACCACCCGACTGCTTGATGTGGCGATATTCGACGGACTCGACGACCTTCGTGATCGTCTCGCGGTATGCCACCTGCGGCTTGCCGACGGTGGCGACCACGCCGAACTCACGCTGCATACGATCGACGAGGATCTCGAGGTGCAGCTCGCCCATGCCGGAGATCACGGTCTGGCCGGTCTCTTCGTCGGTGCGCACGCGGAACGTGGGGTCCTCGTCGCTGAGTGACTTGAGTGCCTTGCCCAGCTTGTCCTGGTCGTCCTTGGTCTTCGGCTCGATGGCGACGTGGATGACGGGCTCGGGGAAGATCATCCGCTCGAGGATGATCGCGTTGCTGCGATCACACAGCGTGTCGCCAGTCGTGGTGTCCTTGAAGCCGAGGCCGGCAACGATGTCGCCTGCCATCGCGACGTCGAGGTCTTCACGCTGGTTG
>JANPGV010000107.1:0-5526 GCA_031424145.1 Ilumatobacteraceae bacterium
AGCCTAGATTCACGCGCGCTGAAACGGTGATCTACCGTCAGCGGGGCCAAAACTCAGGAGAACATCAGTCGTGTCGGTCAAAGAGATCGTATGGCGAGAGTTGGGGGCATGCCGGGGGCTAGAGGCGGCCATGTTCTACCCAGACGACGACGATCTGGCATTGGAAGCAAAGGCGGTCTGTGCCGGGTGCGATGTGCGCATCGCCTGCCTCGAGCACGCCTTGCAAGCGCGCGAGAAGGCCGGAATTTGGGGTGGGGCGACGGAGCGAGAGCGCAGGCGGATGATCCGCCAACGTCGTCGCACCGCGTAACCTGAACCGATGAGCGAACTCGCGGACCTGGGCGGCTGGCCCGCGCTCTTGATCGAGTTGGTAGAGGGTCGCGACCTTCCAGCGGCCCACGCCCGCGCCGCTATGGCGACGATTCTCTCCGGCGATGCCACGGCAGCCCAGCTCATCGCATTCGTGGTCGCGTTGCGCGCCAAGGGAGAAACGCCTGAAGAGCTGAGCGGTCTCCTCGACGCCGTGCTCGACGCAGCATCTCTGGTACCGCTCAGCGAGGAGCTGCGGTCACGAGCCGTCGACATCGTCGGCACGGGCGGTGACCGCAGCCATTCGATCAACGTCAGCACCATGGCGGCGATCGTGGTCGCGGGGGCCGGCGTGCCGGTCTGCAAACACGGGGCGCGGGCCGCGTCGTCGCAATGCGGAGCCGCAGACGTTCTGGAGGAGCTGGGTGTTGCCATCGAGCTGTCGCCGGAGGGGGTCTTGCGATGCGTGGAAGAGGTCGGGATCGGCTTCTGTCTGGCGCCAAAGTTCCATCCAGCCTTCCGGTTCGCCGCGCCAAGTCGGCGGGAGATCGGCATTGCAACCGTGTTCAACCTGCTCGGCCCCATGGCGAACCCCGGCCGCGTCCGCCGCCAACTGATCGGGGTCGCCAACCCCTTGGTCGCCGAGCGGATGCTGGCCTCGCTTCGTCTGCACGGTTCCGAGCGGGCCTGGGTGGTGCACGGCGGCGGCCTCGACGAGTTGACGACCACCGGCACGTCGACCGTGCTGGCGCTCGACGACGACAACGTTCGCACGTTCACCGTCGACCCGGTCGCTCTGGGCTTCGCCCCGGCGATCTCCGACGAACTGGTAGGAGGAACCCCACCGCAGAACGCCGAGGTCGTGCGCAGGGTGCTGAAGGGCGAGCACGGCGCCCACCGCAACATCGTCCTGCTCAACGCTGCTGCCGGTCTTGTCGTGGCGGGCGTTGTCGATTCCTTGGAGGAGGGTGTGGTGCTGGCGACATCGTCCATCGACGAGGGACACGCCGCACGAACTCTTGACCGTTGGGTGCATGAATCCCAGGCCGTCGCGGCCGACGTGCAGTCTGACCAACCGTGATCGTTCGCGTTCCGGCGTCTTCGGCAAACCTTGGACCTGGTTTCGACACGCTCGGTATGGCGCTGTCGCTACATGTCGAGGCCGGGGTGATCGATGGCGAAGTACCTGCCCGCGCCCAACGCATCGATCAGTTCCACCCGGCCGGCATCGCCTTTCGGCGTGCCGGTGGCGAGGGCGATCTGTGGGTGTGCTCACCGATCCCAGTTGGTCGGGGTCTCGGGTTCAGCGGTGCCGTGCGCATCGCCGGAATCGTCGCTGCCCACGCCCAGCGGTACGGCAGCGGTCCCGACCTCATGGCTGACCGTTCACCGACGATGCTGGCGCTGGCCGCCGAGCTCGAAGGCCACGCCGACAATGCTGCCGCCTCACTGTTCGGGGGCATCGTTGCCACGGCCGACGGCCGCGCTGTGCGCATCCCCCTCGCATTCGACCCGGCTGTCGTCGTGTGGATACCGTCCTTCACGACGTCCACCGACGAGTCGCGTACCAAGATGGGCCGGGACGTACCGCTGGGCGACGCGGTGTTCAACATCGGCCGCACAGCCTTGCTGGTCGCTGCGCTGGCTGCGGGCGACACACGCGCCCTGCGTAGCGCAACACAGGACCGACTCCATCAGGATCGACGCCTCGCCTCGGCTGAACCGTCGAAAGTGGCGATGCGGCTCGCCCTCGAGGCGGGAGCCTGGTGCTGCTGGTTGTCGGGGTCCGGGCCGACCGTCGCAGCAATGTGCCCATACGACGACGCCGACGAGCTCGCCGCGCGGATGCCCGCCGACGGTCATACGAAGGTGTTGCGCATCGATCACGGTGGCGCAGTCATCGAATCCGACGACTAGCGGTGGACGTGATCGCGCTCTCACCGGATCCCTAGGCAGCGAGGTCTGGTTCGGATGACAGGTTTTGGTGGACTCGTCCGACGATCTCGGGCACCTCATCGATCGGCCAGCACCACCGTCCGTCGCACCATGAGACAGTTACTCGGCGGGCCATCCGCTCGAACGCACGCGCCAGGCAGAGGACTTCATCGACGACATGTCGGGGGAGTTGTGAGGAGAACACCGGCATCTCGGGAGGCGGTAGCGGCAGGCCGATCTCGAGTTGTCCGTCCTGAGCAGTGCCGATAAGCACCCCGTTGCGGATGTGCAGGACCGTGTCGCCCATCTGCACACCGACATCGCCCGCCTCGCGCATTCGATCCGTGAGGCGCTGACGTCGCACGGCGTTGGAGAACGCCATTGCCCGATCGCGCACCTGCGCGGCCTCTTCGTACCGTCGAGCGGCCGACAGCGACGACATCCGTGTCTGTAGGGCGACGATGACGACACCGGGCGAAGTGGTCATTGCCTGGACTGTGTTGGCGACGACCTGTGAGTACAACCTTTCGTCGGCCGCGCCGGCGCACGGACACATCGCCACGCCCAGTTGCGCCGGGGTGCACGTGACAGCCGTGACCAATGGCTTGAAGGCGCGACCGAGACGCGCCGTGCATCGGCGAAGCGGGAACACGGAGTGCAGTGCCTCGACGACCGCGTCGGCGCTGGCCTTCGACGGCAGTGGTCCGAGATGCACACCTGCCCCTGTTGCCTGGTTGACGACCGACAGCCGAGGCCACGCTTCATCCGTGCTCAACCGGACGTAGCGGTACTTCTGCGGAGAAGTACCGACCTTGTTGTACCGCGGCGCGAGTTGCTGCAGGTAGCGCAGTTCGAGAACCTCTGCCGTGAGGACGTTGGGGGTGGTGACGTGGGAGACGTGCTGCGCTTCGCGTAGGAGCGTGCCGATCTTGCGCCGGTCATCCGACCCGAAATAGCTGCGCACACGCTGGCGCAGATTGGTGGCCTTGCCGACGTACAACACCTGATCGTTGGCTCCGCGGAAGAGATAGACACCGGGACTGCGCGGCAAAGCGGCCGTCATTCGCAGTTTGCCTGCCTGCGGGTGGGCGCCGATCCGGGGGAGCGCGATCAAGTCGTCGAGCCCCAGCACACCCAGGCCCGCGCAGCGCTCGATCAGGAAGTGGAGGAGATCGGTGGTGGCCAACGCGTCGTCGAGCGCGCGGTGCGAGGGGCGATGATCGAGTCGGAAGCGCGCCGCGAGCGTCGAGAGCCGACAGTCGGGGACCTCTTCGCGAATGAGTCGTCGAGCGAGAGGCAAGGTGTCGATGACGTGATTGACGATCTCAGGATCGCCGCGCCTGATCAGCGCAGCGTTGATGAACGCCATGTCGAATCCCACGTTGTGACCGACTATCACGGCATCGCCGAGGAACTCGATCATGGCCGGCAGCACCGCGTCGATCGCGGGAGCGCGAACGACCATCGATTCGCTGATCCCGGTGAGCACAGTGATCATCGGAGGGATCGCCCGGCCGGGATTGACGAGGGTCTGCAATGTGCCGACGCACTCACCCGCGCGGACCTTCACCATGCCGATCTCGGTGATGAGGTCGGTGTGGCGATCGCCGCCCGTAGTCTCGATGTCGAGCACACAGAACGTGACGTCGGACAACGGTGTACCGAGATCATTGAAGGAGCGCTGCCCCCCAACTGCTGTGCGCATCAATGAAGTCCACCACGAACAGATGTTCGAAGTCAAGAACAGGTGTTCGTCTGCGCTGGAAATACCGGGTGAAACATGCCTCGATACAGTGGGTCCAGTGAGTGCCGACACCGCAGCCGACGTGCCGGACGAGGCGCTTCGGTTCGCACTCGAATTCGCGATCGACATCGCTGCCGCGGGTGCGAAGTTACGGCCGCCGTTGCCATATCCGGTGCAGCTCAAGCCGTTTCTACGGTTTCACAAGCTGCCGCCGACCGCGCTGAAACAGGTTCGTACCGCGGTCGAGGGCGATGACGAGTTCCGTGGGCGGCTGGCATCCGTGGCCACGATCGAGTTGGTCGACCAGATCGGCGTGCTGTGGCTCTCCCGGCCGGACGGTTGGGAAGAAGCCATCGCGACCGAGTTGCCCGACAAGATCGTCGATGAGAAGACGGCGTTACGGCGCGAGGAGCGGCGTCGCTTGGCTGCCCAAGCAGCGACAGCCCGGGTCAGTGCGGAGCTGCTCGGTCTCGCCGACGAACTGCAGCGCGAGCGGGTTGCAAAGGCGCCGCTGGTGGCGGAGCGCGATCGCTTGCGCAACGAGCTCGATGAACTGAGACAACGGCTCCGCGAGTCTCAGCGAGTTGAGCACGCCACTGCCCAGACACTCGCCAAGGTCACGTCCGAACTGCTCGATGCACGTCGCCGGATATCCGAACCGGTCGAGGCCCCACCGGTTTCGACGATCGACACGTCCGCTGTCCGCGAGCTCGTCGAGGGTGCCGCGTCCGCAACATCCGAGATCGTCCGCATCCTCACCGAGGTGCTCGCCGAGCTCGGGCCCGGCGACACCGACTCGCCGGCGGCATCGCCGCCCGAGGCGCGAGCCGCACGGCGTCGCCGGAAACCGATTCGGCTTCCTGGAGGTGTGCTGGCGGGCACGCTCGAAGCGGCAGAGCTCCTCCTTCGCACGAAGGGATCGACGACGCTGATCGACGGTTACAACGTCGCCAAGCTGGGCTGGCCCACGCTCGAGCTCGACCAACAACGCGAGCGACTGGTGACGGCTGCCGAAAACCTGTCGAAACGGTGGCACATGGCGATGACCATCGTCTTCGACGGCGCCAACATCGAGGGTGCCCACACCTCGACGCGCCGCAAGATGCGGATCGTGTACTCGCCTGCTGGGGTCTCGGCCGATGACGTCTTGCGCACCGAGGTCGCCGGCGTCGATGTGGATGAGCCGGTTGTGGTGGTCACCAACGATCGCGCCATCATCACCGACGTCGCGGCAGCCGGCGCCAACACGGTCTCGTCCGACGACTTCCTCGTCCTCCTGCGCCGCTGAGGACGCCGTGGCCAGGGAACTGTGGCACACCCCTCTGTGATGATGGCCGTGGGTGGAGCCCGAACCACAACAAGGACGTGTCCCATGGATAGCGATACGGTTACCAACTCAACATCACTGATCATCTCGTGCGACACCTGTTGCATGCGTGCCACGGCGACGTGCGCCGACTGTGTCGTGACCCACGTGCTGTCACCCGCCGCTGCCGAAACGGTCGTCTCGCTCGACGATGACGAGATGCGCGTGGTGC
>JANPGV010000108.1:0-4413 GCA_031424145.1 Ilumatobacteraceae bacterium
TGACCCGAGTGGAGTAGTTGAAGCAGCCGAACATGACGCCGATCTTCTCGCGCAACTGGTTGATGAAGATGGCGATGGTGTTGGTGCGGCTGAGGTTGGCGGTGAGCTTGCGCAGTGCCTGGCTCATCAACCTGGCCTGCAGGCCGACATGGGTATCGCCCATCTCGCCTTCGATCTCGGCGCGAGGTGTGAGGGCTGCCACAGAGTCGATGACCACGACATCGACTGCGCCGGAACGCACCAACATGTCGACGATCTCGAGTGCCTGCTCTCCCGTGTCGGGCTGGCTGATGAGCAACTGGTCGATGTCGACGCCGATGGCACTGGCGTACACCGGATCCATGGCGTGCTCGGCATCGATGTAGGCGCAGATCCCGCCGTTGCGTTGCGCCTCGGCCACGACATGCATGGCCAGCGTGGACTTGCCCGACGACTCGGGGCCGAAGATCTCGACGACGCGCCCACGCGGCAAGCCGCCGACGCCGAGGGCGAGGTCGAGCGAAAGCGCCCCGGTCTGAATGGACTCGATACCCATCGAGGTCTTCTCGCCCATCCGCATGATGGACCCTTTGCCGAACTGCTTGTCGATGGCTGCCAACGCCACATCGAGTGCCTTTTCGCGATCGTTGTTCACTGTCGTTCTCCGTTTCCTGCCTGATGCATGTGGACTTGCTGGTGGAGGCCGGGTTGCACGACCTCGATTGCGTTGAAGGCCACCATACGGAAGGGGTGTTACACGGTTCCGTGTGGTGCAGTTGTTGGAACAACAGCAGTGTAACTACGAACAGTCGTTCGATCAAGCATTACTGCATTGCGGCGACCGCTGCGGTTGCCTGCGCCAACTCCGCCTCGTCGGGACGGTGCACCGCGAGGTCGATGGCCAGCCACAGGGTGAACGTGAACGGATAGATCATGATCGGCATCAACACCGCAATACCGACCAGCGACAGCACGAAGGGAAGCACCGGAATATCCGGTGACGTCATGATGAAACCGACGGTCATGCAAATCGTCAGGACGATGAACGTCAGCACCGTGTTGAGCGTGACGGCGCCGAGCTCGAAGCCTTCCTCGCGTCGCCAACGAATGCCACACGTGCGACAACGCTCGTACTTGCCCAGCCATCTCCGAATGAAGGTGCGGCGCGATCCACACCACGGACAACGCAGCACGAGCCCGCGACGAATCATCCGACCGAACGATGGATCTTTCGACGCCATCTCTGTCACCCTAGAGACAACACGGACTTCATCAGCCAAACTAACGACGTGCGTCGAACCCTCGCTGGTCTCATCTTCGGTCTTGCTTATGTGTGCGCAAGCCTGGCGATCAGCGGATGGCTGCTGCAACGCAGTGCGTTCGACCCCAGCCGCACGGGCCATCTCGCCAGCGTGGTCCTGCAGGACAACCGGATCAAAGCCCAGATCTCCAACACGATCGCGGACGCAGTGTCCGAGCAGCGCGGTCTCGACAAGATCGCAGTTCGCCAGACCATCGCCGCTGTCGCAGACACTCCCCAAGGCGCCCAGCTCTTCAGCAAGGTGCTGCACGATGCGCATGCGCGAATGATCGGCCAGTTGCGCGGGCCCGTGCGAATCACCGGTGATCAGATGGTGCAGGTTGTGCGAAACCAAGTGGTGGGCGACATGCCGTCGATCACGTTGCCGGTGCCGCGGGTCTCGTCACTCGATCTGATCCGTCGCGTCCTTCGTTGGCTCATCCCGTTCGGCGCGCTCCTGGCCGTCGGCTTCTTCGTGATCGGGTTCATGCTGCACCCCAACCGCTCCGCGCTGGTGCACAGCCTCGGGTACGGGATGGTGTTGTTGGCGTTGCTCATCGCTGTGCTGGGTTACATCGTGCCGCGCTACGTCCTGCCATCGCTGAGTGACAGCATCTGGGCCGATGTGCCTGCGCACCTCGCCAACGACTCCCTTCCCCTTCTTGTCGGGATGGCGATCGTCCTGGGCGTCGGCGGTTTCATGCTCCTGGTCGGTACAGGGTTGTTGAAGCGCCGGCGACGTTGGAACGCGCCCGTCAGCACCTATCGATATCGCGAGGAACGCCCGTGGAGCTGACCCGGGGCTAGGAGATCAGTTCGGCGACGAACTCCGCGAAGACGTCGGCGTAGTGCATGGCGTCGGATTCGGAGTGCATCACCGAGATCAACCACTGCTCGTCGAGCCCCGGTGGCAGCAGCACCCCGCGATTGATGCCGTGCATCCACTGCGCGAACGCGAGATCGAAATCGGTGGCCTTGTAGTCGCGGTAGTTCTCGATCTGCGCGGGCGCCCACGTGATGCAACCCTTCGCACCGAACTGAACGGTGTGTGCCGGGAGGTCGGCGTCGGTGATGGTCTTCTGACACGCCTCGAGGACGCGCCCATTGAGGTCCACCGTTGCCTGTGTGGCCTCCGGCGTGCAGACCTCGTCGAGCACGGCCTTCGCCGCGGCCATGCACAAGGGGTTGCCGTTGTACGTGCCGAGGTGCAACACCCTGCCGCTGGTGATCTGATCCATGCACTCCTGCGACCCGCCGAACGCGCCGAGCGGAAGGCCTCCGCCGATGCTCTTGGCGAGCGCCACGAGGTCAGGCTGAACACCAACGGCGCCCGTGGCGCCGCCCCACCCGGCGGTGATGCCCGTCTTGACCTCGTCGAAGATCAGCATCGTGCCGTACTTGCGGGTGATCTCGCGCACAGCCTGCAGGTAGCCGGGCTGAGGTAAGCAGATCCCGATGTTCTCCATCACAGGCTCGACGATGAAGCACGCCACGTCGCGCCCGGCCAAGGCCCTCTCGAGCAGATCCGGGCGGTTGTAAGGGATGACCTTGGTGTCGCCTAGCACGGCGCGCGTGATCCCAGCAGTTGCCGGAATGGCTCGGGGGTCGTCGACCGGACCGGCCTCGCTGATCGGTGGCTTCATCGAGATCATCACCTCGTCGTGATGACCGTGGTAGCCCCCTTCGACCTTGACGATCTTGTCGCGACCGGTGAACCCCCGGGCAACACGGATGGCATCCATGGTCGCCTCGGTGCCGCTGTTCGTGAAGCGCCACATAGGCAGCTTGTATCGGGCAGCGAGCATCTCGGCGACATCGGCATTGAGCTCGCACGGCGTGACGAACAACGTGCCGTCATCCAGCTGGTGCTCGATGGCCCTACGGACGGCGGGGTTGCAGTGACCCGCGAACAGCGCACCGAAGCCCAGATCGAAGTCGACGTAGTGGTTGCCATCCACGTCCTCCATCCATGCGGCCTGAGCCCTGCGGACGACGATCGGGTGTGGATCGTAGGCCTGGAAGCTGGACGGGACGCCGAGGGGCATGACCTTGCGGGCCCGCTCGGTGGCCCGCATCGAGCCGGCGGTTCGCGTCATGTAGACACCGAGCTCGCGCTGCGTAATCTCTCTGGCTCTCGTGGCTAGCTGACGTGTGTCGATGGATTCCATTGCACTCATTCGTTTCTCCAAACGGATTTCGTTCCGACAAGCCTACCGCACCACGATATCCATCGTGTACGGAGGCTGAATGCTCGCAGTTCAGAACCTCGGGTGGCCTGCCGATGAACACGTGGTTCAGCATGTCTGTAGCCACCACGCCACCACTGTTCAGCGAAGGCGGAGCCGGGGCACCGCAACGCCCTTGGCTCGTAACGATCTACATCATGACGGTGCTGCAAATTTTCTACGTTCTCTCTGCATAGCCCGACCCCGGCCAATCGAGGCGTGGAACTTGTACAGAGATGTGGCACACTGGGCGACCTACATGGTGGCCGTAGTTCAGCTGGTAGAGCGCCAGTTTGTGGTACTGGATGTCGCGGGTTCGAGCCCCGTCGGTCACCCCAATCGAACAGTTCGGGGGCGCCCCGGTGCCCCTACACTGCTCGGGTCCTGGCTCCGGCCTAGGGCGATGCGCCTCTAGCTCAACGGCAGAGCAACGGACTCTTAATCCGCAGGTTCTGGGTTCGAAACCCAGGGGGCGCACCAAGAAGTACCAGCTCAATGGCACTTTCTGAGATCGATCGAGAGTCTATCGAATGAGATAGGCACCAACAACAACCTAGACTTGCGCATCGCAGTTCGATAGATTTTCGGGATGCCGCTCGACAGAGCACGGTTCGAAGCCAGAGTTGATCGCTCCGGGCCCCATCACCTTTGGCTGGGCGCGAGGTCGCCCGGTGGCGGCGGTCAGGTCCGCGTCGACGGCAAGCTGCTCACCGCTGCTCGAGCCGCGTGGGAGATCGACAACGGTCCTGTGCCCGACGGTGCCCGGGTCCGGTCGTGCGCCGACGAACCCGCTTGTGTGCGAGTGGACCATCTACGACTCGATCAACGCGCCATCGCGTCGACGACACCACGGTCGAAGCAGCGATCACCGCGAGGCGCCGGGACGATTACCGCGATCTCGCCCGGAGT
>JANPGV010000109.1:0-33183 GCA_031424145.1 Ilumatobacteraceae bacterium
CGGCGACATCTTCGTCGCAACAGTCAAGGACGCCATCCCGGGTGCGGGAGTGAAGAAGGGCGACGTTGTCAAGTGCGTCGTCGTTCGTACCAAGAAAGAGAAGCGCCGCCCGGACGGCAGCTACATCCGTTTCGATGAGAACGCTGCAGTGATCATCAAAGACGATCTGACCCCGCGTGGCACGCGCATCTTCGGCCCAGTCGGGCGCGAGTTGCGCGACAAGAAGTTCATGCGAATCGTTTCGCTGGCACCGGAGGTGCTGTGACCATGAAACTCAGAAAAGGCGACACCGTGAAGGTGATCTCTGGCAAGGACAAGGGACAGCAGGGCGAGATCGTCCATGTCTTCCCTGCGGACAACAAGGTCCTCGTCAACGGCATCAACACCGCCAAGAAGCACTCGAAGTCACGCAAGAGCAACCAACAGGGCGGGATCATCGATCGCGACATGCCCGTCGACGCCAGCAACGTGATGCTGGTGCACAAGGGCCGCACGACGCGCGTCGGTTACAAGATCCAGTCCGATGGAACCAAGGTTCGCATCGCCAAGCGCAATGGTGAGGTGATCGCATGAGCACTGCAACTGAAACCGCGACGACGATCCCGCGCTTGAAGCAGAAGTACAACGACGAGATCAAGGCTGCACTGAAGGCCGAGCTCGAACTGCCCAACGTGATGCAGGTCCCGAGGATGGAAAAGATCGTCGTCAACATGGGTGTCGGTCGAGCCACGCAGCAGCCGTCGCTGCTCGAGGGTGCGGTCAAGGACCTCACCAGGATCAGTGGACAGAAGCCGATCATCACGAAGGCACGCACTTCGATCGCCAGTTTCAAGCTTCGTGAAGGGCAGTCGATCGGCTGCAAGGTCACGTTGCGCGGCGACCGCATGTGGGAGTTCTTCGATCGTCTCGTCAGCGTCGCCATCCCCCGTATCCGCGACTTCCGCGGGCTCCCCGCGACGAGTTGGGACGGCCGCGGCAACTACACGTTCGGCCTCGCCGAGCAAGTCGTGTTTCCAGAGATCGACTACGACAAGTTCGACGCACCTCGCGGTATGGACATCACCATCGTCACCACCGCCGCCACCAACGAGCAGGGCAAGGCTCTGCTCGATGCGTTCGGTTTCCCCTTCAAACGGGAGGCCGATGTGTCGCAACCCGAGAAGATCAAGCGCCGCGGACCAGCGTTCCGCGGCAAGAAGAAGTAACGGAAGGGCATCGAAGTGGCAAAGAAGTCATTGATCAACAAAGCCAATGCCAAGCCGAAGTACAAGGTGCGTGGATACAACCGCTGTCGCAAGTGCGGCAGGGCACGTTCTGTGTACCGCAAGTTTGGGTTGTGCCGTGTCTGCCTTCGCAGCATGGCCCACGCCGGCGAGATCCCCGGCATGACCAAGGCGAGTTGGTGAGGAGCGCATCATGATGACTGACCCCATCGCAGACATGCTGACCCGCATCCGCAACGCCAACACGGCAATGCACGACGAAGTTCGCATGCCATCGTCCAAGCAGAAGATCGCCCTGGCGACGATCCTTCACAAAGAGGGATACATCCACGGCTTCAGCACAGCGCCCTCGACCACCGGTCCTGGCGACGTGCTGACGATCTCCATGAAGTACTCGGCAGAGCGCCACCGCACGATCTCCGGCCTTCGCCGCATCTCCACTCCCGGCCTTCGGGTCTATCGCAAGGGCGACGCCGTACCGCGCGTCCTGGGCGGTTTGGGTGTGGCCGTCCTGTCCACCAGCCAGGGGCTGATGACCGACCGCGAAGCGCGCAAGCGCAAAGTGGGCGGCGAAGTCCTCTGTTACGTGTGGTGAATCGGAGAACCCATGTCACGTATCGGTAAGTCCCCAATCACCGTCCCCGGCGGCGTCGATGTCACCATCGACGGCGATGTGGGCGGTAACACAGTCACGGTGAAGGGTCCGAAGGGCACCCTCAGCCGATCGTTGCCCAGCATCATCACGGTTCGCCGCGACAGCGAGATGATCGTGGTCGAGCGTCCGGACGACGAGCGTGCGAGCCGGGCGCTGCACGGTCTCACTCGCTCGCTGGTCAACAACATGGTCGTCGGCGTCACCGATGGCTTCAGCAAGGAGCTCGAGATCATCGGCGTCGGCTACCGCGCCGAAGCCGTGGCACCCAACAAGCTGCGCATGGCTCTCGGCTTCAGCCATCCGGTGATCGTCGATGCCCCCGAAGGCATCACGTTCGAGGTGCCGGTCCAAACACGAGTGATCATCAGAGGGATCGACAAAGAAGTCGTCGGCCAGGTGGCCGCCAACATCCGCTCGATCCGCAAGCCCGAGCCCTACAAGGGCAAGGGCGTGCGCTACCTCGGCGAGAAGGTCCTCCGCAAGGCCGGCAAGACCGGAAAGAAGTGAGCGAACGATGAGCAAGACCGCAGAGAAGCGTCGGCAAGGCCGAATCATCCGCCACCGGCGGGTGCGCAAGAAGATCCAGGGAACAGCGGCACGTCCGCGCCTGGCCGTGTTCCGTTCCAACAAGCACCTGTCGCTGCAGTTGATCGACGACGAGGCCGGTCGCACTGTTGCGTCTGCCTCGACCGCCGAGGCGGCGATGCGCGCCGAAGGCAGTGGCGCCACGGTCGCAGCTGCGACCCGTCTCGGCCAGTTGCTCGCCGAGCGCGCCAAGGCTGCAGGAGTGAACCAAGTGGTGTTCGACCGTGGTGGGTTCCTCTATCACGGCCGTGTCGCAGCGGTTGCCGCTGCCGCACGCGAAGCAGGTCTGGAGTTCTGATGGCTGCGCCAACGAATTACGCCAACAATCCCTCGACCCACAGTCCCACCGATTCCGGCGGACTGCGCGAGTCGCGCGACATCCACATCAACCGCGTCGCGAAGGTCGTCAAGGGTGGCCGCCGCTTCTCCTTCACCGCGCTCGTCGTTGTGGGCGATGGCAATGGCCGCGTCGGCCTCGGCTACGGCAAGGCCAAGGAAGTGCCGCTGGCCATCCAGAAGGGCACCGAAGAGGCCAAGAAGAACCTCTTCGACGTGCCGCTGGCCGGCAGCACCATCACGCACCCGATCATCGGCGTCACCGGCGCGGGCAGGGTCATGATGAAGCCCGCCGCTGCTGGTACCGGTGTGATCGCAGGCGGTGCAGCACGCATCATCCTCGAAGAGGCCGGGGTGCACGATGTGCTGTGCAAGTCGCTCGGCTCCTCGAACGCCATCAACGTGGCCCGAGCAACGATCCAGGGTCTGCAGTCGCTGCAGCGTCCCGAGGAAGTCGCTCGCCGGCGCGGGCTGGCCGCTGAGGAGTTCGTGCCGAAGGGCATGCTCAACGCCTACAACGATCGCAAGAAGCAGATCGCAGCAGGAGATTCACACTGATGGCTGCCAAGAAGGAAACGACAACCGACAAGACCATCACGGTCAAGCAGATCCGGTCGACGATCGCCACCAAGCCGAAGACACGTGGCACCATGCGCGCCCTCGGCCTGCGCGGGATCGGCCAAACGAACACGCTTCCGGATCGCAAAGAGATCCGCGGCATGATCGCCCGGGTCGGTCACCTCATCACGGTCACGGAGAACTGACATGCGTGTCGACCAGCTAGCCCCATCACCAGGGTCCAACAAGGACAAGCAGCGCGTCGGCCGTGGCATCGGCGGCAAGGGTGGCAAGACTGCCGGTCGCGGCACCAAGGGCCAGCACTCGCGCGGCCGCGGCAAGGTTGCCCGAGGCTTCGAGGGCGGGCAGATGCCGCTGAAGCAACGCGTGCCGAAGTTGAAGGGTTTCAACAACCCGTTCCGCGTCGAATACAGCCCGGTCAACCTCGATCAGCTCGCCGCAGTCGGCGAGTCTGCAGTCGATCCTGACGTGCTCGTTGCCAAAGGTCTCGTCCGCAAGGGCGACTTCGTCAAGGTCCTGGCTCGCGGGGAGATCACCATAAAGGTCGACGTCACCGCGCACGGTGTTTCGAAGGCGGCCGAGGCCGCCATCACAGCAGCGGGCGGTAGCGTCACGCTGTTGCCGCTGCCCTTCAAACAGGGTCGCCCGCCGGTCAAGGGCAACCAGTTCACCAACCGCTGATTCTCACCACTACCGCCGAGCCGACAAGGGAGTCACTGTGCTGTCGAACCTGAAGAACGTCTTCAAGGTCACCGATCTGCGGAACAAGATCCTGTTCGTCATGGTGATGATCGCCCTGTATCGACTGGGTGTCGCCATCCGCGTGCCGGGGATCGACCCCGACGCGGTGAAGCAGTTCAAGAAGGGTGTCGAGTCGCAGGGCGCGCTCGGCTTCCTCGACCTCTTCTCAGGCGGGGCCTTCGGCAGCTTCTCGATCTTCGCGCTCGGCATCATGCCGTACATAACCGCCAGCATCATCATGCAGGTGCTCGGCGTGGTCATCCCCAAGCTGGAGAAGCTGCAGCAAGAGGGCGCCGTCGGCCAGCGCAAGATCACGCAGTACACCCGTTACCTCGCTATCGGCATCTCGACGATGCAGGCCACGGCTCTCACGTTCATCTTCGGCAACGGCAACGGCAACGCGTTCTTCGGCGCAGCTCAACGATTGCCCCAGAACGTCAAATTGCTGCCCGACGGCATGTGGCCACGCGGCTATCTGGTGATCCTCACCCTCGTCGCCGGCACCGCTGTGTTGATGTGGCTCGGCGAGCTCATCAGCCAGCGCGGTATCGGTAACGGCATGAGCATGGTCATCTTCGCGTCGGTCGTCAGCCGTCTGCCTTTCGGCTACTACGCGATCCTGCAGGAGCAGAAGTGGTTCGCCTTCGCTCTGCTCGTGGTCGTCAGCCTCCTCATCGTCGTCGCGGTGGTGCGTGTCGAACTGGCTCAGCGTCGTATCCCCGTGCAGTTCGCAAAGCGGGTCGTCGGCAGGCGGATGTACGGCGGCCAGAACACGTACATCCCGTTGAAGGTGAACCAGAGCGGCGTCGTGCCGATCATCTTCGCCAGCTCGGTTCTGCTTTTGCCGGTACTGATCACCAATTTCCTCGGTGGCAGCAGTGCCACCGGCGGATGGCGGGTCACGATCCAGAAATGGGTCGATGCAAACCTGGTCAACAGCCGCAACCTGGTCTACATCGTCTTGTTCTCGGCGATGATCGTCGCGTTCGCGTACTTCTACAACTCGATTGCCTTCGATCCGATCCGTCAGGCTGATCAGATACGCCGCCAGGGTGGGTTCATCCCTGGTGTGCGACCCGGCCCGCAGACCGAGCGCTATCTGTCGAAGGCGGTCAACCGCATCACGCTTCCGGGCGCGCTGTTCGTTGCCGTCATTGCCATCACGCCATACATCATCCTGTGGATGTTCAACGTGCAGAACTTCCCGTTCGCCGGTACCACCGTGTTGATCGCCGTCGGCGTCGCACTCGAGCTCATGCGCCAGATCGACAGCCAATTGATGCTGCGCAACTACGAGGGCTTCCTGAAGTGAGGCTGTCCCGTCTTACGAAAGGCGGGTCGACAGCGGCATGATCCCCGGCGCGCGGCTCATTCTGCTCGGCCGGCAAGGTGCGGGTAAGGGGACTCAATGCGTACGTTTGTCGCGCCACTTCGTGGTCCCGCACATCTCCACCGGCGATATGTTGCGGGCGGCGGTGCGCGAAGGCACAGACCTCGGTCGCATGGCCAAGAAGATCATGGACGATGGCGGTCTGGTCGGCGACGACATCATGATCGGCATCGTCAACGAGCGGCTCAGTCACCACGATGCGAAGGGCCGTGGCTACATCCTCGACGGCTTTCCGCGAACGGTCAACCAAGCCCAAGCGCTCGACGAGGTGACGAAGGACCAGCCGATCGATCTGGTTCTCGATCTCGACGTGCCGCGGGACCTGGTGCTTGCTCGACTCAGTGCGCGGCGCGTATGTCGTGACTGCGGTACGAACTACGTGGCCAGCGGATACGAGAAGCTCCCGTGGATCTGCGAGGTCTGCGGTGGCGACGTCATGCACCGCGACGATGACACGCCTGAGGCGATCGAGCACCGCCTCGATCTGTACGAAGAGCAGACGGCTCCGCTGATCGAGTACTACCAGAACGAGGGCAGGCTCGCGGTCGTCGATGGTGTCGGCACCCCAGAGTCCGTCTTCCGGCTGCTCGCTGCTGCCGTCGACTCAACCCGATGAGGCGGTTGATACGCCGGTCCGCGGAAGAGCTACGGCACATGCGTGCCGCCGGCCGCGTGGTTGCGGAGATGCACGAAGCCATTCGCGGTGTGGCCGTTCCAGGTATCACCACGCTGGAGCTCGACCACGTGGCCCGCACGGTGTTGGCCAGTCGCGGTGCGAGCTCGAACTTCCTGGGCTACCACGGCTTTCCGGCGGTGATCTGCGCGTCGGTCAACCATGAGGTCGTGCACGGGATCCCCAACGAGCGCGAGTTGCGCGACGGCGACATCCTGTCGATCGATTGCGGTGCCATCGTCGACAGTTGGCACGGCGACGCAGCCTTCACGATGGGCATCGGCACGATCCATGCTGACGCGCAACGGTTGATCGACACTGCCGACCGCGCCCTGGCCGCCGCCGTAGCAGCGATGCGGCCCGGCGGGCACCTCGGCGACATCGGTGCGGCGGTCGAGGCCGTCGTCGACGCTGCCGGATACGGCAGTCCCCGCGACTACTGCGGCCACGGGATCGGTCAAGCGATGCACGAAGATCCCGACGTCGAGAACCGTGGTCGGCGAGGCAAGGGGCCGCGATTGGATCCCGGCGTGGTGCTGGCGATCGAGCCGATGCTGATCGCCGGAGGTCACGACGACGTGATGGTGCTCGACGACGACTGGACCGTCGTCACGGCCGACGGCTCCCTCGCCGCGCACACCGAACACACCGTGCTCGTCACCGACCGAGGCCCCGAGATCCGCACGCGGCGCTGAAGTCCGGCCGGGTCAGCGTTGGGCGGCGGTGTCGATGACCACTGGCACGCCGTCGAGGATCGTGTGACGAACCCTGCCTCGGACGGTGCGGCCGGCGTATGGGGTGTTGCGGCTCTTGCTCGCCAACTTGGCGGGCACGACCGTCCACTCTGCCGCGGGATCGAAGACGGTGAGATTGGCAGGCTCGCCGCCAGCGATGTGCCGTCCGTGGCGATCACCGATCCGGGCGATCGCGGCAGGTTTCCAACTCATCGCGGCGATGATGTCGGCCAGCGGCATGTCGAGCTCGGTGATCGCCAGCGCGAGAGCTGTCTCCAACCCGAGCATTCCCGGTGGTGCTTGGTCGAGGGGTGCTTCTTTCGACTCGGGCGGATGTGGGGCGTGATCGGTGGCGATGGCGTCGATGGTGCCGTCGGCCAGACCGGCTTTGATCGCGGCGATGTCGTCGGCGGTGCGCAGGGGCGGGTTGACCTTGTACACGGCGTCGTAGCCGGAGAGCAGATCGTGGGTGAGTGTGAAGTGGTGAGGTGCGGCTTCGGCCGTGACCAGAAGTCCGTCGGCCTTCGCCGCGCGGACCAACTCGACGCTGCGCGCAGTCGACAGATGCAGCAGGTGGATGCGGGCACCAGTGATTCGCGACAACTCGATGTCGCGGTGGACCATCAGCTCCTCGGCGATCGACGGCCACCCCGGAAGACCGAGATGGCCGCAGCACGATCCCTCGTGCATGACAGCTCCCCTGGTCAGCGATGCAACCTCGCAGTGCTGCGCCAAGGTGATGTCGAGCACCCCTGCGTACTCCAGCGCGTGGCGCATGAGCTGCGGGTCCTGCACCCCGTTGCCATCGTCGGTGAACAGACGGACCCCCGCCGAGGCGAGCTCGCCGAACGGCGCCAACGCCTGTCCTTCGCGATTCATGGTGATGCACCCGGCCGGATGCACATCGCACAAGCCGGAGCGCCGTGCCTGGGCGCGGACGAACTCGATCACCGAGAGCGAGTCCTGGGCAGGCTCGGTGTTGGGCATGGCGACTATCGCGGTGAACCCGCCGAGAGCCGCAGCGCGGCTGCCGGTCTCGATCGTCTCGGCTTCTTCACGACCGGGTTCGCGCAGGTGAACGTGGAGGTCGACGAATCCAGGTGTGACCATGCAATCGCCGGCATCGAGGATCTGGTCACCCTCGTTCGAAGGATTCAGCGATGGCCCGACTTCTACGACGTGGCCATGTTCGATCGTCACGTCGGCGCGGCGCTGGCCTGTCGCGTCGAGCACGGTGCCGCCGCGAATGAGGATGCGGCTCACGACGCATCACCCCTCAGGTCGTTGCCGGTACCCAGCAGTTGAAACAGGATTGCCATGCGTACAGCGACGCCGTTGGTGACCTGATCGAGGATCACCGACCCGGGAAGTTCGGCGGGGTCGACCACCATCTCGACGCCGCGGTTCATCGGACCGGGATGCATCACCAGGGCATGCGGCGGCAGCCGAGCCGCCCGTTGGGCGGAGAGGCCGTACATCGACGAGTACTCGCGCAGACTCGGTAGCAAGGCGTCATCCATGCGCTCGCGTTGCACACGTAGCAGGTAGAGGACATCGAGGTCGGCGAGCACAGAATCGAGGTCGTGGGAGACGTCGACCGGCCACCCGTCGAGTGACGGCGGCATCAGCGTGGGAGGGGCAACCAGGGTGACGTGCGCGCCGAGGGATGTGAACGCCTGCATGTTGCTGCGAGCAACGCGGCTGTGCTTGATGTCGCCGACGATCGCGATGCGCAGCCCGTCGAAGCCATCGCGACGGTTCAGGTTCGTGCGGATCGTGTAGCAATCGAGCAGGGCTTGGGTCGGGTGCTGGTGCCAACCGTCGCCTGCATTGACGATGCTGGCCGTCGTCCAGCGCGTGATCATGTGTGGCGCGCCGCTGGACTTGTGACGGACGATGAAGGCATCGACACCCATCGCGGCGATGGTTTCGATCGTGTCGCGCAGGCTCTCGCCCTTGTTGACGCTGCTGGATGACACGGAAAAGTTCATGGTGTCGGCGCTGAGGCGCTTGGCCGCCGTGTCGAAACTGGTGCGGGTGCGCGTGGAGTCCTCGAAGAACAGGCTGACGACGTTCTTGCCGCGCAACGCAGGCACCTTGGGGATCGGGCGCTGCGAGATCTCCACCATGTGATCCGTGAGCTCCATGAGGCCATGAATGTCGGCGGCGCTGAGGTCGGCTATGGAGAGCAGGTGCTTCACGCGATCACCACACCGTTCGCGGAGACCTTGACGTCTTCCTCGCCGGAGGTGGGAAGGTTCTTTCCCACGTAGTCCGGCCTGATCGGCAACTCGCGATGGCCGCGGTCGACGATGACGGCCAACTGGACGGCACGCGGTCGCCCGTAGTCGTTGAGAGCTTCGAGGGCCGCGCGAACCGTGCGGCCCGTGAACAGCACGTCGTCGACGAGCACGACCGTTGTGCCGTCGAGAGAGACCGGTATCGCGGTGACGTGTCCGGGCACGATCGGGCGCAGGCCGACATCGTCGCGGTGGAAGCTGACATCGAGCGAACCCACCGGTACCGGCTGGTCGATCCCGGAGAGGATGGCGGCCAACTCGTCGGCGATCCACACGCCGCCGCGCTGCAGGCCCACCAGCACGACGCCGTCGGTGCCGTGGTTTCGTTCGACGATCTCATGGGCGATGCGGGTGAGTGCCCGCCGCACGTCGTCGGCGCTGAGGACCTCTCGGGACCCCGTCAATGGAGGCATGACTTCCTTCCACGTATCGGCCTCACAGGACCGATTTCACGCTCGGGGGCGATGCTACCGGGCGCCGGGATTGCCACTTGATTGCACCGAGGCCGAAATCTGAGAAAATGCCCGATGATCGAGCGCGAGATCAAACTCGAAGCAGACATCGGCATGAGCGTGCCTGATCTCGAGAAGGCGCTGAACGGTGTCACCATCGGATCGCCGTCGATACGCGAGCTCGATGCCGTCTACTACGACACACCGACGCTGTCGATGGCGCGATCCGGGGTCACGTTGCGGGCGAGAACCGGCGAACCCGGGCCGATCTGGACGCTCAAGGTGCCCGCCGAGGCTGACGGTGAAGAGATGGCGCGCCACGAGTTCACCTTCGACGAGCCGCTCGGAGCCGTGCCTGCGTCGGTACGCCTAGCGGCACGAGCGCATGTCTGTTCACAGAGCCTCGGCCCGGTCGTGCGATTGCACACGCATCGGTCCGAAGTCGTTCTCGAGCTCGAGGGCCGGCCGCAGATGAAGGTCTGCGACGACGTCGTCGTTGTCGAGGACGGGACCGACCGAGGCGGCGCGTTCCGAGAGATCGAGCTGGAGTTCGTCTCGGACGACGTGGATCGGGGTTTGGTCGACCAGGTCATGGCACGATTGCGGGCCGCCGGTTGCCGCGACACCGAGGACCCCATCCCCAAAGCGATCCGCGCGCTCGGTCCCCGCGCACTGGAACCGCCCGATGTCGAGGTCGTGCCGATCGACAAGAAGGCGACGGTCAAGGACGTCGTGCGCGACGTGATCGGTCGGTCGGTGACTCAGATCATGAACCACCACGCCGGTGTCTGGTTGACCATCGACCCGGAGGAGCTCCACCAGTTTCGGGTGGGAGCACGGCGGCTGCGATCGGATCTGCGAAGTTTCGCGCCGCTGCTCGATCGGAACTGGACCTCCTATCTGCGCGATGAGTTGAAGTGGTTGGGCACCGAGGTGGCGCTGGCGCGCGACGCCGACGTGCTTGCCGAGCGACTTCGATCGCAGATCATGAGGCTGCCCTCCGAGGATGCCAGGGCAGCTGATCGGCTTCTCCAGCGCATCGCCGACACCACGGCACACGCGCGGGCCCATGTGATCGCAGCGCTCTCGAGCGATCGGTATGTTGCGCTGCTCGATGATCTCGTCGAGTCGGCCCGCGATCCACGATTCGCCACTGACCAACCTGGACTCGCCGAGCAACGTGGTCGGAAGATCTTCGCCCGCCTCGTCCGAAAGCCGTGGAAGCGGCTGAGCCGAGCCGTGGACGCCTTGCACCCGGACTCTCCGCCCCCGGCACTGCACGCGATTCGCATCGAGGCGAAGCGCGCTCGGTATGCGGCGGAGGCGGTTGAGCCACTCTACGGGCGCGATGCCACCCGGTTGGCCGAGGCCATTGCCGACGTTCAGACCGTGCTCGGCGAGTTCCAGGACACCACCGTCGCCGAAACGTGGTTGCGCGACGCGGCGAAGGCGATCCCGTCCACTCGCGTCGTCGTCGGTCAACTCATTTCTCTGGAGCGGTCGGATCGCGCCCGCTTGCGCAAGCGGTTCGCCCGCGTCTGGAAGAAGACTTCACGTGCGAAGTTCCGCAAGTGGCTGTCGTGAGGCTCTAGACGAGGCGTCCCGCTTCGAGGCGCAGAACTTGGTCAGCACGGTCGAAGGCCACAGTCCTGTGCGAAACCGAAAGCACGGTGATTCCGGCTGCGGACAGGTTCGACCAGAGCTGAAGCTCGGTCTCGATGTCGAGCGCACTGGACAGATCGTCGAGCACGACGAGCTCGGGCGAGTGCACCAGGGCTCGCGCCGTTGCAACGCGCTGGCGCTGGCCACCCGACAGGCGCAGGCCTCGCGGCCCGATGAGGGTCTTCGAGCCCTCTGGCATCTCGTCGATGTCATCGAGCACCGCCGCAAGTTCGAGCGCGAGGATCAGGCGTTCTTCGTCGACGATGCCGAGCGCGATGTTGTCGGCGACGGAGTCCGAGATCAGCTGCGGCACCTGTGGCAGGAATGCTGCGTTGGGTGGGATGAGGAAAGCGGCGCGGTCGGTGAGGCGTTGGCCGTTCCAGGCGATGTCCCCGGCCACGTCAGCTTGATGAGCGAGCCCGAGCAACGCCCGCAGCAGCGTGCTTTTGCCCGAGCCGATCGGCCCTGTGAGCACGACGAAACTGCCACGGGTCAGGGAGAAGTTGATGTCGTCGACACCCGCGCCAGATGGGTAGTGGGCGCTGAGGTGCCGAACGTCCAGGGAGTCGAGCATGACTCGCTGCGGACGGGCGGTCTGGGGACGATCGCGCTGCTGGCGCAGCCCGATCGGAAGGTCACGATCCGTCACTGTGTTGCCGACCTTGGCGTCGGCGACCAGCATCTTCATGCGGTCGAAGGCAACCGCCACCTGCTTTCGACGGGCCAGCATTCGCCCGACCATGCGCGGCAGGAAGCTCAGCCACCCGAGATATGCCGAGAAGATCGCCAACTCGCCGACGCTGAACTTCCCTGAAGCCATTGCGCCGGCTGCCGTGAGCAGAACCAATCCGAGTCCTACGTCGGCAGCGCCCTGGCTGAATGCCCAGACGCTCTCGTCGAGCACGCGATCGCGCACGGCGGTGCGGCGCCGTTCGTCGACCAACTTGCGAAGGTGAGCGATCGTCGGCTCGATTGCGTTGTTGACCTTCACCGTCGTGGCCGCGGCCATCACATCGCCGAGGAGGCCACTGACCGCGGACGCGGCGACGCGGTCGGCAGCGCGATAGCGCTTGATCCTTCCGTCGAGCGTGCGTGTAGCCATGGCAACGCCGATGAGTGGGATCAGCAACACGAGCGCAGCGCGGCCATCGACGCTTCCGAGCACCAAGCCTGCAAGGACGGTGAACACCACACCGGCCGAGATGTCGATGAACCCGTCTATGAACATCGTCACGTCTTCGACGTCGTCACGGAAGTGTGTGATGGCCTCACCAGCAGACCCGACCGGCTGGCCGGCCTCCGGGCCGCCACTGGCGACTTGGGCGTTGAGCAGGTTCGATCGAAGGAGCGACTGCATGTGCACCCACGCCCTCGTCCAGGCCAACGCGCCGACGTGGATGGTGCTCATCCGGGCCACCTCGCACAGCGCAAGTGCCGCGCCGATCCAGTAGACGCGGGAGTTGTGACCAGTCGAGAGCGCGTTGAAGCCGCGGCCGAGCAGCCAGCCGCTCAACACGGGAAACGTGAAGAACAGCACGAACAGCAGGTACCCCGTCCAGAAGCTGCGCGGCTCGTGCTGCGACACGCGCCAACCGAGTCGCCACACACTCATGGTGCCAGCACCTCGTCGTGGGCAAGGTCCAGAAGATGGCGATAGCGGCTCTCGAGGTCGTCGGCGAGGTCGGCGCGGTCTCCGTGCTCGACCACTCGGCCGTGATCGAGCACGACTATCTCGTCGACGTGCCGAAGGGTTGACAGCCGGTGAGCGATTATCAAGGTGGTGCGCCCCTTTGTGAGCAGCGCCACGGCGGCCTCCAGCTGTTCCTCCGTCGCCGGATCCACACGCGCCGTTGCCTCGTCGAGCACGACGATGTCGGGATCGCGCAGCCACACACGCGCCAACGCCAGAAGTTGGGCCTCGCCGGCTGAGAGGCCGGCCCCTCCTGCGCCGAGTTGGCGATGAATTCCACCGTCGGCCAGACCGCCGAGACCGGCGTTGCGGAGCGCTTCGGCGACTTCGTCGTCGGACGGCGACTCGTCGAACAAGGTCACGTTGTCGCGGATCGAGCCGCTGAGCAACTCGACCTCCTGGGGTATGAGGGCCACCCGTCGACGTAGCTCCTCGACAGGGATCTCCTCGATGGGCACGCCGCCCAACACCACCGTGCCGCTTGTGGCCTCGACCAGGCGCAACACGAGCCGCGACAAGGTGGTCTTGCCGCTGCCTGTCCGGCCGACGATCCCGATGGAGCGGCCGGCGGCGAAGGACAGATCGACCGACTGCAGGACTGCTTGGTCGTCGCCGTAGTCGAAGGCGACGCCGCGGAACTCGAGGCTCATCGGCCCGCGCGGCGGCAGCGTCTCACCGTTGTCGTTGATGTCGGGCTCGACCGCCAAGAGGTCGATGACCCGCACCATCGCGCCGTTGGCCTTCTGAACCGTCTCGAGCTGGTCGACCAGGTCCTCGAGTGGGCGCGAGATCAGCAGGACGTACTGGAACAGCAGGAAGGCGTCGCCGACGGTGATGACGCGCCGGCTGACCAACAAGGCGCTGGCGATCAGCGATATGACCGATCCCGCCGCAACCGAGCCGTCCACCGACCACCACATGCGCAGGAACGCCTTCTCGCGGCGGACGGCGCTGCCCAGTGCGTCGGCGCTGTCTTCGACGAATCGCCACATCGCGTGGCCTCCCGCACCGTTGGAGCGCAGGTCCTCGGCCGCGGTCAGCCGTTCCTCGATCCCTCCGTACAGGCGGGCATACGACCCCATCTCATCCGATGATTCGCCGACGGCGCGATGCCGTCCGCTGATGATGACGGCGACAGCCAGGGCCACGTAGACCACGACGCCCAGCGCCAGGCGCCAGTCGACGACGACGAGCACGCCGATCATGCCGACGACGGTGAACAACGCCCCGGCGGCCCGCGGGATGACCCTGCCCATGAAGTCCGAGACCGAGGTCACGTCGCCATCGACACGCTGGATCAGCTCGCCGGGTGTGTGTTGGCGGTGGAACGCGTGGCTGAGGCCCAGCACGTGCCGTGCCAGCCGGATCCGGATGCCGTTCGTCGTGTGCCATGCCGTGATCGTGGCCATCCAGGCCACCGCCATGTTGATCAGCTGGGTGGCAACCGCGACTATCAGGAACAGCACCGCCAGACGTGACAGTTGGCTCGTCGTGGTGCCCGCCGTCGCCTTGTCGACGATGCCGCGCACGATCAGCGGGCCCGTCAGGATAAAGGCGGATCCCGTGGCCACGAGCGCGCCGAGACCGGTCCAACGCCAGGCGTCGGGCCGGAGCAGGGCGGCGAGAGCGCGCCAACGAGAGGTTGCAGGGGACATCGGAACGATTCTTCCTCGTCAGGGCCCTCGGATGCCGCCGATTTTCCGAACGGTGCCACTTGGCGTTGAGTTCCTCGGCCGATAGCATTGCAACTCGGCCCACGTCAGCTTCGCGCGTGCGGAGCAGGTTCGGGCCACAGCAATCACCGTTCGAAAGAGGCCCACCCTGCCCAAGCCAAAAGACGACGCCATCGTGCTCGAAGGCACGATCCTCGAATCTCTGCCCAATGCCATGTTCAGGGTAGAGCTCGAGAACAGCCACAAGGTGCTGGCGCACATCTCGGGAAAAATGCGGATGCACTACATCCGAATCCTCCCTGGCGACAAGGTGCAAGTGGAGCTCACCCCGTACGACCTCACCCGCGGTCGCATCACGTATCGATACAAATAAAGGTCCCACATGAAGGTTCGTCCGAGCGTCAAGAAAATCTGTGAGAAGTGCAAGGTCATTCGCCGGCACGGCCGCGTTCGCGTGATCTGTGAGAACCCGCGTCACAAGCAGCGTCAGGGCTGAGGAAGAGCCAAGAGGAAGAAGAACAGGCATGGCACGTATTTCCGGCGTCGACATCCCCCGCGAGAAGCGGCTCGAGATCGCGCTTACCTACATCTTCGGCATCGGCAAGCCAACCGCTCAGCGGATCTGTGCCGACACCGACCTCGATCCCAACCAGCGCGTCCGCGATCTGACCGAAGACGAAGTCAACAAGATCCGCGTGTGGGTCGACGCCAACCTGACGGTCGAGGGCGATCTTCGCCGCGACGTGGCCCAAGACATCAAGCGCAAGATCGAGATTGGCTGCTATCAGGGCGTGCGTCACCGCAAGGGCCTGCCGGTGCGTGGTCAGCGAACACACACCAATGCCCGTACCCGCAAGGGCCCGAAGAAGACCGTCGCCAACAAGAAGAAGGCAGTGAGGAAGTAATGGCCAAGCCGAAGCCAGGTGGGCGTCGCCCCCGCAAGCGCGAGCGCAAGAACGTCACTGTCGGTGTCGTTCACATCAAGAGCTCGTTCAACAACACGATCGTGTCGATCACCGATACGGAGGGCAACGTCATCTCCTGGGCCTCGTCAGGTGGCGTCGGCTTCAAAGGCTCGCGCAAGAGCACCCCGTTTGCCGCGCAGATGGCCGCCGAGAAGGCAGCACGTGCGGCGATGGAGCACGGTCTGCGCCGTGTCGAAGTGCAGGTCAAGGGCCCGGGGTCGGGTCGCGACACTGCCGTTCGCAGCATTCAACAGACCGGCATCGAGGTCACCTCGATCAAGGACGTCACCCCCGTACCCCACAACGGCTGTCGTCAGCCCAAGCGCCGCAGGACCTGATCGATATGGCTCGTTACACCGGCCCGAAAGTGCGCGTCTCGCGCCGTCTCGGCACCAACATCTTCGAAAATGAGAAGGGTCGCAAGGCCCTCGAGCGTCGTCCGTTCCCGCCTGGGGCGCACGGCCGCACCCGCCGTCGCAACGCCGGCAGCGAGTACCTCGCCCAGCTGCAAGAGAAGCAGAAGGCCAAGTACATCTACGGCGTCCTCGAGCGACAGTTCCGCAACACGTACGAAGAGGCAGTGCGCCTCGCCGGCCCTACAGGTGAGAACCTGCTGCGCCTGCTCGAGCAGCGCCTCGACAACGTCGTGTACCGCGCCGGCTGGGCAAGCACCCGCCCGCAGGCACGCCAGTTCGTCAGTCACGGCCTCATCCACGTCAACGGCAAGCGCGTCAACATCGCCAGCTACCGGGTTCGCAAGGGTGAGGTCATCAGTTTGCCGCCAAAGGCTCGCGAGATGATCGTGATTCAGCACAACCTCGATGTCATCGACCGCAACGTCGTCGGCTGGTTGGAGGTCGGAGACGGTGGCAAGCAGGTCACCGTTCGCGATCTCCCGCAGCGCGATCACATCGACGTCCCTGTGCGCGAATCGCTCATCGTCGAGCTCTACTCCAAGTAATTCGAAGCCCACCAAGTATCCAAAGGCACCTTCATGCTCGTCATTCAGCGCCCAACCGTCGAAGCGATCGCCGACGAAGAGAACAATCGGCAGCGTTTCGCTGTCGGTCCGCTCGAGCCCGGCTTCGGCCACACAATCGGCAACTCGCTCCGTCGCACCCTTCTGTCGTCGATCCCCGGCGCGGCCATCACGGCCGTGCGATTCGATGACGCCCTGCACGAGTTCGACACGATCGCCGGCATCTCCGAAGACGTCACCGACATCATCTTGAACTTGAAGGACATCGTCCTCACGTCCACCAGCGACGACGACATCGTCCTGCGCCTCGATGTGCGTGGCGCCGCCGAGATCACCGCCGGCGACATCAAGTGCCCCAGCGAGATCGAGGTCCTCAACAAGGACCTGCACATCGCTTCGCTCAACACCAAGGGCCGCCTGGCTGTCGACCTCACCGTCGGCCGTGGCCGCGGTTACCTGTCGAGTGACCGGGATTCGCAGAACCGCACCATCGGCGTCGTGCCGATCGATGCAATCTTCTCGCCGGTCCGCCGGGTGATGTTCGAAATCGAGCCCACCCGCGTGGAGCAGAGCACCAACTACGAGCGCCTCGTTCTCGACATCGAGACCGATGGTTCCATCACGCCACGCGAGGCCCTCGCTTCGGCGGGTGCAACGCTGCGGTCTCTGGTCGATCTCGTCGCCAACCTCAGCGATGAGCCGCAGGGCCTGGAGCTTGGTGAAGTCGCTGCTGTCGCAGCTTCCTCGCCCGACCTCGAGCTGCCCATCGAAGATCTCGACTTGTCAGAGCGTCCCCGCAACTGCCTGAAGCGCGCCCAGATCAACACCGTGGGCGAGCTGCTGACGAAGACGGAAGACGATCTGCTCAACATCACCAACTTCGGACAGAAGAGCCTTGACGAGGTCAAGCAGAAGCTCGACGAGCGCGGCCTGACGCTGCGCGGCTGAGCTAGAGACGCAACGGAGAACCGAACATGCCCGCAACCCCACGCCGCGCCCGTAACTTCGGCGGCAGCTCGCAACATCAGAAGTTGATGATGGCCAACCTCGCCGCGTCGCTGATCGCCGCCGAAGGTATCACCACGACCGAGGCCAAGGCCAAGGCGCTGCGCCCGATCGCCGAGAAGCTCATCACCAAGGCCAAGAAGGCTCAAGACGAAGGTGCGTTGCGCATCCACCGCATCCGTCAGATCCAGGGCTACCTCGGCGACAAAGAGATGACCCACAAGTTGGT
The DNA here is from genome assembly GCA_031424145.1 of Ilumatobacteraceae bacterium. Lineage (GTDB taxonomy): Bacteria > Actinomycetota > Acidimicrobiia > Acidimicrobiales > Ilumatobacteraceae > JAENVT01. The sequence continues at coordinate 17,872 of JANPGV010000109.1, forward strand.
CAACGAAGTCGCCCCGCGCTACGAAGACCGCAACGGTGGTTACCTGCGGATCTTGAAGCTCGGCCCGCGCCAGGGCGACAACGCCCCCATGGCGCGCATCGAGCTGGTCTAACCGCCTCGCACGGCATCGTGCTCGTGATCGTCCGTGACGGGAATTCGCCCAGGTCTGCATGGTGCGAGCTCGTTGTGAATCGTCCGTGACGTATCCCCCAGGTCTGCTGGTGCGAGCGCGTTGTGAATCGTCCGTGACGTATCCCGTGCTGTCGGGTGGCGGGTTTTGTCACTGACGATCGGTGAGAAGGTCTGACGTGGGCGGACGGGACGTGCGGGACGTGCCGGACGTGCGGGGGACCTGCGGGCGGGTGACGGCGAAGGGGATCAGGCATCGGTGGCGCAGCGGTCCGGGACAGCGGCTCGTCCTCGGTGCCTTGTCACACCCTCGGCGTAGAACCGTGCTATGCCGATCATCTCTCAACCTCGCCCTACCCATCGGGCCTGTTCGTGGTGCGCTGTCGAGTTCGTCGTGGTTCGTCGTCCGGGTCGACCACGCTTGTATTGCAACCACTCCTGTCGCCAACGCGCCTACGAGCATCGCCACGGCTTCGAGCACGAGCGAACGATCCGGCCGCTGCCCGCTCAAGCGCGCGGCGAAACCTGGACCGGTACCGGTTACGAGCGCAGCATCACCGGATTGTTCGATGGGTACGGCCGGGTGCACGCCCTGCGCACCGCGGTGCGACCCGAGGGCCGCAAGCGTGAGACCCTGTGCGGCCTGCTTGCCGCGCCACTCGCTGGTCGCCACTTCAATGCGCTGCAACCGCGGGCGTGTCGGACCTGTGTGGCGGTTGCGGCGGCCAATCCGTTGCGCTTGGGCATTGCTGCGTCGAACGAGCTCGCTCGACTACGAGCGATGCTCGACGAGATCAGACAGCACCGCATCGACCCGTCACAGGCACTTCTATGGATCAACCACGACGACCCACTCGCTGCCTAGCGAAACCACCCTTTAAGCTTGTTGCGTGAGCAAGCACCGCGTCTCGATCACATATTGCGTGCCTTGAGACTATTCAGAGCGCGCCGTGAGCGCCGCCCACGATCTCCTGCACGACTACCAACACGTCATCGCTGAGCTGGCCCTCGTGACCGGATCTAAGGGTGTCTTCGACGTGGTCGTCGACGGGCAACACCTCTACTCGAAGAAGAGCACTGGACGGCACGCCAAGCCCGGCGAGGTGCTTGCGCTGTTCCGCGACAAGCACGCGAAGGGTGTCTCGATCTACGAGCGCTAGGGCTCTTGTCGACGGGCTGCGAGCAGCAGGAACTGAGGACGCTCGATCTCGACCGCCCACTCCTGCACTTCGGCGATCTGATCGGCGGTCGGTCCCCACTCGCAGAGATCCTCGAGCAGGAAGCCTGCGTGCCATAGGGACGAAAGGTAGGTCGCGATGGTGCGATGGTGCTTCTGAACGCCGGACGCCAACCAGTCGGTGGTTCTCGGGCCTTCGATCAGGTACTGATCCAACGGCCATGAAACGCGGCCTTCCGCGTCCGTGACGAACGCCGGTCTCGAGGGCGCCGAATAGATCGGATGCTCGATCGAGAAGACGAAGCTGCCGCCGCTGGCGAGCGCCCGATGCACGGTGGCCAAGATGCGATCGAGATCCGAGAGGTAGTGCAGAGTCAACGAGCTGTAGGCGACGTCGAACGAGTCGTCGGGCAGATCGATCGTCTCGAGATCCGCCCGTTCATACAGGATCCCGGTGTCGTCCGTCAATGCTGCAGCGCGGGCGAGCATGTTCTCGGACAGGTCGATGCCGAGCACGGCTGCAGCGCCGGCCTCAGCCGCCCAGCGAGCGAACCAACCGAAGCCGCAGCCGAGGTCGACAACTCGAAGCCCCGACATCAGCGGCAGCATCGCCCGAAGCGTGGGCCACTCCGGTGCGCCATCAAGCCCCTCGACCGAGCGTCGCAGGCCGGAGTAGGCGACGAAGAACTCCTCGTCGTCGTAAATGTTCTGGGCCATATCGACGAAAGGTAGTTGACGTCTAATGTGCCGCTCGTGCGCTTTCGATTGATCCCCCGCGACAACGGGTTCTACCCCCTCTTCGAGCAGCAGGCGGCCACCGCCGTCGACACGGCTATTCAACTCGAGAAGTTGATGGCCTCGCTGCCCATCAAGACCGGCCGTGTCGAGACCATCGTGGCCGCCGAGCGAGCTGGCGATGAAGTGATGAGATTGGTGCGGATGCGCCTGGAGACATCCATCGTCACGCCGTTCGACAGGGAGGACATCCAGTCCTTGGCAAACTCGCTCGACGATGTGCTCGACGAGATGCGCGCGGCCGCCGACCTCGCTCATCTGCACCACCTTTCGACGAAATTGGCGGGCGTCACCGAACTTGTCGCCCTGCTACGCAAGATCGTCGAGGCCAACAAGACGCTGGTCGGCAAGCTCTCGACACTCGACGATGTCTTTGGCGACATCGAGGAGATCGACTCGATCGAGAGCCAGGCCGACGCGACCTATCGAAGGATCATGGCCGAGCTCTTCAGTGGCAAGCACAAAGCGCTCGACATCTTGAAATGGAAAGACGTCGTGGAGGCTGTCGAGCGAGCTATCAACGCAGTCGAGGATGCCAGCGACGTCATTCAAGCGATTGCCGTGAAGCACGCCTGATACATGGCCACCGTGTTGTTGATCGCTGTCGTGACGATCGCGTTGATATTCGATTTCGTGAACGGCTTCCACGACGCCGCCAACTCGATCGCCACCGTGGTGGCCACGCGAGTGCTGAAGCCCTGGCAGGCCGTGATCTGGGCGGCGTTCTGGAACTTCATCGCCTTCGCGATTTTGCCGCTGAAGGTGGCCAATGAGGTCGCCAAGATCATCGACAGCAACGTTGTTTCGATCGGGCTGGTTTTTGCCGGTCTGGTTGGGGCGATCTTCTGGAACGTCTTCACAGCCGTGCTTGGATTGCCCTCATCGTCGTCACATGCCTTGATCGGTGGAATGGTCGGCGCAGGTATTGCCAAGTCAGGCGGCCACGTCGTCAATCTCGATCGGGTTCAGAAGACGGCGGTGTTCATCGTCTACTCGCCACTGCTCGGGCTGTTGCTGGCTTTCGTACTGATCGTCATGGTGATGTGGCTCGTGCACCGCAGCCACAAGAAGCGCGGTGTCAACAAGACGTTTCGAAGCCTGCAGTTGGTGTCGGCGGCGGCGTTCAGCCTGGGGCACGGCGCCAACGATGCGCAGAAGACGATGGGAATCATTGCCGCTCTGCTCGTCGGAGCGCACAAGCTAGATGCGAGCGTGCTCAAGACAGCTGACGCAATGCCACTGTGGATCGTGCTGTCGTGTCACAGCGCGATCGCACTTGGCACGATGTCCGGCGGCTGGCGTATCGTTCGCACGATGGGCAACAAGCTGACCCGCTTGCAGCCAATGGGCGGTGTGTGCGCCGAAAGCGCCGCTGCGGCGACGTTGTTCTTTGCTTCGTACAAGGGCATTCCCGTCAGCACCACCCACACCATCACCGGCGCGATCGTCGGCGTTGGCTCCGCAAACCGCATGTCGGCGGTCAATTGGAATGTCGCCAGTCGCGTGGTGTGGGCATGGGTGTTCACAATTCCGGGAGCGGCACTCGTGTCGATGTTGTCGTATTGGGCTCTCGCGGCGGTGAGCTGATGGATCGTCGTGCGGTCTTCTTCTTGTGCAGTTCGCTTATCTGCGCATTGTTGAGTGTCGTCACGCCGTCCGAACTCCGCTGGGTGGGAAGTGTCATGGCTGTGGCCTACGCGGCATTGGCGGCGGCCTCGTGGCTGGACCACTTGTCACGGCGTCGCAGCAACCGTTGAGCTCGATGCTACGACGGGCCAGGATGACCGTTGCGTACGACGGCACTTCGTTCCACGGTTTCGCGGAGAACGACGGGGTGCGCACTGTGATGGGCGAGCTACGCGACGCCGTCGAAAAGGTCGTTCGCCAGCATGTTGACCTCGTCGGTGCGGGGCGTACCGACGCCGGCGTGCACGGCTGGGGTCAGGTGGTCAGCTGCGATCTTCCGGACGACACCGACCTGGAAGCGTTGGTGCGGCGGGTGAACCGGATGTGCGGTCCTGATGTGGTCGCACGCGCCGCAGAATGGACGGAGTCGGCGCACTTCAGCGCCCGATTCTCCGCGAAGTGGCGCCACTACCGGTACGACATCTGGAACGCGCCAGAGCCGAGTCCCTTCTTCGCGGCGCGGTCATGGCACGTGCTGTCGCCGCTGTCGTTACCGACACTTCGGTTGACCTGCGATCCGCTGATCGGTGAGCACGACTTCTCGTCGTTCTGCCGCCGCCCAAAAGCGATCGCGAGAGAGGACGGCCGTCCGCCGCAGGAGCCGTCGATGACTCGAAACGTCATGCTGGCACGGTGGTCGGAGGTACCGAGTGACTACGGCGGGGGTTTGCTGCGCTTCGAGATCCGCGGCAACGCGTTCTGTCAGCAGATGGTTCGAGCGATCGTCGGCACGATGGTCGATGCCGGCACGGGCCGGCTCCAGGCCGGCGACATGCGCGGCATCTTGTTGGCCAAAGACCGTCAAGCCGCAGGGCAGGTTGCTCCCCCGCATGGTTTGTGCCTCTGGGAAGTCGGGTACGACTGAATCCGGATGGAGAACAGATGTCGTCACAACGGATCTTGATCATGTCGACTCCGGTCGGGCCGCTCGGCAGCGGCACCGGGGGCGGTGTCGATCTGACGCTCCACAGCCTCGTGCTCGGATTGACCGGGCGTGGTCATCATGTCGAGGTCCTCGCGCCCGCGGGTTCGTTGCACGTCGGGACGGTGCTGCACCAGATCCCCGGCGCGTTGCAACCGAGCGCTCACGGCGACCACAGAGACACGCCCGTTTGCCTTCCCGCCGGCAGCGTTCTGGCGGCCATGTGTGAATGGGCGCACGTCCACCAAGAGGAATTCGATGTGATCCTCAATCTCGCCTACGACTGGCTGCCGTTCTATCTCACTCCCTTCTTCACCAGCGCGCCGCTCGCTCACCTGGTCAGCATGGCGACGTTGAGCGATGCGATGGACGACGCGATCTACCGCGCCGCTGTGTTGCGGCCGCGCAATGTGGCGATGCACAGCCAGGCGCAGGCCGACACCTTCGCGCCCATCGCGGATCGCGTGCCGGTGATCGGCAGCGGGGTAGCCATCGAGCGATATGACTTGCACATCACTGCCGACGAACCGCCGTACCTCGGGTTCATCGGGCGGATCTCGCCGGAGAAAGGCCTCGAGGACGTTGTCTCCGCCGCCGCGGCAAGCGGGTTGCCACTGAAGGTGTGGGGCCTGATGCAAGATCAGTCACTGTGGGATTCCGTTGTCGCGGCGCATCCGCTGGCAGCGGTCTCGTACGAAGGGTTCTTGCCCACCGACGAACTGCAGGAGGCGATCGGTGGTTGTGCGGCGATCGTGATGGCACCGAAGTGGGTCGAGGCCTTCGGCAACGTGGCGATCGAGGCGATGGCCACGGGGGTACCTGTGATCTCGTACCGGCGGGGCGGGCCGGCGGAGATCATCGTCGACGGCAGGACCGGATTCCTCGTCGAGCCCGACGACGTCGACGGTTTGGTGGCTGCGATCGGACGAATCCATGAGCTCGACCGAGTTGCGTGTCGTCAGCGAGTGGAAGAGCAGTACTCGATCCCGGCGCTTGCGGAGCGGGTCGAGCAGTGGCTCGAGTCCGTGGTCGAGTGTCATCGCAACTCGTGGTCGGCCGAAACGGCCTGATCGCGACGCGTGATCCGCTTCGCTGATATCGCCGATCGTTTGCCGATTTCGGCCAGAAGCCCGTATCATTTCACGGTTCCCTGGCGACGCATCGCCGGCGGCGATTCCTATTTCTGAGGGTCCGAAATGCCTACTTACAGCCCGAAAGCAAGCGAGATCACCCGCGCCTGGCACGTCATCGACGCCGAGGGCCTGGTACTCGGTCGCATGTGCACAGAAGCCGCTCGTGTCCTGCGTGGCAAGCACAAGCCGATCTTCGCTCCGCACATCGACACCGGCGACCACGTGGTGGTCATCAACGCCAGCAAGGTCGTGCTCACCAAGGACAAGGCTGCCAACAAGGGCGTCTACCGGTACAGCGGCTATCCCGGCGGGCTGAAGACGGAGACGTACGAGAAGCTGCTCGGCCGCAAGCCGGAAGAAGCCATCCGTCGCAGCATCCAGGGCATGCTGCCAAAGGGCCCGCTCGGGCGTCAGATGATCAAGAAGCTCAAGGTGTACGCCGGCCCCGAGCATCCTCACGCCGCTCAGCTCCCAGTCGTCCTCGATCTCGCTGCGGCCAAGGCCCGTTGAGCGCGAAAGGAACCAATCGCATGGCAACCAAACCGCTCACTCAGACCACCGGTCGTCGCAAAGAGGCCGTCGCTCGCGCCCGCCTGCGCCCCGGCACCGGCACGCACACTATCAACGGCAAGGCGTTCGACGCCTACTTCACCACGGCGATGCAGCGCATGACCGTGACCGAGGCACTTCGCGTCACCGAGACCGAGGAAACCTACGACATCGATGCGACGATGCACGGCGGTGGCATCAGCGGCCAGGCCGGTGCGCTCCGCATGGCAATCGCCCGCTCCCTCGTCGAGCTCGATCCTGAGGCTCGAACGGCACTGAAGAAGGCTGGCTTGCTCACCCGCGACCCACGTCGCAAGGAAAGCAAGAAGTACGGCCTCAAGAAGGCCCGCAAGGCCCCGCAGTACACCAAGCGCTGATAGAAGCTCGGCCGTGGGCCAGCTTCGGTTCGGAACAGATGGAGTACGTGGTCGGGCGCTGACCGAGCTGACGACCGATTACGTCGGCTCTCTCGGTCGCGCCGCCGCAGAAGTGCTCGGCCGGGGAGAATGGTTGATCGGGCGCGACACACGCGAGTCCGGTCCGGCACTCGAACAGGCATTGGTCGACGGTCTGCATGCCGGCGGTGCTGATGTGACGCGGCTCGGCGTGCTCCCGACTCCGGCTCTTGCCTACCTCTCACTACGGCACGTAGCACCCGTAGCGATGATCACGGCGTCGCACAACGCCTACTTCGACAACGGCGTGAAGATCTTCGCCGCAGGCGGCCTCAAGCTCACAGACGACGTCGAGCGGGCGATCGAGAAGTCGATGACGCCACTGCCGCCGGAGTCGTCGCGATCCGGCACCGTTCAAGCAGCCGAGCTCGGCGTGTATCTCGACTTCCTCGTCGAGTCGACCTCGGCGGCGGACTCACTCGACGGCATGCGAATCGTCCTCGACTGCGCCAATGGGGCGATGTACGAAGCGGCGCCGCGAGCCGCCAAGTTGCTGGGTGCCGACGTCGTGGTGATCAACGCCGAGCCGAATGGACGCAACATCAACGACCGCTGCGGCGCCACCCATCCCGCTTCGTTGTCGGCCGCCGTGGTGGCGCACCACGCAGATCTCGGTCTCGCCTTCGACGGCGACGGCGACAGGGTGATCGCGGTCGACCATCTCGGGAACATCGTCGACGGCGACAGGATGATCGCGTTGGCAGCTCTCCAGCTGCGCGACGGGGGTCAGCTGACCAACAACGCGGTCGTCGTCACGGTCATGAGCAACCTCGGCTTCCACAAGGCCATGGCTCGCGCGGGGATCGACGTCATCACCACGCCGGTCGGTGACCGCGCAGTACTCGAGGCGCTCGATGCCGGCAACTATGCGATCGGTGGCGAGCAGAGCGGGCACATCATCTACAGGCACCTGACGACGACAGGCGACGGGCTGCTGGCAGGCCTGCGCTTGGCAGCCCACGCACATCGAAACGGGTTGAAGTTGGCCGATCTTGCCGGAGATGTGATGACGTCGTACCCACAGGTGCTCGTGAACGTGAAGGTTGCTGATCGCCACCCGCAAGTGGCCGCGGAACTTGCTGACGAGATCGCGGCGGCAGATGCACTGCTCCACGGCGAAGGTCGAATCCTGGTACGGCCCAGCGGTACCGAACCGTTGATCCGCGTGATGGTCGAGGCGGCGACGCTGTCCCTTGCCCAAACCACGGCCGACGAGCTCGCCGCCGTGGTGTCGGATCGTTTCGGCTGATCGACTCGACGCCGGGAGGCGATCGGGCTGGATGAGGTTTGCTCGATAGCCTGAACACCCATGTGCGGCATCATCGGCATCGTCAGCAGGCCCTCGCAACGACCAGTTCCTGAGCCGGCGGACCTGCTGGCGCACCTCGATCAGGCCGTGGCCGCCGAATCCCTCAGTGCAGCCGCCACTGCCGTGAGGCGCTGCGATGGGCTCTTGAAGGGTGTCCCTGGGGTCACTGCCCTCCTCGGCCGCTACGAGCTGGGTGTCGGCATCATCGCCAGGCTCGACCAGCTCGACGCCCGTGTGGTCGAGGCCGAGGGCCGCATCGAGACAGACGAGTCAATCGACCCCGAGGAACAGGAACGGATCGCCACCGAACTGATCGAGCTGCGCGACGCGATGTGGGCTGTGCGCTTCGATCGCCTGCGCACAGCGCGCGAGGTCGAAGCACTGGTCGGTCGCGACAGCACAGTCGCGGCGATCGCGGGTTACCTCGCAGTTCAACAATCGCTCTCTGCGCTCGATCGGCTCGAGGTGCGCGGTCGCGACTCGGCCGGTCTCCACCTGTTCGTGTGGGGTCACGGCCTGTCGCCGTCCGATCATGTCGTCAGGCGGATGCTCGCCGAGCGCAACACCGATCCGCTTTTCCAGAACGGGTCCGTCCGGGTCGCCGGGGAGTGCTTCGGCTTTGTCTACAAGGCAGCCGCCGAGATCGGTGAGCTCGGCGACAACACGCGTGCACTGCGCGCGGCGATCTCGGCGGACGCTCTGCTTCGTCTCGCGCTGTCACAGCCCGACGCCCGGCTGACTGTCCTCGGTCATACGCGTTGGGCCAGCGTCGGGATCATCAGTGAGGCCAACTGCCATCCGCTCAACAGCGAAGAGCTCGAGCAGTCGGGTGGCGCTCCGTACATGGTCGCGGTGCTCAACGGCGATGTCGACAATCACGCCGACATCAAGGTCAATCATGGGCTGCACATCGCCGGGTCGATCACCACCGACGCCAAGGTGATCCCCGCCGTCATGGCTCGCCATGTCGCCGCAGGTGTCTCGGACCTGGGCGAGGCCTTCCGGCGCACCGTCGCCGAGTTCGAGGGAAGCGTCGCGATCGGTGCTGCCGCCGCCGATCGGCCCGACAACCTGTATCTGGCCCTTCGCGGCAGTGGTCAGGCCCTCTACGTCGGATTGGCCGACGACTGCTACATCGTGGCCAGCGAACCGTACGGAGTCGTCGAGGAGACCACTCGATTTGTGCGCATGGACGGCGAGTCGCCGTCGCCATCGGGCAGCCGCGGCCAGGTTTTCGTCCTGGATGGAGCAATGGCCGGCGAGCTCGAAGGCATTCGCCGAATGGCCTATGACGGAGCCGAGCTACCGATCGCCGACAACGAGATCGCGACCGCGCAGGTCACAACCCGCGACATCGACCGTGGCGACTCACCTCACTACTTGCTCAAAGAGATCAGCGAGGCACCCGCAAGTTTCCGCAAGACCGTTCGCGGCAAGATCGTCGAGGTCGACGGGCTGCGCCGTGCTTCGGTCGGTGCCCGGGCTCTTCCTCTCGATATCCGAGCCAGGCTTGCAGCCGGGAGCATCCGGCGGATCAAAGTCATCGGCCAGGGTACGGCTGCTGTCGCCGGCCGCAGCATGGCTGCCGTGCTCGATGCGCTCACCGACGGCCAGATCGACATCGACGCCATCACCGCGACCGAGTTGAGCGGTTTCGGCATGAGTCTCGACATGAGTGACACACTCATCATCGCAGTCAGCCAGAGCGGCACGACCACCGACACCAATCGCACTGTCGATCTTGTTCGCGGACGCGGTGCCGCTGTGATCGGGATCGTCAATCGACGCAACAGCGACCTCACCGACAAAGCCGACGGCGTGATGTACACCAGTGATGGACGCGACGTCGAGATGAGCGTCGCGTCGACCAAGGCGTTTTACGCCCAAGTCGCCGCCGGCGTGCTGCTGGCGTGTGCCATCACCGAGGCGGGCAACCTTGGTTCCGCTCTGCGCCGCCACGACCTTCTCACATCGTTGCGGCAAATGCCTGAAGCGATGCTCGACGTCCTCTCACGGCGCGACGTGATCGGTGATGCAGCACGACGATTTGCGCCTCCGAAGCGATACTGGGCCATCGTCGGCAGCGGGCCGAACACGGTCGCGGCCGAAGAGGTGCGGATCAAGCTCAGCGAGCTGTGTTACAAGTCGATCGCCTGCGATATCACCGAGGACAAGAAGCACATCGACCTGTCCAGCGAGCCGCTAATCCTCGTGTGCGCTGCAGGATTGCTCGGCAGCACAGCCGACGACGTCGCCAAAGAGGTGGCGATCTACAAGGCCCACAAGGCCACGGCGATCGTGGTTGCCACTGAAGGCGACGAGCGGTTCGCCGCGGCGGCAGCGGTGCTGACTGTGCCTGCGGTCGATTCCGCGCTTGCCTTCGTGCTGTCGGCGATGGTCGGTCACCTCTTCGGATACGAGGCTGCATTGGCGATCGACGCCTCGGCGCGCCCCCTGCGCGAGGCGCGCGAAGTCATCGAGCAGGCCCTGATCGTCTCCGACAACGGCGACGACGTTCTGCGGGCCGTGCGTCATGGGATCGGTCAGCATGCCGAGCGATTCGGCGAGGGACTTCGTTCGGGTCTCTACGACGGTCACCTCGAGGCATCCACCGCTGTGCGTCTGTCCGCGCTGCTGGCGGATCTCCGCGATGATCTGCCACTCGAGGCCTACCACCGAGCGACAGGTAAGGTGGCCACACCCGGTGTGATGATCGACGACCTCACCGCGTCGTTGACGCGGGCGATCGAGGAACTGACCAGGCCGATCGACGCGATCAAGCATCAGGCCAAGACGGTCACGGTCGGTATCAGCCGCAGCGACGAGGGCGTGCTCGATCGGGCGCTCGTGCAGGCGACGTTTGCCGCGGGCGCCGGCCGCGACGCACTGAGCTACAGCACGTTGAAGATCCTGGCCGACCTGGATCCCGCAGTCATGTCGGTCGCCGGGTTCATCCGCTATCGAATCGACGGCGATCCGGCGGGCGATGCTCAGATCTCCATCATCGATCGTGGCGGGCTCTCCAACGAGGTGCCCAGTCGGGTAGAGCGCAATTCGCAGCTGGTGGGCACGAAGCGGCGAGTAGCCGCCGAACGCCAGGTCCTGGTGGCACGCGGCCGTAGCGATGGTCGCACGGTCATCTTCGTGCCAGAGGTCAAGTCCGGCGCATGCGTCGGCATCACGTTGTTGCATGTGCAATTTCATGATCGCCTTCCGGCTCCCGTCATGCGCGGCGTGCTGCAGGGCTATGACCACCGCTATGACCGCCTCGTCGACTGGGTGACCGAGACCGAGGGGGTTTTCCGCGACGATCTGCTCGGCGAGTTCCCCGTTGCCGAGCTGTTGATCACTCCGATCTCCGACGTCGCCGACCAATGGCGATCGTGATACTCGGCATCGGTATCGATGCTGTCGACATCGAGCGATTTCGAAAGTCGTTGGAACGCACGCCGTCGATGCACCGGCGAATCTTCACCGAAAGCGAGCTCGCCTACGTCGCGCCGAAGACGGACCCGGTGCCATCGCTCGCAGCTCGCTTCGCGTCGCGCGAGGCCGTGATGAAGGCAATGGGCTTGGGGCTTGGCGCGTTCGGCTTCCACGACGTGTGGGTCGATCACCGCGAGAGCGGAGAACCACACCTCAACGTCACAGGTCGTGCCGCGGAGTTGGCGATCGAGCGGGGGATCGACACGTGGCACCTCTCGATCACTCACACGGATCAAGTGGCCATCGCCTACGTCGTCGCCTCGTGACGTAGCCTCGTCGGGCATGTTGCCGATCGTCACCCCCGAGGAAATGGCTGCGATCGATGCTGCCGCGCCGGAGCCTCCCGACGTGCTGATCGGCAGGGCCGGTGCTGCCGTCGCCTGGGCGGCCTTACGCATGCTCGGGGGGAGCTATGGCCGCACGATCAACGTGCTGTGCGGCAAGGGCAACAACGGCGCGGACGGTCGGGTCGCGGCCGACCACCTCGCCGCCAAGGGTGTGCGAGTCAGAGTTTTCGACGTGCCCTCGCATCCCGCGGTGCTGCCCGACGCCGACCTCGTGATCGACGCGGCATACGGGACCGGCTTTCATGGCTCGTGGTCGCCTCCCGACGTCGGCGACACACCGGTGCTGGCCGTCGACGTGCCGAGTGGTGTCGACGCGTTGACCGGCGACATCGGCGGCGACGTTCTTGCCGCGACGCGGACCGTGACGTTCGCTGCGCTGAAACCCGGTCTGCTGATGCCACCCGGCAGTGCCCTCGCCGGCGAGCTCGAGCTGGCTGACATAGGGCTCGACATCGGCTGGGCGCGCGCCAACCTCGTTCAGGGCGATGACGTCGCCGAGTGGTGGCCGGAGCGCGACGACTACGCGCACAAGTGGCAGAGCGCGGTGCGGGTCATCGCCGGCAGCTCGGCCATGACCGGTGCACCGCGGCTCGTCGCCATGGCGGCGATGCGAACGGGCGCCGGCATGATCCATCTGTCGGTACCCGGCATGACGCTGTCCGATGCACCGATCGAGATCGTTCAGCGGCCGTTGCCGGGACTGTTGTGGGCCGATGCCGCACTGGCCTCGCTCGATCGCTTTCATTCGATCGTCGTCGGACCCGGTCTCGGTCGATCCGACGACACCGCCGCGAACACCCGCCGGTTGGTTGTCGAGGCACCCCTGCCGATGGTGATCGACGGCGACGGACTGTTCGCCCTCGGGTGGAGCTCGGAAGGCGCGTCGACGTTGCTGCGTCGGCGAACGGTGCCGACGGTGCTGACGCCTCATGACGGCGAGTACGCCGTGCTGACCGGCAGCCAACCCGGAGCGGATCGGATGGTCGCAGCGAGGCGGTTGGCGGCAGACAGCGCGTGCACTGTGCTGCTGAAAGGCGCTGCGACCGTCATCGCCGATCCCGATGGTCAGGCTCTGGTAGTCACAGCAGGCGACGCCAGGCTGGCCACGGCCGGTACCGGCGACGTGCTCAGTGGGATCATCGGTGCGCTGCTCGCCGGCGGGATGAAACCGTTGCATGCTGCCGCAGCCGCCGCATGGGTGCACGGCCAGGCTGGTCGCCGCGGGAAACGACACGGTCTGGTCGCCAGCGACCTACCCGATCTGATTCCGGCGGTGCTGGAAGAACTGCTGTGAGTCGATGGGCCTGGGCTGAGATCGATCTCGGTGCAATACGAGGCAACGTCGAGCACCTTGTCTCGGTTGCGGCGCCCGCCGCCGTGTGGCCGGCGGTGAAAGCCGACGGCTACGGCCACGGCGCGGCTCGGGTCGCGCGGGCTGCACTGCAGGGAGGTGCCACCGGGCTGTGCGTTGCATTGGCACAGGAGGGGATCGTGCTGCGCGATGCGGGGCTCGACTGTCCGATCCTGGTGCTCAGCGAGCAGCCGCCGGAGGAGCTGGCCGGCGCGCTACGGGCCGGTCTGGACCTGACGGTCTATTCGCGCGCGCAGTTGCAGTCAATTGCCGATGCGGGCGGACGAGATCATCCCGTACACCTGAAGGTCGACACTGGGATGCGTCGTGTCGGTGCTTCAGTGGAAGACGCCTTGGGATTGGCCGATGCCATTGACGCGTCGCCGGCCGTGCGGTTGCAAGGGTTGTGGACACATCTCGCGGTTGCCGACGAACCAGCTGACCCTTTCAATGCGGCCCAGATCGCGGCGCTCCGCGACGTTGTCAGCATGTTGGCCGCCGCCGGTCATCATCCGTCGCTCGTTCATGCGGCCAACTCAGCGGCGACTCTTGCTGACCCGGCGGCGCATTTCGACATGGTGCGCCCCGGCATCTCGGTCTACGGCATCTCGCCGGGTGTCGCGCTCACACAGCAGGCGGCAGCGTTGCGTCCGGCGCTGTCATTGCGCGCCCGCGTGTCGCACGTCAAGCGGGTGCGCGCCGGTGATCGGATCTCGTACGGATTGCGTCACCGATTCGAAAGCGACACCACTGTGGCCACCCTGCCCTTGGGTTACGCCGATGGTGTTCCCCGGCGGCTGTTCGCAGGCGGGGGCGAGGTCCTGATCGCCGGCCGGCGCCATCCGATCGTGGGCGTCGTCACCATGGATCAGCTGATGGTCGATTGCGGGACGGAAAAGGTTGCAATCGGTGACGAAGCGATCCTGATCGGAAGCCAGGGCAGCGAGTCGATCACGGCGAACGAGTGGGCCGAGCGGCTCGGCACGATCGGCTACGAGGTGGTCTGCGGCATCTCGGGACGCATCGAGCGGCGATACACGGGGGCCTGAACCTCTAGCATCGACGGCGGCCATGTTGCATCTCCGTTCTGATTCTCTTGCGACGACATCTGCCATCGCCGCGTGCCTGGCCGGTCTTGCTCGTCGTGGCGATCTGATCGTGCTCGCCGGCGAGATGGGAGCCGGCAAGACGGCGTTCGCCAAGGGGTTCGGCCGGGCGATCGGTGTGACCGAGCCGATCACGTCGCCGACCTACACCCTCGTCCACAGCTACCAGGCCGGCAAGGTGACGCTTCATCACGCAGACATCTACCGGTTGACGACCCATCACGAGGTTGCCGACCTGGCGCTCTCCGAGCTGCTCGAGTCCGACGGCATCGTGATGGTCGAGTGGGGTGACGTCGTTGCGGGCTCGTTGGGCGATCATGTGGTGGTGCGACTGGACTTCGACGAGGCCGACACGGACGCCCGCGACATCACGATCAGCGCCGCCGGCCGGGCATGGGCTGCCCGCTGGCAGGAGATCGAGCGTCAATTGGCGGTGTTCGCATGTTGATCCTCGGTATCGAAACTGCCACCGAACAGGTCAGCGTGGCGATAGGCGGGCACGAAGGTGTGCTGGCGATGTTCGAGGTCTGCCGTGGGCGCCGGCACGCCGAGACCCTGATTCCCTCGATCCAATTCGTGTGCAAGCAGGCCGATGTCGATATGTCCGAGTTCGGCGCGATTGCCGTCGACGTCGGGCCCGGCCTCTTCACCGGAATGCGGGTCGGCCTGGCCGCGGCCAAAGCGATCGCTCAGGCGTTGCGCGTGCCGATGATCGGGATCAGCTCGGTGGACCTGTTGGCTTTTCCTGTTCGCCAGAGTGGCCGAGAAGTTGCTGCGGTGATCGACGCTCGCAAAGGAGAGCTCTTCTATGCGTTCTATCGACCGGTGCCCGGCGGTGTGCAGAGGCTGGGTGAGCCGCGGTGCGCC
>JANPGV010000110.1:0-1707 GCA_031424145.1 Ilumatobacteraceae bacterium
AGGACAAAGGCCATCGCCGGGCCCGTCTCGGCGCTGCTCGCCAGACTCGACGACACATCGGCACTCGATCTCGAGACCCGACTTCGTGCAGCAGTCGCACCGTACACGACCTCTTCGGGGCTCGACCTGCCCGGCCTCGCCCTGCTGATCTCCGCTCGTCGGCCCTGAAGCCGCCACTTAAGTTGGGCGGGTGAAGGAATCCGACTTTCTGCGATCCGTGGCCGAGCGCGCCATCGACTATCGAGCGGGTCTCGATGACACTCACGTCACACCGACTGCCACTCCTGAATCCTTGCGCGCCGCGCTCGGTGGACCGACGCCCGAGCACCCGGTGGACCCAGCCGATGTCGGGGCCTCATGGGCATGGGTTCCGCCCTGGCTCCTCGACCTGCTCGGGCTGCCACATCATTCGTCCTTCGCGTTCGTGACGGGAGGCCAGATGGCCAACACGACGGCGCTGGCCGCCGCCCGGCACCACGTTTTGGCGGCAATTGGTTGGGATGTCGAAGTCGACGGCGTGGCCGGATCACCGCCGATACGCCTCGTGGTCGGTGACGAGGTCCACGTGACCGTCACCCGCGGCGCACGGTTCCTCGGTATGGGCAGCCGCACGACCGTCAAGGTCGCAGTCGACGCGAACGGAGCAATGATCCCGTCGGATCTCGAGCGCGTGCTGGCCGACGATCCGCATGTCCCGACGATCGTGTGCTGCCAGGCGGGCAACATCAACACCGGAGCACTCGAGCCGCTCAAGGAGCTGGCCGAGGTCACGCACGCGCACAGCAACAGCGCATGGCTGCACGTCGACGGGGCGATCGGACTGTGGGCCGCGACGAGTGTTCCTTCGCGGCTACCCGGCCTCGAGCTGGCCGACTCGTGGTCCACCGACGCACACAAATGGCTCAACGTGCCCTACAACTGCGGCATCACCATCTGCCGGCACCCCGAGTCGCATCGTGCCGCGATGACCGTTACGGCGTCGTACCTCGTGCAGGCCGCTCCGGGCACCGACCGCGATCCTGTCGATTGGAATCCCGAGTCTCGCGACGCGCACGCGGCGTACCGGTCTACGCGGCCTTGGCGTCTCTGGGCCGTTCCGGCATCGCCGCGATCGTCGAGCGATGCTGCGACCACGCCCGACGCTTCGCCGAGTCGCTCGCGGCGGAACACGGAGTCGTCGTGCTCAACGACGTGGTGCTCAATCAGGTGCTCGTCCGGTTTCTCGCGCCCAGCGGGCGCGACGAAGATCACGACGTTCGTACTCGCGCGGTGATCGCAGCCGTGCAGCACGAGGGAACGTGTTGGCTCGGCGGATCGACGTGGCGAAACCAGGCCGTGATGCGTATCTCGGTCAGCAACTACGCGACCACTGATGACGACGTGTCAGCATCCGTCGAATCGATTCTGACCGCCGCACGGAGCTCCTCATGACGAAGGTCGTCGCCGAGATAACCGTCTCGCTCGACGGGTTCGTCACCGGGCCGAATGCGGGTCCCGAGGACGGCTTGGGGAAAGGTGGCGAACCGTTGCACAACTGGGCCATTTCTTCTGACGACCCGGTCGACGCTGCTGTCCTTCGCCAAACGGTCGACAACACGGGCGCGGTCGTGATGGGCCGCCGCCTCTTCGACGTCGTCGACGGCCCCAACGGCTGGAGCGACTCGATCGGTTACGGTGCCGAGCACAACGCAACTCCACCGTTTTTCG
>JANPGV010000111.1:0-1831 GCA_031424145.1 Ilumatobacteraceae bacterium
CGACATCGACACAGTGAAGATCGAGAACCTTCGCAAGGGCGTAATCCCGATCATCGAGCTCGGTCTGCAGGAGCTCGTGGAGGAAGGCCTTGCCAGTGGGCTTCTGTCCTTCGTGCTCGGCGGCGCTGACGCTGCGAGGGACTGTGAGATCGCGTTCCTCTGCGTGCCGACCCCGCAGGGTGATGACGGTGCGGCAGATCTGAGCTACATCGAAGCCGCTGCACGCGAGATCGGGCCCGTGCTGCCATACGAATCCATCGTCGTCAACAAGTCAACGGTGCCGGTCGGCAGTGCACGCGTCGTGGAACGGGTGTTGGGCCGGCCGGATGTGAAGGTGGTCTCCAATCCCGAGTTCCTTCGCGAGGGCTCCGCCGTCCAGGACTTCCTCAAACCGGACAGGGTGGTCGTGGGTTGCGACGACCAGGCTGCGGCGCTCAAGGTTTCTTCCTTGTACGACGGCATCAGCGCACTCGTGATCGTCACCGATCCCGCATCGGCGGAGACGATCAAGTACGCCGCCAACGCCTTCCTCGCCACCAAGCTCAGCTTCATCAACGCGATCGCGGCCATCTGTGAGGGGGTGGGCGCCGACGTCAACGACGTCGTCGTCGGCATCGGATCCGACAAGCGAATCGGCCAGGCCTTCCTGCGACCCGGGCCCGGCTGGGGTGGTTCCTGCTTCCCGAAAGACTCCCGGGCGTTGTTGAAGATCGCTCGCGAGGCCGGATACCACTTCGATCTGCTCGACGGCGTGATCGCGGTCAACGAGGAGCAGTTCGACCGCGTTGCCGACAAGATCCGCGTTGCCGCCGGGGGCGATCTCGCCAAGGCCACGATCGCTGTGTGGGGCCTCACGTTCAAAGCGCGCACCGATGACCTGCGCGATTCGCCTTCGTTGGCGATCATCGAGCGGCTCGTCGCCGCCGGCGCAACCGTGCAGGCCTACGACCCGACCGTCACCGGCCCGAAGCCGGGGCTGCCGACCGACATCACGATCGCCGATGATCCGTACTCCGCGTGCAAGGGCGCGGATGTGCTGGCTGTGCTGACCGAATGGGACGAGTTCAGGTGGCTGGAGATCGACCAGGTGGCCGGGGCGATGACCGGCCGGGCCATCGTCGATGCCCGAAACGTCATGGACCGCAACGACTGGCGCCGCTCGGCCTTCGATTACCAGGGCATTGGCCGCTGATCCCGTAGAATCGGCGATCATGGTTCGGGCAAGAGCACGATCACTGTTGCTTGCCGGTCCGGCTCTGCTCGCCGCCTGCTCGAGCACGCCAAGCGCGCAACCGGCTACGACGCCGCAAACATCTGTCATCCAGACCGTCGCGCCGGACACGTCGGCTCCCCAAATCACCCAAGCAACAACCGCCGCCGCCGACACGTCGCTCCCGTCGACCACCCTCGCCCCAGCGGTCACCCTCGTGCCTGTCGATCCCTCGCAACTGATCCCGGTCGCATTGGGCAACAAACCATTCCCTGCCCCCGCCGACGAGCTCGCGTCCGAACATCACGGTTACACCGGCGACCCAAATGCCGTGCTGCAGACCTGGTTGATCATGCCGATGGCGGTGCCAAGCGGGCCCGACGTGCGATTGCTCGGTTTCCAGCGCACGGTCGGGATCAGTTCGACGACCGCAACCTTCCTGACGGGCGCTATCGATCCAGAGGTCGCGTTGGCCAACCTTCAGGCCGCGCTGGCGCCGAGCCCCATCTACACCGTAACTCCGACGACGCGCTCGGAAGGCACGGTCACCATCCACGCCCTCGACGCCCAGCCCACGACCGTGCAGGGAGATCCGCCGGGATGGACCATCGAGGTCAGCGC
>JANPGV010000112.1:0-25392 GCA_031424145.1 Ilumatobacteraceae bacterium
CTCGTCGTCCGCTTCGCTTTCTCATCGCGCCGCGTGCGCCTCGTCGCTGGCGCTTCCCTCGGCGCTGCGTCAAAGGCGTTCATCGTCCACCGACTTCGGTTGCGATGGTCTCGTAGACGGTGATCAGTTCGTCGTCGGCGAGGCGGGTCCAGCAGTCGGCAGTGATGGTGGCCACGACCGGGTAGATGCCGCGCAGCACATCGGGACCGCCGGTGGCGGAATCGGCGTCGGCCGCTTCCCAGAGGCTGCGGCAGACGAGGGCGATGGCCGCATCGCGCGTGATGCCCTCGCGCCAGCCCATCTTGATGACGGTGCCGGCGTGCAGCATGCCCGAACCGGTGGCGACGTAGTCGTGCTCCTCGTACCGCCCACCCGTGACGTCGTACGTCCACAGCCGGCCGGTGTGCCGCCGCAGGTCGTACCCGGCGAAGATCGGGACGACGACCATCCCCTGCATCGCTGCGGGAAGGTTGCCGCGCACCATCATCGAAAGTTGATTGGCCTTGCCCTCGAGGCTCAGCGACGCACCCTCGACTTTTTCGTAGTGCTCGAGCTGCAACTGGAACAGCTTGATCATCTCCATCGCCGGACCAGCCGCCCCCGCGATCGCCACCCCGCTGAACCGGTCGGCTTGTACGACCTTCTCCATCCCGCGGTGGCTGATGAGATTGCCGCTGGTGGCCCGGCGATCGCCGGCCATGATCACGCCATCCGCGAAGCGCATGGCAACGCACGTGGTTGCGTGAGGAACGATCTGATCTCCAACATTCACGACGTCGGCTCCCAGCCCGATGCGGCGTAACAGTTCAGGGAAGTTTGAGCCGGGGTCGTCGCCCGGCGTGAATATCGGCATCGCCATAGTGGTTACTGGCCACCCTTTTGCACATACGACTTGACGAAGTCCTCCGCGTTGGTCTCCAGCACACCGTCGATCTCATCGAGCAGATCGTCGAGTTCGGCCTTCAACTTGTCGCCCGACGCAGTCGTAGCCGGAGCTGCTTCGACCTTCTCTTCCGTTCGGCTTGGTGCAGGTTTTTGTTTCTGAGTTCGCTCAGCCATGGTGTCCTCCCCTCGAAACCCTATGCCCCTAACCGGGCGAGGAGCTCGGCAGGGGTGTTGCTCTCGTCGATCAACCTAGCGACATGCTCGGCCGTCCCGCGCAATGGTTCCATCATCGGGACCCGCCGTAGTGGATCCCTGCCGATGTCGAACACGAGGCTGTCCCAGTTCGCGGCGACGATGTCGGCCGGCCACTTGGCCAGGCACCTGCCCCGGAAATACGCCCGCGTCGTGGTCGGCGGCTCGGTTTTTGCCGAAATCACGTCGGTTTCGTCGATGATCGTCTGCAGGCCGACCCGGTGCGCAAGGCACTTTCCGGGCCGCAGGTCGTGGTACTGCAGGTCAAGGGCTTTGAGGCGGGCATCGGTGACCTTCAGACCGTGGCGCTCGGCGTAGCCCTCGATGAGGCGCTGTTTGGCAACCCAATCGACGACGTCGGCGACAGTGGAACGGTCCGCTTCGAGACCGGTGAGCACCGCTTCCCAACGCGCCAACACGTCGGCCCCGACCGACTCACCGACAACGGAGAGACCGTGGGACCGTTCGTACTTGCGGGCACGCTCCAGCATCCCCCACTGCACTTCCACCGCGGTCGCCCGGCGTCCATTGCGCAGCAGGATCGTGCGCTTCAACGCCGGATCGTGGCTGACGTTGCGGATCGCCGAGACAGGGTTGGCAAGAAGCCAGTCGTCGCCGAGGGCGTCGTCCTCGATCATTGCCAGCACGATCGCGGTGGCACCCACTTTGAGATAGGTGGCCACCTCGCTCATGTTGGCGTCGCCGACGATGACGTGAAGCCGGCGGTACTTGCTGGCGTCGCAATGTGGCTCATCGCGGGTGTTGACGATGGGACGCTTGAGGGTGGTCTCGAGGCCGACCTCCTCCTCGAAGAAGTCGGCCCGCTGGCTGATCTGATACGGCACATCGTCGGCGGACATCCCGGGCAGTTCGCACCCCACCTTGCCGGCGCCTATCACGATCTGGCGGGTGACGAAGTGCGGGGTGACTTGGGCAACGATCCGCCCGAAGGGCACCGAACGCGACAGCAGGTAGTTCTCGTGGCACCCGTAGCTGTTGCCCTTGCCGTCCGAGTTGTTCTTGTGACACAAGATCTCGGCACCCTCGGGCAGATGGCT
This sequence comes from Ilumatobacteraceae bacterium, assembly GCA_031424145.1. Taxonomy (GTDB): domain Bacteria; phylum Actinomycetota; class Acidimicrobiia; order Acidimicrobiales; family Ilumatobacteraceae; genus JAENVT01. The sequence goes on from JANPGV010000112.1 coordinate 2,196, forward strand.
GGTGGCCGTCCCCATGCTCTCGCGGATGATCTCCTCGGCCGCCCGGTCGTAGCGAACGACTTCCAGCGCGGTGAGGCACTCGGGAGTGCTGATTTCGGGATGGGCGTGGTCGACGTAGTAGCGAGCCCCGTTGGTCAGCACCGAGTTGACGAGATTGGTCTCGATGTCGGGTGCCAGCAGATCGTCGACGGCAAAGCCCCGCGCGTCGTGACCGGGATGCTCGTCCTCGAAGTCCCAACCCACCTTGCGATAGTTGGCGGCGAGGTACGAGTTGATCAACAGCGATGACGCCGTGACCGGGTTGCTGTCGGCCCCGCGGACCATGATCCCATACTCGGTCTCGATCCCACAGACCTTGGGGATTGCCATGTCAGCACCCTAACGAACGAGCGACGCGCTTACACGAAAATGACCCCTGGTCACCGAGGGTGAGGACTTGGCACCCCACGAGGCCGTCATCACTCCAACGAAAATCGTCGCCGGTGTGATCGATCGCGTACAGCGAGGAGGGGGCGCTGCACACTGCCAGGTCTCCCGACTGACGGTCGAAGGCCTCGTGCAGATGACCGCTGACGATCGCGCGCACGTGTGGGCGGGCGCCCATCGCGGCGAGCAACTTCTCGGCGCCGATCAGTTGGAACCAGGGGTGCGTGCTCGGCGAGAGCGGAGGATGATGCATCGCGACCAGCGTCGGTCGATCATCGAGCCGATCGATCCGTCCGGCCAGTTCGTCGACGTCCACAGAGCCGTAGATCTCGCCCGGAACCGAGGTCTCGACGGCAAGGACGCGCCAAGCGCCGATCTCGAGCGTGTCCGTGCTACCGAACACGGAGTGGAGGTGGACGAGGTCGTCATGGTTGCCCGCCAGCGCGAGGACCGGCGCCGACAGTTCGACGACCAGGTCGCGTACGCGGCGAAGCGCCTCGACCGACCCATCGTCGGCAATGTCTCCTGTCAGCAGCACGAGGTCGGGACGAACCTCGCGAACCGCATCGATCGTGGCGCGCAACGAGACGTCGGGATCGCCGCGCTCGGTCATCGTCGGCTCGGTCAACAGATGCGTGTCGCTGATCTGCAGCACCGTCGCCATGTGGATGCCTAGAGGTACTGGCCGGTTCCGACCCGTTCGATGGCCCGACCGCCTTCGCGATCGGCCTCGGCACGACCCTTGACGAGCGTACGGATGAACACGATTCGTTCGCCCTTCTTGCCGCTGATCTTGGCCCAGTCGTCGGGGTTGGTCGTGTTGGGCAGATCTTCGTGCTCTTTGTACTCCTGCTTGATCGAGTCGAGCAGGTCCTGCGTCGACACGCCACGTGCCCCACCGGCGATGACACGCTTGATCGCCAACTTCTTGGCACGGCGCACGATGTTCTCGATCATGGCGCCCGATGAGAAGTCCTTGTAGTACAAGATCTCCTTGTCGCCGTTCTGATAGGTGACCTCGAGGAACTGGTTGGCCTCGTCGTCGCGGTACATCTCCTCGACCGTTTTGACGATCATGTCGGGCACCTTGTCGTCGGGTGCGATCGGGATCTCGTCGGTGAGGTAGCGGGCGAAGATCTGGCGCGCTGCAACATCGTTGGGGCGTTCGATCTTGATCTTCACGTCGAGGCGGCCCGGTCGCAGGATTGCCGGGTCGATAAGATCCTCGCGGTTGGTCGCGCCGATGACGATGACGTTGCGCAAACCCTCCACGCCATCGATCTCGGCGAGCAACTGCGGGACGATCGTGGATTCCATGTCGCTGCTGATTCCCGAGCCACGCGTGCGGAACATCGAGTCCATCTCGTCGAAGAAGACGATGACCGGCCAGCCCTCCTCGCTCTTCTCACGGGCTCGTTGGAACACTAGGCGAATCTGTCGTTCGGTCTCGCCGACATACTTGTTGAGCAGCTCGGGTCCCTTGATGTTGATGAAGTAGCTACGGCCCTTCTCGCCACCGGTCTTGTCGGCGACCTTCTTGGCCAGCGAGTTGGCCACTGCCTTGGCGATGAGGGTCTTGCCACAGCCTGGCGGCCCGTACAACAAGATGCCCTTCGGCGCGGGGAGTTGATGCTCAGCGAACAGATCGTGGTAGAGGAACGGCAGCTCGACTGCGTCGGCGATCTGCTCGATCTGGCTATCGAGGCCGCCGATGTCGCTGTACGAGATGTCGGGCACTTCTTCGAGCAACAGATCTTCGACCTCTGGTCGCGGCAGCTTCTCCAACAACATGTTGGTGCGCGGGTCGAGTCGCATCGTGTCGCCACTGCGCAAGTGCACCCCGCGTAGGGAGTCAGCCAGCTCGCAAACGCGCTCCTCGTCGGCGCGTCCGACGACCAACGCGCGCACGCCGTCGTCGAGGAGCTCCTTGATCGACACGACCTCGCCTGTGACTTCCGGGTGCCGAGCCTGGACGACGTTGAAGCTCTCGTTGAGCACGACCTCCGAACCGCGCGGTAGTTCTTCGTGGTTGATGTCGGGATGCAACCCGACGCGCATCTTGCGACCGCTGGTCAACACGTCGACGGTGCCGTCGTCGTTCTTGCCGACGATCACACCGTACGCGGACGGGGGCTGAGTGAGCTTGTCGACCTCGTCGCGCAACGAGGAGATGTGTTCGCGCGCCTCACGCAAGGTGTAGCTCAACTTCTCGTTCTGCGACACCGCCTGAGCCAGCTGACCCTTGGTCTCCAGGAGCCGCTCTTCGAGCGCCCGCTGCCGCTTCGGCGCGTCGGCGAGGCGACGCCGCAACTGATCGATTTCCTGTTCGAGCACTGCTACCTGTGCCTGTAACACCGGCTCGATGGGATCAGAATCATCTGCCATGGTCGGAACCTACACGCGCGCGGTACCCGCAGGCGCGCACTTGGTAGTCTCAGGGCGCTCCCAAGGGGCGTGACGCTCATCACCCCTGCCCTCGTAAACAGTGGTTGCCGGTGGCCGCCCTGTATGCTCAGCCACGTCTGACCCTTCGAATGAGGAGATTGTACGTATGAAGGTCTGGATCGATCAGGATCTGTGCACCGGCGACGGCCTCTGTGAGGAGATCGCGCCCGACGTTTTCACCCTGCTCGACGATGGCCTCGCCTACGTCCGCGAGGGTGACAAGATCTATGCCGCTGCCAAGGGCAATCCGCAGGGTGCCGAAGGCATGGCCAGCTTCCCCGACAGCAAGCTCGACGCAGTCATCGAGAGCGCCGAGGAATGCCCCGGCGAGTGCATCTTCATCGAGCCGTAGGCTCCGCCGCTCGAGTCGTTTGGTGAGAAAGGGCGCCGCCTGGTGCCCTTTCTTCGCGTCTTAGCCCAAAAACCTCGCTGTTGTCAGGAATCCCGTGTGAGCCACCATTCGGTGGTCGGGCCGCACCGCTTGGCCCTCCACGTACCAGCCACGGTGCAGTACCTCCAGGCTCCGTGTGCCGTTCCACGCCCTGGAGGCCAATGCCGCCCGGAGCTGAGAAACCTGCAGGATCGATGGCGTGTACGCGATCAGGATCCCACCCGGTCGCAGCGCCTCCATCGCATGGGGAACCACCTGCCATGGCTCCGGAAGGTCGAGCACCACGCGATCGATTCCGCGCTCGTCGATGCCGTCGTAGCAGTCACGTAGTTCGACGCGGTAACGCTCCAGCGCGGCTTCGCCGAGGAAGCTGCGAACGTTTGCCTTGGCCCGGTTGGCGAAGTCTTCGCGCAACTCGTAGCCGACGATCTCGGCCCCCCAACGCAGCATCGTCATGCTGAGCGCGCCCGAACCGACGCCGCTCTCTAGCACTCGCACGCCCGGGCCGATGTCGGCGAGCATGCACATCGGTGCGAGGTCCTTCGGGTAGATCACCTGTGCGCCACGTGGCATCTCGACGACGAAGTCCTCCAGCGTCGGCCGCAGCGCTGTGTAGGGAGAGCCCTTGGTGCTCTTCACGACGACGCCTTCCAATTGCCCGACGAGTTCGCTGTGGGCGAAGAATCCGTTGTGGCTGTGGAACTCGGCACCCTCGGCCAGCGTGATGAGGTAGCGGCGCTGCTTCAGGTCGAGCAGCAATACCTTCTCGCCATAGGCGAACGGTGTGTTCATCGTCTGCCCCTGCCCTTCTTCATCACCAGTTCGACCGGCACGGGGGCGTGGGCAGAAGCCGTCTCCACCAGATGGCAGAAGGCGCACAGGCTACCGGTGGTCGGTGCGCCGCAGTTCGAGCACGTGCCGAGCTCGAGCCCCTGTTGCATCGTCCGGCCGGCAAGAAGCGGCGCCATGTTCTCGATGAAGTTGAAGTAGAACGCGGCCTTGGTTCCGGGCGAGGTCGTTTCGATCGAGTTGAGGGCGGCCTTGTAGGCGAGGTGCTTGTTGCCGACCGCCATCGGGCACTCGTCGACGAGGTAATCGATACCGCGCACGATGCACCACGCCGCCGTCTCGCGCTCGCCCAATCGCACGAGGGGCTTGACCTTCTTCGGGAAACCCGGCCTCGATTCGAGCACAGGCAGTTGCCGGGCCAGATATTCGACATCCCATCGAAGCGTGTTCCCGAACAGCACCGCAGCCTCGTCGTCGAGGTTGTGGCCGGTGACCAGCACGGTGTAGCCGCCGTCGAGGGTGGCCTTGTCGAAGACGTGCCGCTTGCTCGTCCCGCACGACGAACACGGCACGTGGCGGGTGGCCTTTGCCGCGGTCGGGATGTCGTATCCGTACTGATCGCGCAGCCGGACCTCGATCAGACGAAGGCCGCGCTCCGAGGCAAAGCCCCGGGCGTAGTCCGCGGAGGTGTCGCTGTACTCCCCGATTCCGAGTCCGACGTAGAGACCGTCGGCGTGGTACCCGAGCTCAGTCAGCAGGTCCCACACCGCCAGGCTGTCCTTGCCTCCTGACACCGCGACGAGGATCCGGTCCTGCGGCGACAGCATGTCGAACTGCTCGATGGCCTTGACCACTTGCCGGCGACACAGCTCGATGAAGTGCTCGGCACAGAAGTTTGCGTTGTGCCGGGGAAGGTCGATGATCGCCGGTCCGCGACATGTTCTGCACTTCGAGCCCGCCGCGACCATCACGCACCCCCGGAGATCACCGGACGGATCTCGACGAAGTCGTCATCGAGGAGTTCGGCATCGCCCGGCACCAGAGTGCCGTTGCGGATCACCAGATGTGATTCGCGATTCAGCTCGAGCTTCGTCAGCAACGCATGCACCCGGCGCGGGCCGTCGATTTCGATCTCGCGGCGCGGGTTGCGCAACAGGATCTTCACTACTTCTTGCGAGCGCGACGAGCCTCACGGCGCCCGGCCGGTGATGGGATCGCCGTGATGCAGACGGTCTCTCCGGGCTGCAGCACCTCCCTCGCGAGGAACTCCGGAACTCGACCCATCACTCTTTTGTAGAACCGTGGCGCCCACACGATTGCTCCGACGGCCATCCAACCGCGGCTGCCGCCGAGCAGGCCCTTGAATATCGCGTTGCGACGAAGCGCGACGGTGGGCGACAGGATCCGTGCGCGGGCGGCCATTGTCAGAGCCTGCGGATCTCGACCAGCGTGGTCTTCTTCTTGCCGCGCCGACTACCGAGGAAGAAGAAGATGAGCAGCAACACGATGCCTCCGACGACACCGACGGTGACCAAGGTGCTCTTCTTGTCGTCGACGCGCCCTTGGACGTTTTCCTGAAGCTGACGAAACTGTGATTCGAGGTCATCGCGCGTGATCCGTTGATGCGCCATCATCGGCTCCCTTTCTGCAAGGTCTTCTTCTTCGAGATCCGCCACGCGGCGATACCCATCACGGCAAGGCTGGCCACGAACGCGAACAGGTATGGCAACATCGTCGTCCAACTGCCGCGAAACGACTTGCCGAACTCGTTCTGCACCATTCGCAGCACGCCGAGCACCAACAAGACACACCCGGCGCCCAGCAACGCGGCGCCCGCTGCACCCGCAGCCAACCATCGGCCGGCACCCTTGATCGGTCCGATTGTTTCCTGCTTGGCGTATTCCTTGACGAGGTCGATGACCTCGCTCACGGAGGCGGTGTCACGTTGCGAGGTGGACCTGTCCTTGTCGGGCACGGCCCTATGTGTAGCACGCCGAAGGGGCGATCCCCTACAGCTCAACCGAGCCGGAATAGCAACCCGGCCTCGACGTCATCGAGCAATCCATCGATCACGTCGAGGCGCGTCGCAGGATCCGCGGCGCACAGTGCTGCGTACTGATCGACCGGCCCGAAGGGGCTGATCGCGGCAAGCAGGAAGCTGTCGGACGAAGCATCACCGGACAGTTCGCCCTCCGGCACGTTGGAGCGATCCCCCATCTCTACGGCGAGCCCGGTACACCGCCGAGCATGCGTCGCGGTTGCCGCCATTCGGTCGGCAGAAACATCTGCATCGCCGTCCGGCCATTCCTCGACCTCGGCGCGTGGGTAGGGATCGTCTTCCAACCACTGCGTGATCCGGATTCGACGAGTGCCGACTGTGATGACCGCGAACCGGCCTTCATCCATTGCTGCGACCTGAAGCATCCTGGCAACGACACCGACGTCCGAGCGGGTGTCGCCTCCGCCGACCTCACTGCCGCGATCGATCAGCACTACACCGAACTCGGGATGCGTGGCCTCGAGACAATCACGTACGAGTTGTTGGTACCTCGACTCGAACACGTGCAGCGGCAGTACGACGCCCGGCAACAGGACCGTGCCCAACGGGAACATCGGCATCGTCACCATCGGTCATCAACGAGGGGCGAGGGTCTCGACGGTCGGGCCCGTCGGGTACGGGGCGAGTGCCTGACCCAGCTGGTCCCAGAGTGCCTTGTAGTTGTTGGCGATGCACTGCCCATTTTGCAGCAGGACGAACTCGATTGCGCCTCCGCCCGACTGCGGGACGTAGCCGCCGAGGGACTTCGCGCCGAGTTGGCCAGGGTTGCAGTTCGGGTTGAGCGTGCCGGTCTTGCCATGGAGCTTGCCGGCCAGCGGGCCGTCGGCGAACACATCGAACAGGGTTCCACCGGCTACGCCCGCGACGGGCATACCTTCACCCACCGCGTCGGTGGCCGATCCGTGTTCGAGCACGCCGAGGATCGTGGCGCACGTGAGCCGACTGGCGTCCGAGAGACCGGACCCGTCCACCAGGTTCACGCCTGCTGTCGACACGCCCCACAACGCAAGTCGCTCCATGATCACCTGCAGGCCTGCGCTGCGCGTCCCCTCGCCCTTGACCTGATAGCCGATCTCTTTGAGCATCATCTCCGCAGTGTTGTTGTCGCTGGTGGTCAGCATCTCGGCGAGGATTGCTGGCAGGGGCTGCGACTTCACCTCGGCAATCGTCGCCCCGCCGGTCGCGACACCAGCTGACGCGTCACCGCCGACTTTGATGCCACGGTCTTCGAGCATGCTTCGCAGCACCGTCGCCGCGCCGAGCGCCGGATCCTTCGCCGACACTTGTGGCGTCTGCCATGAATCGTTTGCCAGCAAGGCATCGATCGGACCGGCCTGAGTGACGTGATCCGCGGCAGCCCACGTCGGCGCGAAGAACTCGTCGTCGTAGCGCGAGCCGTCACCGATCACGCTTCCCGTGACCTTGATGACGCCGACCTGTTGGATCACGTCGGCAAGCGACTCGAAGGATGTCTCGTTGAACGGTGGCCACTTCGGGTTGTTGCCGTTCCACCAACTGCTGGCGAGCACGGGGTCGCCACCACCGACGAGGAAGAGATCGCCTTCGACCACGCCGTCGGCGCCGAGCGCCCCGACGACCTTGGTGGAGTAGGTGAAGCCAGGGCCGAGCACGTCCAGCGCCACGGCGGCAGTGAGGATCTTCAGGTTGCTTGCCGGCGACAATGGGATGGTCTCGTTCTTGGCGGCAACCTGTTGCCCGTCGATGGCCAACGCGAAGCACCGGTTGTCGTCGACGGAAGCGAGCAGCGGCTGCAACGCTGCTTGCAACGCCGTGATGTTGACCTGTCGCGACAAGACGCCAGGTGCGCGGCGAACCGACAGCAATGGTGTGGTCATGGCCCCCGGGAGAGTCGCCGGATCGGGCGGCACGGGCTGAACGACCGGGGGCGGACGGCGAGCGTCCGCGAAGCGCCAGAAGGCCCCGAGGCCAGCAGCGGGGATCAACGCCAGCACGACGAGCACCGGCACCGGATTGATCCGGCGTCTGGCCATCAGTCCAGACCTCGACCGCGGCGAAACTCGGCGTAGCGATAGAGGTGGTCGAGGGCGGTGACCGCACGGCTGCCGCTGGCGTAGCACAGCCTGCCAGTGGCCCTGACAGCCGCCGGGCCCGGGTTGTCGGGATCGGCGACCGCCAACTCGGTGGCCGTCAGGATGGGCTTGTCGTAGCGGCGGGCGAGCTCGTCGGCGGCCTCGGCGAACCGCTGGTCCTGGCGCTCGTGATACGACACGATCCTGTCGAGCCCATGGTGAGGATGGAAGCCGCCTTCTCGCATCAGCCGGGCCTCGTTGCTCTGGATCCCGAGCCCGAGATAGATCACGGCATGCACCGCCGGGTGGGCTGCAATCATCTCCATCACTTCCGGGATCGTGTCGCGCGTTTCGCCACCGGCACAGTCCACCGGGTTGTTACGGCTCCAGCGCGCAGGCAGCTTCGTATCGATCTGCTCCATGAGGTCGTCGGGAAGCTGCATCAAGACCAGTCCCCCGGTGCGGGCGATCGCATCGGAGGTGACGACTCCCCATCCACCGGCCGTGGTCAGCACCACGACGTCGGGACCTCGGGGCAATGGTTGTGTTGCGAAGGTGGCCGCCGCGTCAAACGCCTCCTCAACGGTCACGGCACGCGTGACACCTGATTGCCGACATGCACCGTCGAACACCTTGTCGTCTGCGGCCAACGCGCCTGTGTGGCTGGCCGCCGCCTTGGCGCCGCCGTCGGTAGCGCCTCCTTTGACGACGACCAGAGGCTTGCGACTCGCTACCGATTTGAAGGTCTCGAGGAGCGCTCGGCCATCGACGATTCCCTCGACGTAGGCGAGCGACACAGCGGTCTCGGGGTCGTCGGCATACCAATCGAGGTAGTCGCCGGGAGTCACGGCGGCTGCATTGCCGGCAGATACTGCACGGCTGATGCCGACTCCGGTCTGGCGGGCGAAGTTGAGGAAGCTGCTGACGAGGTTTCCGCTCTGACTCGCAACGGCGATGCGGCCACGCGGCGGGTACGGGGCGACGATCTGTGCACACAGGTTCGCCGGTGTGCTGACGAGTCCTTGCCCGTTGGGCCCCGCAAGCAGGAGACCGAGCTTGTCGGCCAGCACCACGAGCTGCGCTTCCGCCTCGCGTCCGGCCGGGCCAGCCTCGCCATAGCCAGCGCTGGTCAGGAACGCGGCCTTGATCCCCTTGGCGGCGCAAGCCGTGAGCACCGCTGTGTTGGCTGCAGCAGGCGTACAGACGAAGACGAGATCGATCTCGCCGTCGGGCAGGTCGTCGATGTCAGCGACAGTCCGGATGCCGAGCACTTCCTCACCCTCGAGGTTCGTGCCGAAGACGGCGCCGCGATAACCACTGGCCAAGATGTTGTGAAGGCTGACGAACCCGAACTTTCCGGGATGCGTGCTGGCCCCGGCGACCAAGACACCCTTCGGGTCGAACAAGGCGCGGAACTGCTCATCGGTCGGTGTGCGACCGTGAGGTGATCCACTCGTGTGCGACGGATCGTGCTCGCTGAGCTCGACGAGGGCATCGACCGCGATCAACGTGCCGTCGTTTCTCACGATCAGCGGGTTCACATCGACCGCGGCGACGTCCGGCCGCGCCTCGACCAGGGCGGAAAGGCCCGTCAGCACCGAGATCAACTGCCCTCGATCCACCGCGGCCTCGCCACGAAACTCTCCGAGCAACTTCTGCGTTGCCAGGCAATCGATCATTTCGGCGGCGTCGATCTCACCGATCGGGGCAGGGCGGAACTGCACGTCGGCGATTGCTTCAGCGATGACGCCTCCGATGCCGAGCATCACGTTCGGCCCGAACTGGGGATCATGCACCACGCCGACGATCAGTTCCCTGGTCCCCGCGACCATCGGCGCCACCAGCAACGACAGCGCTCCGTCAGCCGGGGTGGCATTCGACAGCAGCTCCTTAGCCGCACCTGCGACGGCAGCGGAGTCAGCGAGTCGAAGCCTGACGAGCCCGCGTTCGGTCTTGTGGGCGATGGCAGGACCGCACAACTTGACGACCACGGGATATCCGAGTGCGTCGGCGGCATCGACTGCCGCGGTGGCATCGGCAACCTCGCGCTCGTCGGCGAACGGGACGCCGTATGCCCTCAGGAGCGCCTTCGATTCGGATTCGGACAGCGTCCCCGGGCCAGTCACTTCGCTCACGCTAGGCGACGATGTCGTGCTTGCGCAGGCTTCGCCCGGTCGAATCTCTACGGCACCAGAGCGGTGCCGAAAAAGGCCCTGATGTGGTCACGCCGGCGCCGTAGCGCGTCGGTTGCCAGTGGGTCCTGGTCGAGCAGGCCGCCCAGGAACGGAGCGTCGGAGAAGTAGCTCAACAGCGCTCCGTACCCGGTGAGCAACAACTGTTCGGGGTCGTGCTGACGAAAGACACCGGCTGCCATCTCGCCGCGGAAATAGTTGACGCTGCGGTCCCACATCGGCCGCAACACGGCCGCCAGATCGATGCCAAGGTGAGCGCCTCCATCGAGTGCCTCTCGACGCATCAGGCGCACATATTCGTGGTTGTCGGCGAAGAAGTCGAACCCGGCTTCGATCACCAGTTGGACCTTCTCCCAGCCATGCTCCGGGCTGGCGATCGCATCGGCAAGGCGCTCGAACCAGTCGCTCAACAGCCGCTCGAAGACCTCGTGGTACAGCGCTTCCTTGGACGGAAAGTGGTGCAGAAGGCTGGGTCGGCGAATGCCGACACCTGAAGCGATGTCGTTGAGCGATGTCCCGTCATAGCCTGACTCGGCGAAGCGGTGCAGGGCTTCATTGATGATCAGGTCGCGCGTGGTCAGCTGTTCCCCCACGTTGATGACCATGGAACCAGTGTAACCGGGTTTTCGGTTTACCTACCGACCAGTAGGTAGGCGCGATATAGTGTGCCGATGCTGCGGGTGCTGCTCCTGAGTTCGTCGATCGGGTTCGCCGTTTCGTGCGTGGCCTTCGTGGCCTCGACGGTGTTCTTGCACCGTGGTCTGGCACACCGGGCGGTCACCTTCAAGCGTCCAGTCACCGAAGTATTTCGGTTCCTGGTCTGGATCACGACTGGTATCCGCCCACGTCAGTGGGTTGCGGTCCATCGAAAGCACCATGCCTTCACCGACGTCGAAGGAGATCCGCACTCCCCCGTGCTGCTCGGCTGGTTCAAGGTTCAGCGCAGCAACGTCGCGTTGTACCGACGCGAGGCACGTAACCGCGAAACGCTCGGCCGTTACGCCAGAGATCTGAAACCGACCAGGGCGGACCGATGGTTCTATGATCACGCACTGTTCGGTCTGGCGATCGGCGTCGGGATCCTGGTGGTCGTCTTCGGCCCGCTGATCGGGCTGATGGCCGCGTTCGTTCACGTCAACATCTACCTCGGCGGATCCGCAGCGGTCAACGCTGTAGCCCACCACTTCGGCCGGCGTCCATACCCCAACCGGGCGGGCAACCTGCAATGGCTCGCCTTGATCACAGCTGGCGAGGGACTGCACAACAACCATCACGCTGCGCCGACATCGGCCCGCCTGTCGCATCGTTGGTTCGAGATCGATCCCGGATGGTGGGTCATCCGTCTGCTGATGCTGTGTCACCTCGCCAAGGTGCGACTCACAGAGTTGCACCTCGTCCCCGCCAAACGCGTCCCCGCCTGACGGAGACTCACCGAGCTCGGCGCGTTCAGTCGCCGTCGATCTTGTCGAGCACCTCGTGGGCCTTCTCGGCGACCGTGCCGACAGCGCCATCCTTTTCGGCCAACTTCTCGGCTCGGTCGTCGACCTTCTGGACGACCTTTTGAGCCTTCTGCTTGGTCGCCTTGGCTTTCGGCCCGCTGAGCATTCCCTTCAAGCTGTCCAAAACTCCCATCGTGATTCCTCCTCGTGGCGCTGGTGCGCGAGGTCTCTCTAGCACAGTTCGAATGATCAGTCGGCCACGTCAACGTTGGCGTACTGTCGCCGCCATGCACATCGTGTCAGCCCTCTTCGTCGAGAACTTCGAGATGCGCCAGGCCCCTGGGCCGTCGACACGGATCGATCTCACCGGCGCAATGTTCTCGATGGCCGCTCCTTCTCCGGTTCCAGTCACCCTCTCACCTCATCTCGTTGGCTTGATCTATTGCACGGCCACCGAGCCGGGCAGCGGGGTGTTCGAGGTCGTGTTCCGCAAGGGCATGTCGGAAGATGACGAGCAGATCGCCCGCAACGTCAGCCCATTCACGGTGGATCCCGGCAAGTTCACGTATCGGCTGGTGAGGGGCGAATTGGAGTTCACCGAATACGGTCAGATCTTCGCGCACTGCCGCATCGACAAGGGCCCGTGGCACCTCGTTCCGTTCACGCTTCTGCCCCCTGTCGCCTGAGCGGGGGATACAGTCGGTTTCGTGCCAGCGACACTGACCGACGAGCAACAAACCGATGCCATCTCCTTGATCCGTGGGTTTGCGATGGACGCCCCCTTCTACGCGAAGAGCGGCCACCAGGGAACCGCAATGGCTTTGGCCCCGTTCGCTCATGTGCTGTTCAGCAGAGTGATGCGATACGACCCTGCCAACCCGCATTGGCCCGACCGCGACCGTTTCATCCTTTCCAACGGTCACGCGTCGATCCTCCAATATTCGATGTTGTATCTCGCCGGCTATGGCCTCGAGCTCGACGACATCAAGGCCTTCCGCCAATGGGGCTCGTTGACGCCTGGCCACCCCGAGGCGCGGCACACCGTCGGCATCGAGGTCACGACCGGCCCGCTCGGTCAGGGCTTCGCCAACGCCGTAGGCATGGCTATCGCCGAACGCCGATTGCGTGCCCAGTTCGGCGAGGACGTCATCAACCATCACACCTTCGTCATCGCCGGAGACGGATGTTTCGAGGAAGGCATCAGCCACGAAGCGGCCTCGCTCGCCGGCCACCAGCGGCTCGGCAACCTGATCTGTGTCTATGACGACAACCACATCACCATCGACGGCGACACGTCGCTCGCGTACAGCGACAACGTGGGCATGCGCTTCGAGGCGTACGGGTGGAACGTCGTCCACCTCGGCGAGATGGGTGACGACTGCGATGGTCTCGAGGCCGCACTGAATGTCGCCAAGGCGGTCACGGATCGTCCGTCGCTGCTGATCCTGCGCACTCACATCGCCACTCCAAGCCCTGATCTGATCGACCACCACGAGGCTCACGGCAACCCCTTCACCGCGGAGCAGATCAGCCGCACCAAGGCCGTGATGGGCATCCCCGACGAGCCGTACTGGGCTCCGCCCGATCTCGTCGCCGCGTATCGCGACTACTGCGCCGAGCGCGGCGCCAACGAGTTCGAGCAATGGTCGAAGCGCAAGGCCGCGTCCACGCTCGACGAGGCAGCGTGGGACGCCTGCTGGGGTGCCACGGGCATCGCCGGGTGGGAGTCTTCGCTGCCGACGTTCGACCAGGGCGAGAAGATCGCAACCCGCGTCGCGATCGAAAAGGCATTCAACGCATCGCTCGATCGCGTGCCCGGGCTGCTCACAGGAGCGGCGGATCTCACCGGCAACACAGGAACCAAGCTGTCCGGCCAAGAACCGCAATCGTTCGAACATCCCGGCGGGCGGCAGATGTACTACGGGATCCGCGAGCACGCCATGGCCGGGTCGATGGTCGGGATGGCGATGCATGGCGGCGTGCTGCCCGCCGGCGGAACCTTCTTCGTCTTCCTCGATTACATGCGCCCGTCCGTGCGTCTCGCCACGCTCAGCCGTGCGAAGGTCATCTTCGTGTGGACGCACGATTCCGTCGGCGTCGGCGAGGACGGTCCGACCCACCAGCCGGTCGAGCACCTCGCCACGCTTCGGGCAATTCCGGGTCTCCAGGTCATCCGGCCCGCCGATGCCAACGAGACCGTCGCGGCTTGGAAGGTCGCCGTCGCTCACGACGGGCCGACGGCGTTGGTGCTCAGCCGCCAAGGCGTGACGGTGTGCACCGACGGGTCTGCGGTCGAGCCCGGCGCCGCGGTGGTCCGTCAGGCCGAGCGTCCGCAACTGGTCATCGTCGGTACCGGAAGCGAGGTCTCGCTGTGCGTCGAGGCTTCGGAACAGCTCGCCGCCGCGGGCATCCAGGTAAACGTCGTCAGCATGCCCTCGTGGGACCGCTTCGCTGCTCAGAGCGCCAGCTATCAGGACGACGTGCTCCCTGCAGGGCTTCCGGTGCTCTCTGTCGAAGCAGCAACCACGTTCGGGTGGGAGCGCTATGCAGACGAGTCGATCGGAATCGATCGTTTCGGCGCCAGTGCGCCTGGGAACGTGGTCATGGACAAGTTAGGCATCAACGTCGCCAACGTCGTGGCAGCAGCCACACGCCTGGCTCAGGCAAAGGGGTAAATCATGGATCGTCTCGCGCACCTGTATCACGAGTTCGGGCAGAGCCCATGGCTCGACAACCTGAAGCGCGGCTACATCACCTCCGGCCAGCTGGCGCACCTCGTCGACAAAGGAATCCGCGGTCTTACGAGCAACCCCACGATCTTTCAGAAGGCCATTCAAGGCTCGCCCGACTACGACGAGCAGTTCCGCAAGCTCGTCGCCAGTGGTCGGCCGATCGTCGAGGACTACTGGGCACTGGTGCTGGCCGACATCCACGGCGCCCTCGACGTGTTCGCCGAGTTGTACCGCGACAGTCACGGCGCCGACGGCTACGCCAGTGTGGAAGTGGCCCCGGATCTCGCCCACGACGGCCCAGCCACCGAGGCGGCAGCGCGCCAGCTGCACGAGCAGATCCACCGTCCCAACCTGATGGTCAAGATCCCGGCCACGGCAGAAGGCGTCAGCGCGATCCAGGCGATGATCGCCGAAGGGCGCAACATCAATGTCACATTGATCTTCAGCCTCGACCGCCACAAGGAGGTCATGGAGGCATACATCCGGGGGCTCGAGCTGTATTCAACGGTGCCCGGCGCCGACCTCTCGCGCGTCGCCAGCGTGGCCAGTTTCTTCATCAGCAGAGTCGACACCGAGATCGACCATCGTCTCGAGGCCATCGGTACGCCCGAAGCGCTCGAGCTGCGCGGCAAGGGTGCTATCGCCCAGGGGAAGCTGGCCTACCAGCTCTTCCAGAAGACCTTCAGCGGTCACCGATGGGAGGCGTTGGCAGCCAAGGGTGCCCGCGTCCAACGCCCGCTGTGGGCCAGCACGTCGACGAAGAACCCTGCGTACCCCGACACCATGTACGTCGACGAACTGATCGGTCCCGACACCGTCAACACTCTGCCCGAGGCGACCATCGAAGCATTCGCCGATCACGGTCACCTGGCGCGGCGAGTCGACGCCGATCTGGATCAGGCATACGCCGCGTGGAAGCGGCTGGCCGAAGTTGGCATCGATCTCGACGACGTCGGCGAGACGCTCGAGCGCGAAGGCGTTGCCAGCTTCCAGAAGAGCTTTGACGAGCTCCTCGGAGCCTTGGAAGCCAAGGCGGCCGAACTACGAGCGTGACCGAGTCGCCTATCGACAATTTGCTCGACGGCATGGACTTGGGCCGCAACCGCCGCCTGGCGAAGCAACTGCTGAGCTCGGCGCTGGCCCTGCTCGCGGACAAGCCGGATCAGCTCGATCTGAAGATCGCCAGCGCTGCTCTGGAAGAGATGCGCGAGGCATTCAAGATGTTCGCGCCGTTCCACGACGTTCCGAAGGTGACCATCTTCGGTTCTGCGCGAACCCAGATGGCCGACCCGTTGTACATGCAAGCCCGCGATGTCGCCACCAAACTTGCAGCTGCCGGCTGGATGGTCGTGACGGGCGCCGGGCCCGGGATCATGCAGGCCGGGATGGAGGGCGCCGGACGCGACATGTCGATCGGAGTATCGATCAGGCTGCCGTTCGAACAGGGCGCCAACCCCATCATCGCCGGCGACATGAAGTACGTCAGCATGAAGTACTTCTTCACTCGCAAGCTGATGCTGATCAAGGAGAGCAGAGGCTTCATCTGCCTGCCGGGCGGGTTCGGCACGCTCGACGAGACATTCGAGCTGCTGACCCTGACCCAGACCGGCAAAGGGCTGCCTGTCCCCATCGTCTGGCTCGACACGCCGGGCGATCCCTACTGGGAGACGGTCGATGACTTCGTCGGCCGTCAACTCGTCGAGCGCGGGCTGGTGGCCGCGGCCGACACGGCGCTGTACCTCGTGACCGATGATGGCCAAGCCGCTGTCGATGAAGTACTCGGCTTCTACCGCAACTACGACTCCATCCGGTTTGTCGGTCACCTCATCGTCATGCGCATGAGGCAGGCTCCGACAGATACACAACTCGCGGCGCTGGACGAGCGGTTCGGCCCGTTGTGTTCACCGGGTGGGATCCTCCGGGCAACACCGTTCGAGCCGGAACGCAAGGAGAACGACAAGCTCGACCTGCCACGCATCGCCTTCACCCTCGCTAATCACAGCAGCGGCGTCCTGCGCGAGATCATCAACATGGTCAACTCATTCGTCGTTGACTGAACTGCCTCGCAGGAGGTGTATCGCCTTCTCGACAGCACGTCGGGCCTGCGTCAACCGCTTGTCGTCAACAGGCCTGCCACGACGTTCCGCTGCCGCCTCGCGCAGCTCGTCGAACGCGATCTGATCGAGGTCCTCGACCACGAGTTGCAGCCGATCGGCGAGCTCGTCGTACGCTCCGCCCGTCACAACGCCTCGGCGACGAGATCCATCGGATGCTTGACGTTGACCCCTGCTGCTGCCAGATGAAACGCGCATCCCGGATTGGCGCTGGCGACCACCTGCGGACCTGCCCGCTCGATCGCTGCCAGCTTGCGTTCGCGGATCTCACCTGCCAGCTCGGGTTGCAACGTGGAGTACGCGCCTCCGGCTCCGCAACACAGTCCTTCGTCATCGAGCTCGACCACATCGGCCACCGCAGCAAGCATCGTGCGGACCGGAAGGTGGGCCCGCTGCACGTGACGAAGGTGGCACGGATCCTGCACGGTGACCGGACCCAACCGCCGTCGCACCGGTAGACGCTCTACGAGTGGCGCGACGAACTCGCTTGCGTCACGAACGCGAGCACTGAAGTCCCGCGCCTCGTCTGTGCCGACCAGATAGCCGTAGTCCTTCAACGCTGCGCCGCACCCAGCCGAGTTGACGACGATTGGAGCATCGCCCGGCATCGAACGCATCACGCGCTCGGCGAGATCTTTGGCCTCATCGGTGAGGCCAGCGTGGATGTGCAAGGCACCGCAGCACGCACCTCCGGGTCCGGGTACGCGGTAGGTCACGCCGAGCGCCGTGAGGACCTTCGCTGTGTTGCGATGCGTCTGGCGCTGCCAGGCATCCATGACGCAGCCGGTGAACAGCCATGTCTCGTCGCCGGTGTTCGCGGGCTCGGGTCCGCGCTTCAAAGCCAGCTTCGGCAAACCGAACTTCTTCGGCACCACCCGCAATCGCTGCGCGGCGGCGAGCACGGTCGACCCGATGAGCAAGAGGTGATGGTGACCGAGCGCGCGGTAGCCGAGGCGCTGCCACCACGGCGTGATGCGATTCTGAGCCGAGAGCGACTCGCGGGTTCCCTCCATCAGTCGCCCGAACGGCACACCACTGGGGCAGGCCGGCTCGCATCCGCGGCACTGCACGCAGGTCTCCATGAAGTGCACGAAGTCATCAGTGATCTCGGCATCGTCGAAGTGAACCGATCGCATCGCCGAAATGCGTCCTCGGGGTGACAACGCCTCTTCGCCGGTGACGCGGAAGGTGGGGCAGTGTGGAAGGCACAGCCCACAGGCCACGCACGTGCTCAGATCGTTATCGTCGAGGTGAAGTTTCACGAGGCTCCCAAGGTACCCGTAACGTCGCAACCAGCATGCCCGAGGGTCACACCGTTCACCGAATTGCCATCGATCACTTCAAGGTCCTGCGGGGCAAACCCGTCGCCGTCTCTTCGCCACAAGGTCGCTTCAGCGCGGGCGCCGAGCTGGTCGACTGTGTTCGCCTCACACGGCTCGAGGCGTACGGGAAGCACCTCTTCTACCACTGGGCCAACGGGTTGGTCGGCCACGTGCACCTCGGCCTCTTCGGCACGTTCAGGGTGTACCGCGATCTGCCATTGGTCGATGCGCCGACGGTGCGAATGCGCCTGACAGTTCCGAAAGCAACCATCGATCTGACAGGCCCGACCGACTGCACCATCGGCACGGCAGACGACCGGGCCCGAACCGTCCAACGGCTCGGGCCCGACCCGTTGCGAACGGATGCCGACCCTCAGAAGGCATACGAAGCCATTGCCCGGCGGCTCGCACCCATCGGTCAACTGTTGCTCGACCAGAAGGTCATCAGTGGGGTCGGGAACGTCTACCGCGCCGAAGCGCTGTTCATCAACCGGATCAATCCGAACCGCCCCGGAAACAAGATCACGCAAGGGGTGTTCGACCACCTGTGGGCAACCATCGTCACCATGTTGCAACTGGGCATGGCCGAAAACCGCATCATCACCCTGGACCGCGACAAGTACGACATCCCCGTGGGCCGAGCACGTCGCGGTGACACGACGTACGTCTACCACCGCGATCTGTGCCTCCGCTGCGGGGCTCCGATCAGAACAGTCGAGCTCGGCGGTCGACCGTGCTACTTCTGCCCCACGTGTCAGCCGGACTGATCATTGCGCGTGCCATTGCGGCGCGTCGTCCTCACCACGCCAGTAGCGGAGACGCAATTCGGCCTCATCGACCGCGGCGGGGTCGAGACGGGCTGCGCGCACCCGCATGAGGGTTGCCGCCACGAGACGGAGCTCAGCGATCGCCTCGGCCAATGGATCGTCGCGGAACGACTGGCCGTAGCCATCGGCAAAGGCTTCGTAGATCCCGGGTTCGCCGCCCCACCGCCCGGTCCATGTCATCAACGGAGCATGATCCCAGGACGACGGGCCACGGCACATCAGATCCCAGTCGAGCACCACCGGGCCATGCTCGGATTGCAGGACGTTCCCCGGATGGACGTCACCATGGCAAACCACCGCGTCTCGGCTGCGACGTTCGTCCAGCAGCGGAAGGCTTCGGGCGATTGCCGCGGCGATCGCGGCGCGTGACGAAGCATCGAGATCGCTGCCAACGTCGTTCATCAGCGACTGGAAGTCCCACCACGGAAAGTCGCCGCAGAACGGCAGCGGATAACCCGGCGCCACCTCGTTCGGGTTGATCCCATGTAGCAGGGCGATCATCTCGCCGACCGAGGCCCAATCGACCGGGCCGACCGGCTCGATCTCGGCGATGGCGAAGACTTCGTGATCGTCGGTCGCGTACGTGTCTCGGCGCAGGTACTTCGGAACTCGCACCCCGACACGGGTCAGGACGTCAGCCAACCAGATCGCCTGAGCTGCGGGTGCGGTAGGCCGGCCGACTCTCAGCAGCACCTCGCCGCCCGCAGTGAAGATGCCGTTCATCCCCATGCGCAGAAGGCGCGGCTCGGCAAACCCCCAGTGCTGCGCAGCCAGTTCGGCCGACCGGGTGATCGACTCGATCGTGCCTGGAGGTGCCGCGACGAAGGGCAGCTCAGGCGAGGCCGACACCGGGATTGAGCCGTCCGCTCGGGTCGAACTCGTCTTTGACCCGTCGGGCGAGTTTCGTCACTGACGATTCGGAAGGGCCGACCGCCGTTACATGCTCGCCATGGTGAACGATGCCGACGCCGACCTCGGCCACGAAGGTGCCCGTCAGTGACGAAACCGCTGATGGAGCAACAACACGCCTGCTCCCCGATGGCAGGTCCGGCGGCACATCGCACGGGTCGAGTCCGCAACCCGCTGCCTGGGCGGCGACATCGTCGGGGTGTCCTTCGAGCAGCGCCCAGAGACGCGACCCGTTCCACAAGACCGATGTGGGGCGGTACAACTTCGTGAAGACAGGGAACGGATCCGCTGCTTCGGCGGTGAACCACTGCGAGTGTTGCGGTCGCGGGCGGGTTCGAATGATGACGTCGCCAAGGAAACCCAACGTGCCGCGCGCTCCGACCAGCAATCGGCAGAGATCGAACCCGCTGACGTTCTTCACCGTCGGGCCGCCCGCCTGGACGACTTCGCCGCCGTCCGAGACATAACAGGCCTGCAGCAAGACATCGCGGACCGGCCCGTAGCCGAGCCGCCTGATCCCGCTGTGTCCGACTGACAGGGCGCCGCCGACCGTCCCGCCCGATGGCAAGGCGACACACTGGCCGAACTCGGCCAATGCCGAGTCGACATCGTTGACGGGCGTGCCGGCGCCGCAGCGCATCGTCATCTCGTCAGCCTGAATCCACTCGATCCCCGCTGGTGGCCGGACGGCGCGCAACCCGGGTACAGGACCGCCACGCGTTCCGAGCCCGGTGATGGTGACCGGCCCGGTTGCACCGACTTCGTCGGCGAACGCTGCTAGATCCACGCACCCTCCGGCACGTGCTGGAGATCGCCGCACGACGCGGCCGTTGGAAGCACCTTGTTCGGATTCGCCAGTCCGGTTGTGTCGTAGGCACGGCGCAAACGAGCCTGAGCCTCGAGGTCGACCGGAGAGAACATCATCGACATGAAGTCGCGCTTCTCCAGACCGATGCCGTGCTCGCCCGACAGCACTCCCCCGGCCGCTACGGACACGCTGATGATCTCTTCGCCGGCGGCGTGAACGCGATCCATGATGCCCGGCTCACGCTTGTCGAAGACCAGCAACGGGTGCAGGTTGCCGTCACCGGCGTGGAACACGTTCATCACCATCAGCTGATGCCGCGCGACGATCTCATAGACCTTCTCGAGGACCTCCGGAAGCCGGCGGCGCGGCACGACCGTGTCGTGCAGGTAGTAGTTGGGCTTGATGCGGGCGATAGCGCCGAACGCGTTTTTGCGGCCCTTCCACAGCAACGCCCTCTCGGCTTCGTCCTGGGCGATGCGAACTGTTCCCGCTCCATGCGCCATGCCGATCTCGACGATCCGCTGCACATCAGCCTCGAGCCCATGGGGCAGCCCGGCGACCTCGACCAGAAGGATTGCCGCAGCATCGACGGGCAAACCGGCGTGGATGTACTCCTCCACGGCACGAATGCAGAGCTGATCCATCATCTCTAGAGCTGCCGGAACCATGCCGGCGGCGATGATGGCGCTGACCGTCTGTGCACCGTCTGCGACGCTCGTGAAGTCCATCAGCATCGTGCGGACGACCGGCGGGTTCTGGGTCAGGCGGACGCACACCTTGGTAGCGATGCCGCACATCCCCTCGCTGCCGACAAAGGCGCCGCGCAGGTCGTAGCCCTGCGACTCGGCTTCTTCGCCGCCCAACTGGGCGATCTCGCCCTCGGGCAGGACGACCTCCAGCCCGAGCACGTGAGCCGTGGTGACGCCATCGGCAAGGCAATGCGGCCCGCCGGAGTTGTTGGCCACGTTGCCACCGATCGAACAGCTCTGCTGGCTGCTGGGATCGGGGGCGAAATGCAGACCATGGGGCGTGACGGCCCTGGTGAGATCGAGGTTGAGCACCCCCGGCTCAACCCACGCCAACCGGTTGACCGGGTCGATCGACAACACCCGATTCATCTTCGTGGTCACGATCATCACGGCGTCGTCGAGGGGCGTCGCCCCGCCTGCCAGGCCTGTGCCGGCCCCACGAGCGATGAAGGGCACCCCGTGACGAACCGCGACGCGTACGCACGCCTGGACTTCGTCAGTGCTCGTCGGGAAGCAGACCACACCGGCCTGACCTTCGATGTTGGATGCGTCGCGTCTGTACAGCGCCAGTTCGGTACCGCCTATGCGCACGCGATCCGGTGACAGGGCGGCGCCCAGGTCGGCGACCAACACCTCGTTCATGCCCGTCGTCGCCCTCGCTCACGACCTCGATCGCGCACCTGCTTGAGGACGATCACCTGTCCGGGCTCGACTGGATGACCGTCGACAAGGACCTCGTCGCCTTCGTCGAGATCATCGGCGAGGAACTTCGCGCTTCCATCCAACCGGGCGCGTAGCTCGGCCTCCCTGCTGCGCATGGCACGGCGACCCTCGGCGACCGCGTCGTGGACCCGCGTTGTGACGCCGTGGGCGATCTTCCTCGGCGTCAGTTGGGTGGCGGCCTGCTTCATCTTGCGCTTGGCCACACCGACCCCTGCCACCCCCGCCACGGCACCGCCGAGGAACCAGGTCAACCGCTTGATCATGCCGATCTCCGTTCCTTGCGACGAAAGCGCCGGACCGCCCGTGTCGTGCCGGTGGCCAACGCTGCGGTCTTGATCATGGGTGTGCTGAGCGCGGCTCTGGCCACGCGGCTGCCGCCGGCGACGGCGCCGCTGATGGCCTCTGCCGAACCGAGGATACGGTCGAAGCGCTCAAGGTCTCTCCGTGCCTGCGCCACAGTGGCCTTTGCATCGACGGTCGAGGCGCGAAGTTCGGCGAGCAGGGGCTCTGTCTCCTGTCGCAACGACACAACTTCTTGGCGTAGCGACTTCATGGTGTCGAGCACCCGTGTGAGCACCACGACCAATGCGGCGAAGCCGATTGCGCACAGCACCGCTGCCAAGACAATTGCGAGCTCACCTGCGGTCATTTGCGTTCGTCCATTCGCCTTGCCACGTCTGCTTCGGCTCCGTGGTCACTCGGTTCGTAGTACAGCTTGTCGCGCTGGGCATCCGGTAAGTACTGCTGGTCGACCCAGCCCTGCGGATTGTCATGAGGGTACTCGTAGCCGACCCCATGGCCCAGCAATTGAGCGCCCTTGTAGTGCGCGTCGCGCAGATGGGGCGGCACCTCGCCGATCGCCCCGTTCTGAACATCGCCTCTGGCGTTCCAGATCGCCATGGCCGAGCGGTTGCTCTTCGGAGCCGTCGCCAGATGGATCGCAGCCTGGCTGAGGTTGAGTTGCGCCTCGGGCAGCCCGACGTGCTCGACCGCCTGCGCGGCTGCCACTGCAACGAGCAGGGCCTGGGGATCAGCCATGCCGATGTCTTCGCTGGCGAAGATGATCATCCGGCGGGCGATGAAGCGGGCGTCCTCTCCTGCTTCCAACATCCTGGCCAGGTAGTAGACCGCTGCCTGCGGATTGCTGCCGCGCATGCTCTTGATGAAGGCGCTGATCACGTCGTAGTGGTCATCGCGGCCGTAGCGCAGCGCGCTCGTGCC
>JANPGV010000113.1:0-14013 GCA_031424145.1 Ilumatobacteraceae bacterium
TCCAGACGCTTCCAGCACGTCGGGGTTGCGGGCACTCACCCTTCGTGCTTGGCCTTCCCGGTGTCATCCCTCTTGTCTTGCTGGTCGCTCTTGTCGTCCTTGTCGGCGTTGCTGTTCTTGACCGCGCTCTGGCTTTGAACAGGGTGAGGCTTCGGATTCGGAGCAGGGTCACCCGGAGGGGGCTTATCTGCCGGAGCCTCTCCGGGCACCGCCTCGGTCGACGGCGGCGCCGGGACGTCCTCGGGTTGGATGCGAGTCGGAGTCGGTGCCGCCACCGGCATTTGGTCGTTCGCTTCCGGCTCGGGCGCCGCCTCGGGCTCGGGCTCTGGTGCCTCGGTCGTGACCGGCGCCGGGTTGAAAGCCACATACGTCATCGCCGCTACATGCACGGCTTGCAACTCGCTGGCACTCGTGACGGGTGTTCGAGCTCGCAGGCTCGAGTGGAGCGGGGCCGTCATCGCCAGTCCGCTGCTCAGTGCCAGCACGCCTGCGCCCGCCGTTGCGGTGTTCGCGGTCGAGCTGACGGCGGTCGAGATCGCGTCGGGCGCAAAGCTCGCGGCGCGGGTGACGTGGGCGAGGAATGGCAGGTGGGCGGTCGCCGCGAACAATCCCATCGAGCGGCGCAGGCGGCCGATCGACACGTTCAGCATCGCTCGCACCACGTCGGGACTGAAGTGCGTGCCGGCGCAACGAGTCAGCTCAGCGCGCGCTGCGGTCAGCGGCATCGCCATCTTGTACGAACGGACGGCGGTCATCACCTCGAACGAATCAGCAACGGCCACGATCGCCGCCGACCGCGGAATGCTCTCGCCCTTCAACCCGCGGGGGTAGCCCGTGCCATCCCATCGCTCGTGGTGCCCGCCGACAGCGTGAACCGCGTCGCCGAGCCACGGCAACACCGGCGCGACGAGACGCTCTCCCGCGAGCGGATGCTCCTTCAGGACGGCCCATTCCCGGTCGTCAGGTGCGCCTTTCTTGTTCAAGATCGCCGCGGGGACCTGGATCTTGCCGATGTCGTGGATCAGCGCAGCCCATTGCAACCTGGACCGCTCCTCCCTGGAGAGGTGGAGCTCCTCGGCGATCAGATCGGTGTACAGGCGAACCCGCTCGCAGTGCCCACGGGTGCGACGGTCGTGGTCGCCAATCACCGTGGCGAGCATCAGCAACTGTTCGGCGGCGCGGGACGGATTGTCGGACAACCCGTTCTCGCGAGCCTCGACCACCTCGCGTGCAAGCCGTCGTCCGCTGCCTCCTTTGAGTGCAGTCCGGAAACGCGAAGGGGTTTGATCGGGAAACACCAACGAAAGTTGCATCAGCGCAGCTAGCGGCAGAAAGCGACGGGCAACGACATTTGTCACGACCAGGACAGCGAGTGAGCACACCGAGATGCCGAGTGCCCGGCCGAGCGCAGCCCCAACGCTGATCGGGGCAGCGAGAGCGTGGTTGAGCAGCAGGCCGACTGCAAACGAGATCAGGACCGGCACAAGGGTCACCGCAACGCGGATCGACGCGGACGTCACATGGCGACGCGGCCAACCCGTCGCAGCGGTCGCTCCTTCAGCTTCGATCACCCATCCCTCTATTCAAAAGCCGATTCCGTCACAACAAATTCGGATCGACGGAAAACGAACTTGAGCGCTTTGACCATTTCTTGAGGCGGGCGACAATGTCCCAGGTAAAATGCCACGTTCCGCGCTGGGACCGCTACGATTAGCAGGTCTTCGTGATGAGCAGCACATCACCCGGCGGCGCTTGCGACCTTCGTCCAGTGCCCATGTCGCTGCGACGTAGAAACGAGGACACCGAATGGCGGAGACGGGCGCATCGCTCGCTGTCGCCCACGGCGGGGTAGCGGTTCAGAGCCGACGGTTGGCTCAGGTGATGACGCCGCGTGGCGGGGTGGTGTCCGAAGCCCGCATCGCGTCGATGTCGGGCGCGATGATCACCGCGTGCGTCGGCACGGCTTGCGTCTTGCTGGGCTTGTCGGTGATCTGGCGCGGCGATGCCTCCGAAACAGCTGCGGGGTTTTGGCCACCTGCCGGAGCCTCGCTCCTAGCCATGCTCGTCTTTCCAATCAGGCGGTGGGGCTGGGTCGTCGCCGGGATCGGTGTGCCCACGGTGGTCGGCCTCACCCTCGGGCTGATGCCGCTGAGCTCTGGCTTGTTGTGGGCTGTTGCGAACACGATCGAGCCGGCTGTTGCGGCGCTGGTCCTGCTCGGCTTCATCTCCTCGAGATGGTTCACCCGCGGCAGGCTGTTGTTGCTGTTCCTCGTGGTCGCAGTGGTCGTCGCGCCGATCGTCGGCGGAGCGATTGGTGGACTGGGCACGGTCATCGGCTACGGCGATCGTTGGATCGATGTCTGGCTCCCGTGGGCGGTCGGAGACGGGCTGGGTGTGTTGGTCGTCGTGCCGTTGTTCATGAAGTACACGGCAGGAGCGGTGAAACGTAGAACCAGCGGCGAGCTAGGTGCACTGGTCGTTCTTGTGGCCATCGCCACCGCGTTGCGTTCGTCGACATCGGAGCGGACGGCGCAGCGCTGCTTCCGTACCTCATCCTCGTCGTGCTGATCTGGGCGGGCATGCGATTCGGGACGCGGTCGGTTGCGGCCGCAGGATTCGCTGTTGGTCTCGGTGCGAACATCGCGACGACGCAGGGCCTGGGGCCGTTCTCCGAGGCCAACCGCTTTGCAGACATCGTGACGCTGCAGATCTTTCTCGCCATTGCCCTGATCACCAGTTTCGTCGTCGCGGCGATGGCCAGTGAACTGGCCGACCATGACGAGGTGCGCCAACTCCTAACGTACCAAGCGACGCATGACTCGTTGACGGGATTGCCGAACCGAGTGCTGTTCGGAGAATGGTTGAAGACCGCGTTGGAAGGGCGAGGCCACAGCGGACCGGGGATCGGTGTGTTGCTGATCGACCTCGACGACTTCAAGAAGATCAACGACCGTCACGGGCACCCGATCGGCGATGTGGCATTGAAAGCTGTCGCCGAACGGCTCCGGCGCAGCGTCAGGCCAGGGGACGTGCTTGCGACGCTCGGAGGTGACGAGTTCGTCGTCATGAGCGACGACATCACGAACGTGGAGCACGTGCACGCCATCGCGAGCGACCTGTCACGAGCGCTCGCCAAGCCATTCGATGTCGGCGTCGGTCAAACGCAGGTCACCGCGAGCATCGGCATTGCAGTGGCATTGGGTGACGACCCCGTGATGTCCAGCGATCTGCTGCACCGTGCCGACATCGCGCTGCATCACGCCAAGGCCGCCGCCGGTGCGACGATCACGTTGTTCGACGACACCCTCGAGGCCGACACTCGTCGCCGGGTCGAGATCGTCGAGGAGCTACGGGGGGCCATAACCCGGGGCGAGATGACGGTCGCCTACCAACCGGTGATCTGCCTGACTTCCGGACGGGTCAAGCAGCTCGAGGTACTCGCCCGCTGGACGAGCCGTCGGTTCGGGCCGGTCGGGCCCGACGAGTTCATCCCGATCGCGGAGGACTCGGGGCTGATCAGCTCGATCGGTGACTGGGTGCTCGACGTTGCCTGCAAACAGCTGGCCGTCTGGCGCGCGGACGAGGCCAGGCGCGGTTCGGCCGCCACGGCCAAGCTCGCTGTGAACGTGTCAGCCCATCAGGTTTGCGACATCGGCTTTCCTTCCAGGGTCCGCAGCACCTTGCTTGCTGCATCGATCCCGCCGGAGGCACTCAGCCTCGAGATCACCGAAACGGCCATCATGGGCGACCTCGAGACGTCGGCGTTGGTGCTGCGCGCACTGCGCGACCTCGGCGTCGATCTCTCTATGGACGACTTCGGGACCGGTTACTCGTCGATGAGCTATCTCCGCCGGATGCCGGTCAGCACGTTGAAGATCGACCGCACCTTTGTCGCCGGTCTCGGCGACGGGGCCGAGGACACAGCCATCGTCCGGTCGATCATCGAGCTTGGCCACAGCTTCGGGCTCGAAGTGGTCGCCGAAGGGGTCGAGACGCTTCGTCAACTGCGGCAACTCGTGGAGCTCGGCTGCGATCACGGTCAGGGTTTCTACTGGAGCCCCGCGGTTGGCCCGTCCGCCGCCGGAAACATGCTGCGCGAGCGCCTCTTCGTGCCCGACCGCGGGCTCCCGAACGGTGTGGATATCGCTCGGATCGAACCAACCACCGTGTGACCGATCTCCTGATTGGGCTTCACTGCTTTGGGGTAGGTGTCCCGACCATGGATGCCATCACCCTTCTCCGTAACGATCATCAAGCCGTGCAGCAGTTGTTCAAGCGCTTCGAAAAGGCCGGTGACACGGCGTATGTCGAAAAGCGTCAGATCGTCGATCAGATCATCGAAGCGCTGTCCGTGCACGCGGCAATCGAAGAGCAGTTGTTCTACCCAGTCGCGCGAGCCACCGTCCCGGCTACGGAGGACATCGCTCTGGAGAGCCTCGAGGAGCACCACATCGTCAAATGGGTGCTGTCCGAGCTCGTAAACCTCGATCCTCGCAACGAGCGGTTCGATGCGAAAGTCACCGTCCTCATCGAGAACGTTCGTCACCACGTCGAGGAGGAACAGAACGAGTTCTTCCCCAAGGTCCGCAACGGGCTGGGCCGCAAAGAGCTGGCAGACCTCGGCGAGGCCATGGAGAAGGCGAAGGCGACCGCCCCGACCCGACCCCACCCGCGCGCGGCGGACACCCCTCCCGGTAACACGATCATGGGAACCATTGCCGGCGTGGTTGATCGCGTCGGCGACAACATCAGCGGCATCGCCCAGGGCGGTGTGACAGCAGCGCAGGATCTGATCTCGCGGTTCCTTCATAGCAACGCGACGCAGTCCTCACCGACCGGATCGTCGGTCGCCCGCAAGCGGGCCAGCAACGTCCGCGCCGCCAGCTCCAACGTCACCGATGGCGCCGTGAAGACGGCACGCACCGCGAACAGCGGTGCAACCTCGACGGCCCGCGCCGCAACCGCTGGAGCGAAGAGCACGTTGAGGACCGCGAAGCAGACAGGTCGCACCACGGCTGCCAGCGCAAAGCGAAGCGCGAAGACAACTGGTCGCACCGCGAAAACAGCGGCCAGGTCAACCGCCGGAACAGCGAAGCGAGCCGCGAAGAAGACGGCAGCATCGGCCCGGGGCTCGCGCTAACCGCGACAGTTACCTGTCTGCGTCTTCGTCGTCGTCGGAGTACGGAATTGGGTGGTCTCCGCCCAGCTCGGAGAAGCGCTCGTTCAATGCGAGTGCAACCATGTCCCGCTCATGAAACGTAGGAGTGAGGGCTTCGTACAAGTAGGCCTCGAGCTCCAGCGCGGAGCTCATGCCGCCCAGCGCGAAATACCGAAACCACAAGTCGCTATGCGAGAGGCCGATCTCGCGGCGGGCCTGTTCCAGCACGCCGACGGAGTCCGTCATGTGCCGACCTGGCCGATCAGGTCGGCCCGTGCGGTGTTACTCACCAGCGCTGCGGCACATTCTCGGATCGTGATTCCATGTTTCTTTGAGTACTGCCGAAGATTGGCATAGGCCGCTTCGGCCGAGATGCCCTGGCGAGCCATGATGACCCCTTGCGCTTGGGCGATGATCTCACGCGCGCTGAGCGATTCCCGAAGTCGCTTGGCGATTCCATCGACGCCCGTCTCGACTCTGGCCTCGGCCAGTATGGCGGATGCCTCGCTGGCGAAGAGGGCAGCAAGTTCTTGGTCGTGTTCTTTGAAAGCTCGCTCATTGTTCGAGTAGATGTTCAAGCTGCCGACAGGTCGTTCAGACACCATCAGGGGAGTCGACAGGATGCTGGCGATTCCGTCGTGCCTCGCACGTGGGATGAATCGCGGCCACCGAACTTCCTCATCGACTGACTCGACGTGGAACGTGCGCCCATCTTGGGCCGCGGCCATACACGGACCCTCACCCGTGGCGTACTGATCGCGGTCCATCTGAGCGATGGTCTCGTCACTCGCCGCAACTGTGGTCAGCTGACCTTGGCGGGTCACGGCAACACTGACTCCATCCGCACCGCCGACCGTCGCCCGGGCCAACGCGGTGACGAGACGAAGCGCCGCGTCTACGAGACCTGTACTCGCGGGCAGAGGTGAGACCTTGGCGACGTCTGGCGCGCTTGGCACCTCGCTGCTGTCGGTGTGGCGTTCCTCGAGCTCGGCCGGTGCGGCGTTCGATCCCTCGCCGTCGATGAGTCCCGTCATGCCTGAGATGTCGAGGACCTTTCGAATCATCGGTGACGGGGAGCGAATAGAGAAGCTCCTACCCGTGGACCTAAGCCGAGTCGATATGACAGCGATCACGCCGAGCCCGGCTGCTCCCAGGAAGTCGACGTTTGCGAGATCGAGGACGATTTCGGTCTTCCCCCCGTCGATCAGCGCGCCGAGCAGTCCTACGAGCGCGGGGGCAGTCAGCACGTCGACCTCGCCAACGGGCTCGACGACGACTGCGCGCCCCCAGTAGCGAAGTGCCAGGTGGAAAGCGACGTGATCGCCGGTCCGCCACGTATCGACAGCAGTTGGCCGCGCCATGGGCTGGGACTTTCAGACATACGGCCGATCGGCCGGGGACCCTCGCTGTCGAAGGCAGGCCCATGCTACAGCCGCATCGTGCCGAACGAGCGCCAAACCGCTAGTACCCTGCTCGATTGTGAACGGCATTGACGCAGCCGAGGAGCTCGAGCAGAACCTCGCCGCTGTGGCTCGACAGCTCTTCGCCCCAGGCTCCGTCGCGGGTTCGCTGCAGCTGACCGTCGATCTGGCCGTTGCTGCAATCGACGGATGCGATGCAGCGGGGATCTTCGTCGTCCGTAGCGATCGGGTGACGACCGCCGCGGCTAGTCATCCACTAGCTGTCGAACTGGACGAATTGCAGTTCTCGACCAACGAGGGGCCATGCCTCGACACGATCGCCGATGGAGGCGCCTCGTACGCGGTGGACCTGATCGATGATGAGCGCTGGCCACGCTTCGGGCCTGCAGCCGCCCGTTCGGGCGTCCGCAGCCTTCTTGCATTCCGGTTGTCCGATCGGCCGGTCAGTGCGCTGAACCTGTACGCCCGATTACCCGCCGCGTTCGGTGCGACGGACAGAGCCAAAGCACTCATCTTTGCCACGCTGGCCGGGATCGCACTGGATGCCGCCGAGGAACGAGAGGACGATGAGCAACGGCTGGCCAACCTCCACGACGCCTTGGAGACCCGCGAACTGATCGGACAAGCCCAAGGCATCCTCATTGAGCGCGAGCGCATCACAGCCGACCAAGCCTTCGACGTGCTGCGCCGCGCATCGCAGCACCTCAACGTCAAGCTTCGAGAAGTCGCCCGCACGCTCGTCGAAACCGGTGAAAAGCCCTCGACGGGCTCACCCATCATCGGGGGCGAGAAACCTAGCGTTCGCTGACCACGTTGCGGGCGTCCGAGCAGAGTGCTGAGGCCCGGTCCAGTCCTGCGTCTTCCAGGGTGTCCGCCACGATGTCGATTGACATATCGAGCACGGCGGATGGAACGCCGCGCGCGCCGAGCACGATGGTCAACCAGGAAACGAAATCACGGAACAAGGTGGCGTCACCGACGTCCAGTGTTGCGCCTAGATAGAAGAGGATGTACGAAACGTCTGCCCTCGAACGTGCCAGTTGGTTCTCCGTATAGCTCGACATGGCCGTGACGACTTTGAGCATGCGCGTCATGCAGCTATTGGTCAGCGCGTCGTGCTGCAGTTGGAGTTGAATCGACTCTGGATCTTGAACGTGAGGTTCACCTCGGGGCAAGGGCCCTCCGAGAACCACCGAGCGATCGACTGCTGGACCGATCCAGCCACACGCGCCGAGGCGCATCGCACGATCAGGGTTCGTGCCGAAGGCTGCTCCGGCGGCAACTGCCGGAATGCCGAGGTCAGCAACTGCGGCGATGCACCTCGCCGCGGCCGGCAGGAACAGAGCAACCGTGCAGCTCAGCACGATCGCGTCTGGCTCGGTCTGCATGGCGAAGCTCTGCAGGTCATGAGCCGGAACGCTCGCGCCGAGGAAGGTCACATCCCATCCGTCGAGCCGCAGGAGTTCGACGCCCATTCGCGCGGGAACGGTGTGATACTCCTCCTCGACGCACGCGACGAGAACGCTTCCTCGTGGGGCGGGCGGCGTGGGTGTGTTCATTGCCAGAGCACCGAGCACCCCATCGATGACTGCTGTTGACGCGTGCTCCTGGGCAGCGTTCCATTGGTTCGTCTGCCACAGAATCCCGACCTCGCGCTGAGCGGGGGCGAGCACATCGGAGATGAGACGCTCGGTTGAATATCCGTCGGCGAGAAGCGAAAGGGCACGGTCGATCGCCGGACGAGGACGGCCGAGAGCGGCTAGGTCGAGGATCTGTCGAGTCGCTGGTGACAGGCTGTCGGTCATCGGGCGACCACCCTGAAGCGAGTAAACCGGGCGGCTCTCGGGCGATCCGGTCCGTCGACGATGCGGTCGTGGGAGCGACGGTGGCTGTTCGATTGCATGTAGGATCTGAAGTCAGCTTCAGTGGCCCACCACGAGACCATGACGAAGCGAGTCTCGTCTCGCTCGTTCTGCCAAACCTCGAGATGGTCGAACCCCTGCGAGTGCTCGACCTCGCCGAGCCGGCTTGCAAACGCGCCGACCAATTTGCCGGCGGCGCCCTCGGGGCAAGTGATCTCGCTGAAGGCGACGAACGGGGCCGTCACGTGTCCACCTCCGAGCTTCGCTCGTCGATTTCCGTTCGATTGCGACCATTCGCCTTTGCCCGATAGAGGGCTTGGTCGGCGGCGATGAGGGCGACGCTGCCGCCCGCCGCACCGACGGCCGCGACACCGGCGGAGAACGTGACAGGAAATGGAGCGCGTTTGCTCCACGAAGCACGAAGGCGCACGACCAGTTCCACTCCGCTCGCCACGTCTGCGTGGGCGGCCACGATCACGAACTCCTCGCCGCCCAATCGGCAGCACACGTCGCTGGCTCGAACGTCGTGAGCGAGCATGCGGCCAAAGCTGGCCAAAACTTCGTCGCCTGCTTGGTGGCCGGCCGTGTCGTTGACGCTCTTGAAATGATCGAGGTCGATCATGATGATGATTCCTCCCATCGCTCGGGGCAGCACGCGGTCCAGAACGCGGCGGTTGGCGAGGCCGGTCAGAAGGTCGTGATTGGATTCCTCCATGAGCCGCTCGCTGTAGCGAAGCAGGTTGACAGCTTGACGGGCATCTTCTACGAGCCGCGGCAAGAAGCGTTCAAGTTGCATTCGTGCGGTGCTGAGTGGTTCAGCGGCCGCGAGCAGCGGTTCGCCCTCCCCCAAGGACAGATCGATGGGGAGTGCATCGGCGCCGGACTCAGCCGCGTAGACCAACTTCCCTCCGAGCCCGCGAACGGCTGCTTGTATCAGGTGCGCTGCGGCTTCAGCGGACCGAATGCGGAGCAACCCTCGAAGCATCGTCGACACGACGTTTTCTCCGGTCCCACCGACTTCGGAGGGGAAGGCGTTGAGGGCGGAAACGGCGGAGGGCAGGAAATCACTGCCCGCCGGGTCGCGGGCGCGCATTCGATTCATGCGGTCCAGCGGCACGCGGTTCGCCGGGGTGGGCTTGCCGTACAGGAACCCCTGGCCGAGCGCACAACCGAACTCGCGCAGCGCCGCTTCCTGGGAGAAGCGCTCGACGCCCTCGGCGACGACCGTCAGTCCGAGCTCTGCGCCGAGGGAGATAACCGAATGGACGATGGCGGAGTCGTTCGCCTTGCGCTCGATGCCGCTGACAAAGACGGCGTCGATCTTCAGGACGCGAACCGGAAAATGGCGCAGGTAGAGCAAGCTTGCCCATCCCGTCCCGAAGTCGTCGATGGCGATGCTGATGCCCAGAGCCGCGAGCTCGCGGAGGCGGACTCCGACGAGCTCCAGTTCCTCCACCAGAACTGTTTCGGTGACCTCGAGCCACAGGCGTGTCGGATCGAGGCCTGATGACTCCAGCGACGCCGCGATACGCGCCACCAGATTGACGTCGACGAGCTCGCGGGCGCTCAGGTTGACACTGAGGCCTACCTCCATGCCCGCCCGTTGCCACTCCATCGTCTGTTGACATCCCTGATCGAGGACAAGTGCACCGAGCTCCAACATCACGTCAGATTGTTCCGCGAGCTTGAGGAAGCTACTGGGATCGATCAATCCGTCGGCTTGCTTCCACCGAATGAGAGCCTCGAAGCTGACGATCCTGCCGCCTTCGAGGTTGACGATCGGTTGGTAGAACACGACGAACTCGTTGTGGTCGATGCCCCGCCGCAAGTCTGTCTCCGCCATCGAACGGACCGGGACCTCGGTGTTCATTCTGCTTCTCCTCAGCGAACTTCAAGTGATCCGCGAGGTCTGGACGGACGGCGACACAACACATCGGCCTTGCTTGAGCGTACACCGACGCAAGCATTTGGACTTCAGACGTTTGAAGAACAGCCCTCCGGGGAACCATCGACCGAGCTATGCCAATCGCACGTCTGTTGCGGTTTCGCCACTATGTCAAAGGCAGGTTGTGATGATCGAGGCACTATTAGCCAGCGGTGTGTACATCGGCGGCGGCGCGGTTCTGCTCATCCTGATCATCGTGATCTTGGTGTTGGTGCTCCGCTGAGGCGGCCGCTACCGCGGGCATGACGCACCGCCGAGGAGATCCGCTCGGTGGACGGTATGAGCTCGACCAGCGCATAGCCATCGGAGGGATGGGCGAGGTTTGGGCTGCCACCGATACGGTGCTCGACCGCGTTGTCGCGGTCAAGGTGTTGCGCACTGACAATGCCGCCATCCTTCTGGAACGCTTCCGCGAGGAGGCGCGCCACACTGCCGCGCTATCGCACAGCGGGATCGCACGCGTGCACGACTACGGCGAAGATGGGACCGACGCATTCCTTGTGATGGAACTGGTGCCCGGCGAGCCCCTGTCCACAGTTCTTGCGAGTGACGGTGCCTTGCCCGTGACGACGGCGTTGTCCTATCTCGCCCAGACCGCAGAAGCGCTGCGCGCCGCGCACGAAATGGGAGTGGTGCACCGCGACATCAAGCCAGGCAACCTGATGATCCTTCCGGACGGTACTGTCAAAGTGACGGATTTCGGAATTGCGCGCCTCGTCGACTCGACCTCGCTGACAGCAGTGGGTCAGGTCGTCGGTACCGCCCAATACATGTCGCCGGAGCAGGCCAGTGGCGAGCCTGCTACGTCTGCAAGTGACATCTATTCTCTCGGCGTCGTCGGCTACGAGATGCTCGCCGGCAAGCCCGCGTTCAGCGGTGAGAATCCACTCGCTTTGGCCATGGCTCACGTCAATCAAGAGCCACCGGATCTGCCCGGCTCCGTTCCCGCCGGCGTCCGATCGTTGATCAAGCGGTCGATGTCGAAGAAGCCGGCCGATCGCCCAGTTTCAGCGGCGAGCTTTGCGAGCGAGGCTCGCGATCTGCAGCGGCATCTCTTGCCCTCGCCCACTGGTTCGCCTCGACACACCGACGCCAGCTCGGCGCCCACGGTTGCATCAACGGCCGCAGTCGCGGCAGTTGCGCCCACAGCGTTCTCGCCGGCGGGTCCGTCGGAGACGGCCGTCATGCCACCCGGGCTCATCGCCAGCGGTTCCCCTCCGATCCTCGATCGCGACTTCGTTCGACAAGCCCGGTCCAAGCGCCGACTCGTCGCCTCGGCCGTGGTGCTGGTCGCGGCGCTGATCATCGGGCTGGCGTTGGCTCAAGCGACTGACGACAACGGTCCGTTGACCGCCTCTTCCAGCGTGTCGTCCGCAGCCGTGCCGCAGACCGCCGTCACGGCGACACCCACAACAGTGGCGATCGCTGCAGTCACCCCGACTCTGGTCACTGTCATCGTCAATCCCGATTCTCTGATCGGCCTCGACAGCGAGAAAGCCACCGACCAACTGAAAGCGCTTGGGTTGACGGTTGTCACCAAAGAGGTCAAAGGTCATGGCGATGTGGAAAAGAACACCGTCGTCGGTGTCGAGCCGAGCGGCCAAGTGCCGCCGGGTTCTACAGTGACCCTTTTGATCAGCGGCAAGAAGTGACGGTGAGTCGGCGTCAGGCCGTGTTGGTCACTTCGTTGACAAGCGCAAGGAGCAGGTTGATGGCCGGCTCGTTCAGCCCACCGCCTGGGACGATCACATCGGCGTACCGTTTGCTCGGCTCGATGAACTGGTCATGACCGGGCCGCACCGTGGTGAGGTACTGGGTGATGATGCCTTCCGAAGTGCGGCCACGTTGCGCGACGTCGCGGGTCAGCCGCCGGATGAATCGCAGATCGGCATCGGCGTCGACGTACACCTTCAAATCGAATCGTTCGCGCAGCGCGACGTCGTGAAGGACGAGTATCCCTTCGACCACGATCACAGGGGCGGGCGCCAGCGGGCGAACGATGTCACTGCGGTTGTGGATGGTGAAGTCGTACGTGGGCGCCAGCACAGGCTCGCCTGCAGCCAACACGGCGAGGTGGTTGTTGAGCAGGCTCCAGTCGTACGCGTCGGGGTGGTCGTAGTTCGCGGCGATTCGTTCGTCGACGGATTGGTGGGTTCGATCGATCTGATATGAGTCGAGCCGGATCAAGGCCACGACGTCCTCACCTGCACGTTCGGCCAAGCGTTCGCATACCAGCGTCTTGCCGGCACACGTGCCACCCGCCACGCCGATGAGAAATGGACGTCGAGCCGATGGCATCGGGGAGACATTACTGGGGGGTCCTTGTAATGACCCTGCCCCACCGGCAAGGCTTGGCGCCGTGACAGACGGATCCCCAACACTCAGCGAACGCGATCAGGCGATCATCCAGTTCGAGTCGTCATGGTTCACACTCGACGAACATCGCTACGACGCCATCAGGGCGCGATTTGCATGTTCTGTGGAGGAATACAACCTCGAGGTCAACCGCGTGATCGATCATCCGGCGGCATTGGAATTCGATCCGCTCACGGTGCGTAGGCTCCGGCGTCATCGCGAGCGTCGCCGTCGTGAAATGATTGAGGGCGCGGCCAGTGGTGACTGAGCCCGGGGACATGAGGAGCACACATGAGTAACGAACAGCCGAGCCGCCCACCAAAGCGGTCTGGCAGTGGCGCGTCGCCGATGGGTTCGACGTTGGCCATCGTGATTGCCGTTGCCGCGGTGGTCGTCGGGTTCTTGATCCTCAAAAACATTCGCAGCGATAGCAACAGCGACGCAACGACGCCCACGATCCCAGCGACCACGTCGATCGACCCAACTCTCACCACCTCTCTCGCTCCGTTGCCGACCGTGCCTCAGGTAACCGTGTTCACACCGACCACGGCCGGCGCCAAGGTGCTGGTCGCCAACTCGTCGCACGCCAACGGCGTAGCCAAGGTGCTCTCCACGGCGCTCCAAGGGAAGGGGTTCACCATGGGCGAGCCCACCAACGGCGGGACGAAGGAAGCGGCCACGAAGATTCAATTCCTTGCCGGTGATGCAAACGCCGAAGCAGTGGCCCGATCGGTCGCTGTATTGATGGGTGTGGCCACGGTCGAGCCGATCCCCACCCCGGTGTTGCTGCAGGATCCGACTCTGCTGGCCGACAACACCGTGGTGGTGCTGCTCGGCGACGACAAGGCCAGCAAGACGCTCGACGAGATGACTGCGCCCACCACCACGGTCGCCGGCGCAACGACTAGTTCGGCGGCGCCGTAAGCCGCTGCAGCAGCGTTGCTGCGGCGCGCTCGATGCACCACAGCGGTTCGTTCATCGCCTTTTCGGCTCCATATTCGTCGGTCAGGTTGACGTGGTCGATGTGCGTGGCTGCCTCGGGGGCGGCGTCGCCGACGATCGCGCCGACAGGCTTGTCCGCTTCGCCGGCCATCGCTTGCACGCCGCCGACGACCTTGCCTTCGAAGCTCTGCTCGTCCAGGTAACCCTCGCCGGTCACGACCACATCGGCGGCAGCGATGGCGTCGTGCAGATCGAGCTCATCCGCGACAAGGTCGAACCCCGGCAACAGCCGCCCGCCCAGGGCAACGAGCGCGCCGGCGATGCCCCCTG
>JANPGV010000114.1:0-10691 GCA_031424145.1 Ilumatobacteraceae bacterium
ATCTTCTACCAACGTGGCGACGTGCAGTTCGTCAGCATCCACATGGATCCGGATCAGAACTATCCGTGGTTCGTCGGTCGCGCCCACGAGCGCGGCGAGGGGCCCGGTGCCGGCGCCAATCTCAACCTCCCGCTCCCGCTCGGCACGATGGGCGATCGTTTCCAGACCGATCTGGCGATCGGCATCGATGCGGTCTCGGCGTTCGACCCTGACTATGTGATCGTGTCCCTCGGTGTGGACCCGGCGGATGGCGATCCGACCGCCGGTCTGTGCCTGACGACTGCCGACTTCAACGAGGTCGGCAAGGCCATCGCCCAGATCGATCGACCACTCCTCATCGTCCAGGAAGGTGGATACCAATTGCACCGCGTCGGCGCCGACGTACGCGCCGTTCTCGACGGCGTCTGCGCCTAAGGAGGCTTACACCTCGCCCTTGCGATACACCTGGCCGTCGGCGGCCGGTGGGAGCAGACGTTTGGTGAAGAAGATCAGCACGACCAGCACGATGACGTAGGGGAGGATTGCTGCCCACCAATCGGGGGGTGTTTTCGCAAGCACGTACCACAGCAACGCCGCGCCACCGAACGCTGCAGCCAGCACCGTGTCGCTGGTGTTCCTGCGCAGCAACGCCCAGATCATCACTGCAAACATCGTGATGGCTGTGACGAGCAGCAATGCATGTGAGGCTTTGCCGTCCAGATCCTGCAGCTTGAGCGCGAAGGGGTAGCCGAAGAGCATCGCACCTCCGAGAATCCCCACCGGTCTCCAGTTGCCGAAGATCAACGCTGCCAAGCCGATGAAGCCGCGCCCGTTGGTCGAGCCTTCCTTGTACACGCCCGACAGTTCGGCGCTGGCAATGAACGCGCCCGCCAAACCGGCCAAGGCGCCACTGGTGACCACACCAACGTACTTGTAGAAGTAGATGTTGACGCCCTGGGCCTCGCCGGCCTCTGGACGCTCGCCGCAGATGCGCAGGCGCAGCCCGAAACGAGTTCGCCACAGCAACCATGCACTGAACGGCACCATCACCAACGCGAAGAGCGTCACCCACGACATGCCGCTGACGAGACCGCGCACAATGCCGCCCAAGTGCGAGATGAAGACCCAGTGCCTCTTGCTCAACCAGCCGAGAAAGTCTGGCGTTTTCCAGCCGAACAGATCGCCACCCGCCAGAAACGGAACGGTGAATCGTCCAACAGTCGGCACCCGAGGCGACTGCGTGATCGACCCGCCGGCACTCTTGAACTTCTTGTTGAAGATCTCCGATGAGAGGAATCGGGCGGTTCCGGGGCCGAGGATGTTGATGGCCACACCGGAAATCACGTGATCGACGCCGAACTGCACGGTGGCAACTGCGTGCAGCAACCCACCCATCGCACCACCCAGCGCCCCGAGGAAAAGTCCCTGCCACGGGCCGAACTCCAGCGCGCCCCATGCGCCGAACCATGTGCCGAGCACCATCATTCCTTCGAGGCCGATGTTGACGACGCCGGCGCGCTCGGAATACAGACCGCCGAGCCCGGCGAGCAGGATGGGAACGCCCCAGCGGAGCATCGCCCTCGACGAGCTCTCTGCCGTCAGCAGGCTGGTGTCGTCGAATCCCTGAACGATGTTGAGGACGGCGACGCCGATGACGGCGTACAGCATCCAACGAGCCCAGGCCGGCATGTTCTTCAGATAGTTCACAACGATCATGCCGTAACTCCGCTGAGCGCCGCGGAAGCAGCCTTGGCTTCTTCTCGATCACGCACTCGTTGGGTCACTTGGTACGCCACCACCGCGGCCAAGATGATCAGGGCCTGCATGATCTGCACGATCTCGCGAGATGCCGAGCCGGTGTTCTGCAGGATTCCCGATGAGATGTCGAGGAACGCGAATATCAATGCCGCGACTGCGGCACCAACAGCGCTGTTGCGACCGAGCAGGGCCACGGCGATACCGGCGAAGCCGAGTCCTTGGATCGGGTTGGACGGGAACACCCCGCTGTCCATGATCTCTGTCATCCCGACCAACCCGGCAACAGCACCGGAGAGCAACATCGCGGACAGGATCATCCGTTTCGGTGAGACACCGCCTGCCCTGGCGGCGAACGGGTTGGCGCCACTGGCTCGCAGGTCAAAGCCGAATCGGGAGCGGTTCAACAGCACGTGATATCCGACCCCTACCGCGATAGCGATGATCAGCACACCGGTCAACTTGCGGTCTCGGCCGATGTCACGCGTGAAGATCTCGACGATCCTGTTGAGGTTGGGTATTCGCCCCGATTTGGGAATCTCCGCTGTGCCGACACGGGTGACGTTGCCACCGACGGCTCCGCCCGCCTGCCACAACTTCAAACCAGCAACGATGAGGCCGGAGACAGCGATGGCGTTGAGCATGATCGTGGAGATCACCTCGCTGATGCCCCGGGTCACCTTCAACACACCGGCAATGCCGGAGTACGCGGCGCCGACCGTCATCCCCACCAGCAGGATCAAGGCGACATGCAGCGGAGCAGGCAGTCGAACAACGCCGCCGACCTCGGCGGCGACCAACGCGGCAAGCAGGTACTGGCCCTCCACACCGATGTTGAACAGGTTCATCCGGAACCCGATGGCCGCGGCGATGCCGGAGATGAACAACGGGGTCGCCCGGTTGAGGATGTCGATCATGGTCTCGAGCTTGCTGGCGTGTTTGATCATGTCGCCGTAGGCATGGAACGGGTTGCTGCCGGCGAGCAGCAGCACGATCGAGGAGGCGATGATGGCGAAGATCAATGCCATCACCGGTGCCGCGGCACCGAGCAGGAAACGGCGGGAGAGGGATCTCACGCCGCACCCTCTTGCAGTGCCGCGCCGGTCATGTACGAGCCGAGGTCGCGTGGTGTGACCGTTGCCGGGTCGAGGGTGGCGACCAATCGTCCGCGCAGCATGACGACGATGGTGTCGGAGAGCCCGATCAACTCATCGAGATCGGCGCTGATCAACAGCGTCGCC
This sequence comes from Ilumatobacteraceae bacterium, assembly GCA_031424145.1. Lineage (GTDB taxonomy): Bacteria > Actinomycetota > Acidimicrobiia > Acidimicrobiales > Ilumatobacteraceae > JAENVT01. The sequence continues at coordinate 2,976 of JANPGV010000114.1, forward strand.
AATCCCGCTGCCCGAGCAGCGCGCAACTGATCCCACACTGCCGCTTGCGCGCCGACATCGATACCGCGTGTCGGGTGGGCCGCGATCAGCATCGTCGGGCTGGCAGACATCTCGCGGCCGACGATCAGCTTCTGCTGGTTCCCGCCCGACAATGCGTGCGCGGCCACGTCGATGTTGGGAGTGCGCACGTCGAACGCTTCTCGGATGTGTTCAGTGGCTTCGCGCATCCCGTCGCGATCCATCCAGAACCCGTTGGAGAACGGTGGCTTGGTCTGGTGGCCGAGCGCGGCGTTTTCCCAGAGAGGTGCCGACAGCAGCAGACCCTCGCGCTGGCGGTCCTGGGGGATGTAGCCGATTCCGTGCTCGCGCCGGTAGCGCACCGTGCTGTGGGTGATGTCTTCACCGAGCATCTCGATCGAGCCGGACTTCAGCGGACGTGTTCCGATGATCGCGTCGACCAGCTCCGCCTGGCCGTTGCCCTCCACTCCGGCGACGCCGACCACCTCCCCGCGATGCACGGTGATGCTGACGTCGCTGACCACCGACCGATCGAGCTCATCGACCACGAGGTCGGTGACCTTCAGCACCACAATGTCAGTCACCGTGGATTCGGTCGTGTTGGGAGTCGGCAGCTCGGAGCCGACCATCAGCTCGGCGAGGTCGTGCGCGGTGACCTCCGAGGGTTTCACCGTGGCCACGGAATGACCCTGTCGCAAGACGGTGATGGTGTCGGCAATGGCCAACACTTCGTCGAGCTTGTGGTCGATGAACAAGATCGTCGCACCACCGGCTTTCAACTCGCGAATGTTGTTGAAAAGAGCCTCGACCTCTTGCGGCACGAGGACCGCAGTCGGCTCGTCGAGGATCAGGATCTTCGCCCCCCGATACAGCACTTTGATGATCTCGACCCGCTGGCGCTCGCCGACCTCGAGGGTCTCGATCAGTTCGTCGGGATTGACCTCGAGCCCGTAGGCCTCGCTGACTTCGCGGACGTGAGCCCTGGCCTTGGCGAAGTCGATGCGACCTCCCGGCAGTGTCGGCTCGGCGCCGAGGATCACGCTCTCGAGCACCGTGAGCTGTTCGGCGAGCATGAAGTGTTGATGGACCATGCCGATCCCGAGGGCGATCGCATCGGTCGGCTTCGTGAAGTGGATCTCCTTGCCGAAGACCTTCATCTCACCCTCGTCGGGCGCCTGCATTCCGTACAGGATCTTCATCAAGGTCGATTTGCCCGCGCCGTTCTCGCCGCAGATCGCGTGGATCTCGCCCTCTTCGACCGCCAGGTCGACGTGATCGTTCGCGACGACACCAGGGAAGCGCTTCGTGATGCCGACCAACTCGATTGCTCGTGCCAAGTGCCCTCCAAAACGCAGAAGCGGGACCGGACTGTAGTCCGGCCCCGCTCGCACGCGTTACCTCAGGTGTTGCGCTTCAGGTGTTGCTGATCAGGCCTTCGTCGGGTCGGTCGGCACGACGATCTTGCCGCTGATGATGTCGGCCTTGTACGTCTCGAGTTTGTCCTTGACGTCGTCGAGGAAGCCACCGGAGGTGGAGTAACCGACCCCATCGACGGAGAGGTCGTAGCGGGTCGGGCCGCCCTTGACGTTGCCGTCCAGATGAGCCTTGATCGCCTGGAAGACGGCGACGTCAACGTGCTTGATCATCGACGTGAGGATGAAGTCCTTCACCGCGGGATCAGAGGTGTTGTACTGGTCGCTATCGACGCCGATGGCCCAGACCTTCGAGCCCTTTGCGTCGCTCGAAGCCTTGGCTGCCTCGAAGAGGCCGGCACCTGATCCACCAGCAGCGTGGTAGATGACGTCGGCGCCACCGTCGTACATCGTCGTTGCGATGTCGCGAGCTTGGTCAGGAGCGTTGAAGCCGTCGAAGTCAGGAGCCTCGGTGATGTACTTCGACACGATCTTGATGTCGGGTTTCACTGCCTTGGCGCCCGCGATGAACCCGGCTTCGAACTTCTCGATGAGACCGCCGACGCCCTTGACGCCGCCGATGAACCCGATCTGACCGCTCGTGCTCTTCAATGCCGCAGCGGCACCGACCAGGAACGAGCCCTGCTCTTCGGAGAAGACCAGACCCATGATGTTGGGACCGTAAGGCTGGCTTGTCGCACTGTCGATCATGGCCGAGTCGACGACGGCGAACGTCTTGTCGGGGTTGGACTTGCCGACAGCCGCAGCGTCACCTTCGAACAGGAAGCCGACGGCGATGACAATGTCGCTCGATTGGGCCGCGAGGTCCAGTAGCTCCTTGCGATTGGATCCGTCGTCGTTGGGCGATGCCTCGGTGAAGGTGATACCGAGCTCGGCCTTTGCCTTCTCGACGCCTCTGGCAGCTGAGTCGTTGAAGGACTGGTCGCCGCGGCCACCGATGTCGAACACCAAACCGACCTTCGCGCCTGAATCAGTTGCAGGCGTCGAACCTGCTGCGGTGGCGGTCGGTGCGGTCGTGCCGGCGGGTGCGGTGGTGCCGGCGGGCGCAGTGGTTCCGCCGGTGGCTGTCGTTCCGCCGGATGCGCCGGTGGATGGCGAGGCAGTCTTGTCGCTGCCACATGCGGCGGCCGTCAGGCCGAGAAGGGCAAAGGCGGCCAGCGATGTAAATCGCTTGGTCTTGAGCATTGGTCTCCCCCTTGGAGGTTTGGAAAATATGGAATGGAATTTCCGGTCGGCATTCTATCCCGGCAGGGTGGTGACCGACCGGAGAGCCTGGTTCGTTCGGTGTCAGACCATAGAATCACCGCCGGTAGACGATGTACCTCGCTCCTGTGCAACCACCGCGCCAACGCCTGCCTGATCGTGTGTACGCGACGCGACGCGTCGTAGCGGGGATCGCGGCCGTTGCCATCCTGTTCTTGCTGTACACGGTTGTTTCGGCTGTGTTCGGCGGCCCGAGCCGGCCAACGGAGGCGGCGCCGACCGCGCCCAGCACCTCGCTGGTCGTCAGCGACGGCAGCGCACCGTTGACCGCGGCGTCGACGTCCACATCCACGACCGAGCTCTTGCCGAAGCCGAAGATCGCTCCATCGGCCGCTGATCCAGCGGAGGTGTATGTCGCCGGCGACAGCGACGCCGGCACGTTCGGCCCGTACCTCGAGAAGCTGATGAAACAAACGGGAATGGTCACGACCACCCTCGACTACAAGGTCTCGTCCGGCCTCAGCCGCCCCGACTTCTTCGATTGGTCCGCCCACTTCGCCCAGCAGATCCCGGTTGTCAACCCCGACATCGTGGTCGTGACGTTCGGCGGCAACGACGCCCAGGGCCTCCGCAGCCTCGATAAGTCGTGGGCCGTGCAGCACAACCCCGGCGCAGGTGGCGACGACGCAGATTGGCGTGCCGAGTACGCCAAGCGCGTCGGCGCGGTCATGGACTACCTCGGTGGCGACAACCGCACACTGATCTGGGTGGGCATCCCCAACGACAACAACCCGGACGTGACGGCGCGTTTGCAGGTGCAGAACGAAGTCGTCATGGCCGAGGCGGCGAAACGCCCGAAGGTCGTGTTCGTCGACACTTGGAAGCGTTTCTCAGGGCTCAGCGGAGGCTTTGCCGAGGTCGTGCAGGATCCACGTGACAACGAGTTCAAGGAAGTGCGGGCGAAGGACGGCTTTCACCTGAACACGACCGGCGCCGAGATCCTCGCGCTCGACATCGCCGAGGCCATCCGCACCGAGCTCCGTGCTCGCGGCGGAAACCTCTAACCGAGTGTGTCCGGCTCGCCCGGGGTGGACGCAAACACTCAGTTGCCGGCGGCGAGCCGCAAACACTCGGTTGGGTTTGGGTTGGGGGTTAGAGGCTGGCGTCGTCGGCGGGGCGGAACGCGAGCTTGAGGTCCCCGAGGCGCACGAGGGTCGCTGAGATCCACCCTCCCAAGGCGCCGAAGTGCTCGTCGAGCAACGTGCTGGCCCCGTCGGCGAGGGTCTCCTCAGCCAGTTCGTACATTCCCTCGTAGGTCACCTCGATCGCGTACTCAGCCGCGCCGTCGATGCTGTCGAAGTAGCCGATCTCAACAGTCAGCCCGGCCCGCTCCATGCGCTCGTTGCCGATCAGTGGGCTCGTTTCCGGCATGGCTGGTTGCACCGCGGAAGGCTCGGGACGGGCGATGAGGCGCTGCACGCGGAAGATGATCTCCATCTCGATTGCCGGCTGGCGGTCCAACACCTCGTCGACGCACCAACTGCGGTACGCCGTCTGGCTCCAACTGGGCCAGTCGAAGTTGATGTGCGCGACGACGCGCGGTGGTTGGCCTTCGCCGGGCAGACCGTACGACGTTTCCCACGACAGGTCGCCCAGCAACACGTCGACCTGGAAGTGCTCGTCGAACGCCTGACGCTCGAGGAACGCTGCCTCGAACGCATCTCGGAGTGCGCTGATCGCGTCGGTGAACACATGGTCGAGCATCTCAAGCGCTGACGCTACCGTGCCAACAGTACGGTGTAGCCATGTCGCTCGTAGTCGTCTCCCGTTCCGAAGGTGTGGCCACGCTGACCCTCAACAATCCGGCCGAACGCAACACGCTGACTGCCGCGATGGTCGACGAGATCGTGGCCGCAGTGGACGACATCGAGGCTGATGAATCGATCGGAGCCATCGTCGTCACGGGAGCACCACCGGCGTTCTGCGCCGGCGCGAACCTGGGCAACCTCGCCGAGGCGGGCGAGACCAGCCTGGGCTCGATCTACGAGGGCTTCCTGCGCATCGCCCGCAGCCCGCTGCCCACACTGGCGGCCGTCAACGGGGCGGCGGTCGGTGCGGGGATGAACCTCGCATTGGGGTGCGACGTGCGTCTGGCCGCACGCCGCGCCAAGTTCGACACCCGCTTCCTGCAGATCGGCCTGCACCCCGGTGGAGGACACACATGGATGTTGAGGCGCATCGCCGGTCCGCAGGTTGCCATGGCCGCTGTCGTGTTCGGTGAGGTCATGGATGGCGAAGAGGCCGCACGCGTCGGCCTGGTGCATCGTTGTGTGGAGGACAGCGACCTCCTCGATGCAGCACAGACGATGGCTGCGCGCGCCGCGAGTGCCCCGCGCGACCTCGCGATCGAAGCCAAGAAGACGATTCAAGCCATGGCCGATATCGACACGCATGCAGCTGCTGTGAAGCGCGAGCTGGATCCGCAGCTGTGGAGCACGCGCCAACCCTGGTTTGCCGAGCGATTGGCCGCACTGCAGGCAAAGATCCGCACAAAGCCGTAACACCGGCGCCTTCAAAAGCGCGCACGAATGTTACGCAAAGTGCCTTCCGTACCCCTGAGGGTGTGGATTACGGTTCATCCACGGGTAGCTCCCACACCGTACATTCCGACAGAACAACGGAGGTACTTCATGAGCCAGCGCCATCGGAGTCAAGAGGCGATCCCACCGCCAAAGATGGACTCACGTGCCCACGCCCACAACGAGCGGCATCGCATTCACAGCGAGCTCGACGCAGTTGCGGCGCAGGTGAGTGCCGGTTACGAGCCGGATGAGGTGCACGAGCCAGGCCGGGCCTGGGTGCCATCGCATCATCACGACGTCGAAAAGGCAAAGGCCAGAGCCGAGCTCGGCACGACCACCAAGCGTCACTGGAAGTTGAAGATGTGGAAGCGGCGCACGACACTGCGCAAGGCGAAGGCCGAAGCGTTCCGCATCGCCAACGACTGACCGTCAGCACATCACGATCGCTCGGGCCTAGCCCCAGTTCGACGCGAACTCGTTTCGTCGTTCCTGCCACTCCTCCGCGGTGATCGCGTATCGGATGTGGTCCTCCCACGCCCCGTTGATCTCCAGGTAGCGCAGAGCTATTCCTTCATCGCGGATTCCCAGCACCTCCATCACACGGCGGCTGTTGGTGTTACGCGGCACGATGCAGATCTCCAATCGGTGCAGGTGCAGCTCGTCGAACGCGAACCTGCAGATGATTGCGACGCCCTCCGCGATGTAGCGGTTGCCCGCGTGCTTCTGATCGATCCAGTACCCGACGACGCCGCATTGGAACGCGCCGCGCACGACGTTGTTGATGTTGATCTCGCCTGCAAAGGCATTGTCGATGAACAATCCGAATCCGTAGGCGGTGCCTACTTGTCGCTCGCGGTCCCGCGTTGCACAACGTGAGCTGAACGCGTCGCGGTGCCGCGTCGGGTCGGCCAGATTGTGGGAGCGCAATGGCTCCCACGGCGTGAGCCATTGCTCGTTCCGTTGGCGCACCTCTGTCCATTGGGTGAAGTCGCTGACCATCAAGGGTCGCAACACGATTCGCTTGCCGTACAGCCGCATGCCGGGCTCGACCGACACCGACGGGTGCAGTCCGCCGCGTCGGCTGAAGGTCATTGCGGCCTCCCGACATCGACAACGTCCAGATGCAGATAGCGCATGACAGCGACAACGATGCAGCAAGCAGCCACGATCGTGTCGACCGCATCGGGCGGGAGCCCAGGGTTCAACGCGCGCTCCGCCGCCGACTCTGTCGCAACTGTTCGGAAGACCTCTTCGACTGCTGCCCGCGGGAGCGAGAGCGGCAACGAGGGAGTTCCGCCCACCTCGACGGCAGCAATGGCGATGGCCGTATCGCCGACGAAGGCGACCTCACCGGGGTCGGCCGCGGCCGGAATTTCGCGGAGCATGTCGTCGAGGTAATCCGTGACGAGGCCAATTGCGTTGGTCAGTTCCTCCGGACGGGGCGGGTCGGTTACCAGCTCGCTCTTGCTGAGGTTGACGACACCCAAAGGGATGATGTGGTGCAGCCCGTCGACGTCGGCCCGCGTGTGGTCATCACCGAGGTCCACTGTCATTGCGCTCACGTCGGATCCTGCAGCTGTGTTGCCACCCAGGCTCCGACGGGATCGTCGCCGCCGGCCAGGAACCATGCGTAGTGCGCGTGCAGGCACTTGATGCCGGTGCGCGTGCCGCCCACTCCGCCATGCGGCCGTGGACCGGTGTGACCCGCAGGCAGCGCGGCGTCGCGCTCGGCCGCGTAGCGAGCGTGCGCGTCGGCGACCAGCACCGGATCGATCTCCCGCTCGGCACGACGCACGGCCCCGGTGGACTCGAGCCGGCTCACGGCCAACACCTCTTGCTTGCCAACCAACCAGTAACGAGTAGGCATCGGCTCTCCACCATCCAGCAGTGGTGAGTTGCATAGCACTACCGGCGCGCCTGAGCCGTCTCGAACGACGACCTCGAAGGAACCGCGGGGCGTTCGACCGATCAGCTCGCGCACGGCAGCGACATCGTCGCTCACCTCGTCAGCGGCGAGTTAGCCGTCGCACAATGATCCAAAGCAGCGCGAGCCCACCGACGAGGGGGAGAGCGCGCTTGAGGATCGCTGAGCCGGCTACGTCGGACAACTCGATGGGGGCAGCTGCAGGGCCATTGATCTTGCGAACAGCGGGTGCGGCCGGAGTCGTGGTGGTCGTGGTCGTGCTGGTCGCGGGGCCATTGTTCGATGCGCTGGAGGGCGGTCCCGAGTTTGCCGAGCCAGCGCCGACAGGCACATCGGAGCCCGGCTCGTCCGTGGGTCCGTTGCCGGCCGAACTGCCCGGCTCCTTGCCAGACTCTTTGCCGGCCGAACTGTCGGCCGGTTGCTGGTCGAGCATCTTGTTGAGGTTGGCCGCGAACTGGTTCATCAGCTTCTTGCTGACATCGCCCATGATTCCTCTCCCGAACTGGGCGACCTTGCCGGTGATGTGCAGGTCGGTCTCGACGAACACCTTCGCGGT
>JANPGV010000115.1:0-32125 GCA_031424145.1 Ilumatobacteraceae bacterium
CGGTCGGGTCGGCCAAACACCGAGCGGACAATCGTAGCGATCATCGGCCATGACGCCTTGGGGAACCCTGGTTGCCGGGTTGGCCATGAAGTGGGTCGGGCAGCACTGCCACGAACGCCCCGGCTGCACACCGTTCGCGATCGCTGCTTTGATCCCCCGTGAGCGTCGGAGATGACCGGCTCAACCCCGCCCAGGCCTCTGGCGATCAGCGACCGCAAGAACGCTGTACACCCGGGATGCTCCCGTTGTGCGACCGAGCCGCGCAATGAAGCAGACCATTTCAAAGCGCCTCGGCCAATTACGCCGAAATCACTGCTGACAAATCGCGGACAAATGGCCTTTCGAGGCACATCAGACCGGTCCAAAAAACTCTCTGACCAGGGCGTTTGTGGTCAAAAACTAGTGTCGAAGGGGGGACTTGAACCCCCACGAGATATCTCTCACCAGCCCCTCAAGCTGGCGCGTCTGCCTATTTCGCCACTTCGACGTGGTGGGGTATTGAGGATAACGCAGGGTCAGGTGCGGACCAACAAGAATCCGAGAGCGACCACCGTGAAGATCCAGATCAGGGCAAGAACGCTGGTGATACGAGTCAGGTTGCGTTCAGCCGAGGTCGAGCCGAGGGCAGCTCCCCCACCCCCTCCGAACATATCGGAGAGGCCGCCACCACGGCCGCTGTGCATCAGCACTCCAGCCACCATGCCCAACATCGCAACGATGTTGACCACCACCGTAAAATACATCACGAAGTCGCGCACGGTTTGCCAGCCTAGCGTCGGTTATCAGTGAGTGACCACGGGCAAACCGACCGGGACCAGTTCCGGAAAGTAGCACGCAACCTTGTGTCCATTGCCCTGATCTTCCAAGGGCGGTTCCTCGTCAGCGCAAACATCTTGAGCCTTCGGGCATCGGGTGCGGAAACGGCAACCAGATGGCGGGTTGATCGGGCTGGGGACATCTCCTTCGAGCACGATTCGTTGCCTGACCCGCTCGATCACCGGATGTGGTTCCGGTACAGCTGACAACAATGCGGTGGTATACGGATGGCGAGGCTTCGAATAGAGCTCATTGGCCGGACCCATCTCCATCAACTTGCCGAGGTACATCACCGCAACCACATCACTGATGTGGCGGACGACAGAAAGATCGTGGGCAATGAAGATGTAGCTCAGGCCAAGCTTCGCTTGCAGGTCTTCGAGCAGGTTGACGACCCCTGCCTGGATGCTGACATCGAGGGCCGACACCGGCTCGTCGAGCACGATGAACGACGGGTTGAGAGCGAGCGCCCTGGCGATGCCGATACGTTGACGCTGACCCCCGGAGAACTCATGTGGGTAGCGACGCGAGTGATCGGGTGCCAAACCGACCAGATCGAGCAATTCGGCGACCCGTTCCTTGTGATCTCCTGGGACACGTTGAATGCCCAATGGCTCGGCGATCGACGATCCGACTGTCATCTTGGGGTCGAGAGATGCATATGGGTCCTGAAAGACGATCTGCATGTCGCGTCGCAACCTGCGAAGTTCCTTCGGGCCCATGCCGATGAGCTCCCGATCCTTGAACATGATCGATCCGTCCGTCGGTTCGATCAGTCGCAGGACGCACCGGCCGACAGTGGTCTTGCCACTGCCGCTCTCGCCGACCAGACCAAACGTCTGTCCGGATTCAAGTTGGAACGAGACGCCGGAAACCGCTTGGACCACCAGCTTCACCGTGCGCACTCCCACGGTGCTGCGAGTCATGAAATTCTTGACCAAGCCGTCGACCTTCAAGATCGCGCTCACGCATCCACCTCCGCCAGCTCCTCAGCCAACTCCTCGGCGCGTATGCATGCTGTCTCGAGATCGCCGAACGGGCGCAAGTCAGGTAAGCCTTCGGCGCAACGCGAAAGCGCGTGCGTGCAGCGAACACGAAAGGCACATCCGGACGGAGGCTGCAACATATTCGGCGGGGCTCCGGGGATCGGTGTGAGACGCTCGCCATCGCCACGTGGCAGCGAGTCCATCAGGCCCCGCGTGTACGGATGGCTGGGATGGTCGAAGAGCGACATGATGTCACCGCGCTCGGCAGAGCGACCCGCGTACATCACCTGCACGCGGTCAGCAACTCGCGCCACAACGCCGAGATCATGAGTGATCAACACGACTGCTGCTTTCAACTCGTTCTGAATGCGCTGCAACACTTCCAGGATCTGCGCCTGAACCGTCACATCAAGAGCAGTGGTCGGCTCGTCGGCGATCAACACCTCCGGATCGTTGGCAATCGCCATGGCGATCATCACCCGTTGGCGCATGCCACCGGAGAACTCATGAGGGTATTGCCGGGCCCGGGCACTCGGTTGTGGTATCCCAACCATGTTGAGCAACTCGATGGCCCGACTCATCGCGGCCTTCGCTGACATCTCCTGATGGGATTGGAGCATCTCGACGATCTGGCTGCCGATTCGCTGCACCGGATTCAGCGAGGAGAGCGGATCCTGAAAGATCATCGCAATCCGCATGCCGCGAACACGACGCACGATCTCGGATTTGCTGCCGACGAGTTCGGTGTCGCCGAGCTTTGCCGAGCCGGAAATGATGGTGTTCTTCGGCAGCAGCCCCATCAAGCCGAGAAAGGTGACTGATTTCCCCGAACCGGATTCGCCAACCACGGCGAGCATCTCGCCTGGGTGAACGTCGAGATCGATGCCGCGAACGGCTTGGACCTCACCGACCATTGTTGGAAACGAGACACGAAAGTCACGGAGGGAGAGTGCAGGCTCGGTCATCTGTTCTGCGCAGACTTGGGATCGGTTGCGTCACGCAGTCCGTCGCCAATGAAACTGATGCACAAGGTGAGAAGCAAGAGCATTCCGATCGGGTAGATGACGAGCCACCAGTAACCTGCTTTGACCGCTTGGCGTGAATCGGAGACCAGCAAGCCGAGTGATGTCGAGCCTGCCCCCGGGTTTGGTCCGTAACCGAACAACGCCAGTGTTGCCTCGGCAGAAATGGCCCCGACGACGCCGAGCGTCAGCGCCACCAGCAATGGCCCGATCGAGTTGGGCAGCATATGCCTCAAGATCAGGTGCCGACCTGTTGCGCCGATAGCTCGGGAAGCTTCGATGAACTCCCGTTCTTTGAGTGACAACACCTGTGCCCGAACGATGCGAGCCACCGACATCCACCCGAAGATCGAGAACAGCACGACCAGGAAGCGGATCGAGCCGACCTCGCCGACGATCGGTTTCAGCCAGCTGATTGCGCCGAGCACATTTCGGGTGACGAGCAGGGCCACGATGATCGGGAAGGCCAAGAACACGTCGGTGACGCGCATGAGGATGTCGTCGAACCATCCACCTCGCAGGCCGGCCATCGCGCCGACGGCGGCACCAATCACGACACTGATCGTGGCCGCGGCTAGGCCGAGCGCCAGCGAGACCCGTGCCCCATAGAGCAGTCGTGTGTACAGGTCACGACCGATCGAATCGGTACCCAACCAGGCTTCCTTACGTGGCGGGAGGAACTGATTCTTGCCCTTGGAGATGTCGATCACGGCTTGGTTGATGCCGTACCGCGCTGTGATCGGCGTGAAGATCACGAACAGCACGATGATGCCTAGTACCACTACGGATACGACGGCGCCTTTATGTTTCAAGAATCGCCGATAGGCCTGCCTGGCGGGCGACAGCGATTCGATCGTCAGGCCAACTTGGGCGTCGGTGAGAACTGGAGGACCGGATGGCCCGGGTGGGTCCAAGCTTGGGCTTAGAATGTCAGTCAAGGCGTATCCTTGGGTCGAGCCAGGCGTAGATCACGTCGGCGAACAGGTTGAAGATGATCACCGATGACACGATGATGACCATCCATGGCATCAGTTCTGGGAAGTCCCCGTTGCTATAGGCGTTCAAGAAGAAAGCACCCATGCCGGGATACGAGAAGACGAATTCTGTGATGATCAAACCGCCCACAACACTGCCGATCTCCAAGAAGGCCAGTGTCGTCACCGGGATCAACGCGTTGCGCAGCGCATGACGAATCAGCACCCGCCGCTCGCTGATGCCCTTCGATCGGGCAGTGCGCAGATATTCCGCGGTCGAGACATCCAGCAGCGAGGCGCGCATGTAGCGGGCATAGGTCGAGATGCTCTGAATGGAGACCACGATCACAGGCAGGACCATGTACTTGACCAAGAGGATGAGGTCAAACCCTTGGTGGCCAGGCGGATAGATCCCGGACGTCGGGAACAGCGAACCGCCGAACCACCGCTGCCAGTAGATGGCGAAAACCAGTTGCAGGATGAAGCCGGTGACGAACGGCGGTACCGAGATCCCGACCAGAGCCCCGGAGTTGACGGCCGTATCTCGTAACCGGCCCGGCTTCAGGGCGGCAACTATTCCGAGGGCGTTCCCGACAAGGATGCCGACGGCAACGGCGGTAAATCCGAGGCGCATCGAGTTGAACAACGCCCGCTTGAGGTTTGGCCACACCGGCCTACTGCCCTTGATGCTCCTCGGCCAGTCGCCGGTGACAAATCCTCTGAGCCACCGGAAATAACCCCTGATGTAACCCCCGAAACCGTCGTACAGGCCGTTCAGATCCCTGTATTGCTGGATCTTGGCCTTGCTCGCCCGTGCATTCGATCGCCTGTAGCTGGCGACGGGATCGGTGCCGACGCGGATAGCGCAATAAACCAAAAAGGTGACGAAGATCAGCGTGGGTATTGCCCATATCAGCCGTCGTAAGACGTAACGAAACATCTACCACCCCCTGCCAAAGTACGCATGTGGGGCCAACCGTAGTCGGCCCCACATGCGGTGGATAGCAATTGTGGCGACTGGTCCGGGTTGTGGATCAGCCGGCCAGTTCGACCTTTGGCTCGGTGGTCACCAAGTCGGTCAACTCGTAGAGACCGTCGTTGGTGGTGTCCCAAACACCTGGCAACACCAGGTTGGTAGTGGTCCACACCAACCACGACGAGTTGGCGCACTCCGTATACGGGTTCAAACAACCCGGCCATTGCTCGGCGCCGAGGACGATCTTGCCGTCGCCGTCGACGTCTTTCCACTTGTATTCATCGCTGAAGGCCCGGTAGTTGTTCAACTGACCTTCGACGTCTGCGACCCTGTCAATGCGGTAGGCGCCCGACTTCGGGAACTGGAACAACGGCACCATGCTGAAGTCCTTGTCCATCTCCTTGATGGCCGTCTGGACCAGAGCGGCGCGCTTGGTCTCGTCGATTTCCTTGTCCGAGTCATGCAACGCCTTGGTGGCAGTCGCGTTGTCCCACCCGTGGAAGTTCTGCCCGGCTTGGCCGTTTGCTTCGGTGGGGATTTGGTCGCCGGCGAATGAGGGAGTGAGGTAGCCGGGATCCGGTGGGGCCGTGGAGATGTACATCATCAAGTCGTAGTCGCCGGCCGGCTCGCGCTGCTGGAAAACGCACTCGGCGTCGCAGTTGTCGGCAGTGACCTTGAAGCCGGCCGTGGCCAGCAATGGGATCAGGTAGGCCTGTGTGTCCAAACGACGCTGGTTGTTGGCAGTGACCATCCATACGATGTTAGGTGTCACGCCATCCTTCGCCCAGAAGCCGTCGCCGCCCTTTGCGTAGCCGGCGTCGGTCATGAGCTTGTCCGCAGCAGCCTGGTCGTACTTGTTACCGAAAATCCCCGTTGGGCAGAACGGGCCGGGAATGATTGGACCGCAGGTAAGAAGCTTGCCGTCGGCCGCGATCGGGATGTAGATCTGCTTGAACAGGGCGTCGAGGTCGATCGACTTGTAGAACGCCTCGCGGAATGCGGGATCCGAGAAGGGATGACCCTTCAACATGTTCATGTAGAGCCCCTCGTAGTCGCCGCCGTAGTTGAGCACGGTCTTGACGTTGGGGTCGGCGAGCTCATCTTGGATGCCGGCATGGAACTGCGGGTAGATGAAGTCGACCTCGCCGGCCTTCAGGGCCTCGATCTCGTTGTCGGGACGCGGCACCATCACGAGTTGCTGGACCACTGGCTTCTTGTCGCCTGTGTAGCTGGGATTCGGCGACAAGACGACCTGGTCTTGGCTCCATGAATCGATCTTCCACTCGCGACCCGAGATCTTCATCTCGGTTCCGAAGTCGCCCGAGACATCCGAACAATTCTGGACTGCCGCCTTCTTGATGATCGGATTGAACAGGCCCTTGTAAGGCGCGTACGGCGTCTTGAACTTGACGACCACTTGCGCGTCGCTCGAACCGGCTTCGACCGAGATGATCTGGTCGTTGCCAGAGGTGAGGATAGAACCAGGCGTGTTGAGCTGCGCCTCCCACGAGCATTGGAAGTCAGCAACGGTGATCGGCGTCCCGTCCTCCCACATAGCCTTCGGATTGAGGTCGTAAGTAATGGTCATCGCCGTGGCTTCTCCGCCGGTTGCCGTCGTCTCTGAGCCACCTGCGGTGGTCTGCGTTGCGGCGCTTGTCTCGGTAGCGGCAGTTCCGGCGGTGGTACCGCCGGTGGTTCCGGCTGTGGTGTCGTTCGAGCTGGTTTTGCTGTCACTACCGCAAGCTGCGGCGATGAATGCGAACCCGACGGCCAGTGCAGCGTATCGAGTGCTGCGTTTCGTGATCCTCACGTGGGTGTTCCTCCTATGTGAAACGGAGGGAGGTGGGACTCGGTCGAACGACTTGGCAAGCGGGACGCTCGTCGGGAAGGTCGACCACATATCTCACCCCGTCCTCCCCGATCGAAGTGAGCGCACGACAACATAGCACCGTTACCTACCGACCGGTAGTTGCATCATTCCGAATGTTCGAGAAATCGGGCGAGAAATTCCAGCGCCAAGAGTGCCCGTCAACGGCCCAATTTGCAGATTCGGGCGAATTCGTCGGGGTCGAGGCTGGCTCCGCCGACGAGCGCTCCATCTATGTCGGCTTGCTTTATGAGCTCGGCGATGTTCGACGATTTGACGCTCCCGCCGTACTGGATCCGCACCGATTCTGCGACCTCGGTGCCGGAGATCTCGGCAACACAGGTTCGGATCGCGGCACACACCTGCTGCGCGTCATCCGACGTTGCGGTGCGACCGGTCCCGATTGCCCAGATCGGCTCGTAGGCGATCACCAGCGCCGCAATCTTGTCGGGTTTCATTCCCTCGAATGCGGCGCGGACCTGACCGAGAACCTTCTGCTCTGTCTCGCCCGCCTCGCGCTCCTCCAAGGTCTCGCCGACGCAAACGATCGGCGTCATCGAATGCCTCTGCACCGCCTGTAGCTTTCTGGCCACGTCGGCATCGGTCTCGCAGAACAACTGCCGGCGCTCGCTGTGACCGACGATCACGTATTGCACGTTGAGCTTGGCGAGGAACACCGGCGAGACCTCACCGGTGTACGCGCCCTTGTCCTCCCAGTGGCAGTTCTGCGCGCCGACCGCGAACAACAGCTTGTCCATGTCGATCACGGTCTGCACGCTACGGATGTCGGTGAAGGGCGGGTGGATGCTGACGTCGACATGTTCGAGATCGTCTTTCGTGACCAGGTAAGCCAGCTTCTGCACGCACTGGATGGCCTCGAAGTGGTTGTGGTTCATCTTCCAGTTGCCGGAGATCAACGGCCTACGCATTGGGGGCGCCTCGCAGCGCTTCCAGACCTGGAAGGTCGCCGAACTCGATGAGCTCGAGCGATGCTCCCCCGCCGGTCGACACATGATCCACGTCGTCGTCGAGCCCGAACTGCGCCAACGCAGCCGCACTGTCGCCGCCGCCGACCACGGTGAAGGCCTTCGTGTCGGCCATCGCCTGGGCGACGGTACGAGTGCCGGCGGCGAACCGCGGGTCCTCGAACATACCCATCGGCCCGTTCCAAAAAACCGTGCGCGCGTCCATGATCACGTCGCTGAACGAGGCCGCACTGCCAGGCCCGATGTCGAGACCCTTGGCACCGTCAGGAAGGTTGACCCCGAACGTCGCGAAGTTGCCGGCGGCGTCGACGCCGACCAGGTCCTCGGGGAGGTGAATTTTCTTGCCCCCCGACGCCGATGCCTCGAGCAGACGTCTGCACGTTTCGATCTGGTCGGGCTCCCACAACGAATCACCGATCTGACTTCCCTGCGCGGCGAGGAAGGTGAAGCACATCGCCCCGCCGATCACCAGCTCGTCGACGGCCTTGAGCAACGCCTCGACCACGCCGAGCTTGTCACTGATCTTGGCTCCACCGAGTACGGCGACGAACGGCCGTTTCGGGTCGTTGCGCAACCCGAGTAACACCTCGACCTCTTTCTGCATCAGCAGGCCCATCGCCGATGGCAGGGTGCGCGGCGGGCCGACGATCGACGCGTGTGCGCGGTGGCAGGCGCCGAACGCGTCGTCGACGTACGCGTCAATGCCCTCGATCAACGAGGCGACGAACAAAGGATCGTTGCCTTCCTCGCCCGGGTCGAACCGGAGGTTCTCCAGCAGTTCGACTCCGGGCGCCAGTTCGGCAAGCCGCTTCCGAACGGGCTCCATCGAGTACTTCGGGTTCGGCTGACCCTTCGGCCGACCGAGGTGCGACGCGCATACGACGTGAGCGCCGCGAGCAGTGAGCCACTCGATGGTCGGCAGCGCAGCGCGGATGCGGAAGTCGTCGGTGATCACTCCGCTGTCGATCGGGACGTTGAAGTCGGTACGAACCAGCACCCGCTTGCCGTTCACGTCGCCGAGGTCGGCGAGCGTCGGGATACGACTCATTACTTTCGTTTCTTGGGAATCTTGCGGCCGACGTACAGCGCAGTGTCGACGAGCCGGTTCGAGTAACCCCACTCGTTGTCGTACCACGCCAGGACCTTGACCATCGTGCCCATGCTCATCGTCAGGCCGGCATCGAAGATGCTGCTGTGCGGATCGGTGACGATGTCGCTCGACACGATCGGGTCGTCGCAATAGCGCACGATGCCCTTCAGCGGACCGCTGGCCGCGGCCTTCTTGAAGGCCGCGTTGATCTGGTCGACCGTTGCTGCCTTCTTGAGGTTGGCGGTGAAGTCGACGATCGAGCCCGTCGGTACCGGCACGCGCAGCGAGGTTCCGTCGAGCCTGCCCTTCATCGCCGTCAGCACGAGACTTGTGGCACGAGCCGCGCCCGTCGATGTGGGGATGATGTTGATCGCTGCCGCTCGGGCACGACGCAGATCTTTGTGCGGGCCGTCGACGAGCATCTGGTCGCCCGTGTAGGCGTGCACGGTCTGCATCAGCCCTTGCTCGACGCCGAAGTTGTCGTCGAGCACCTTGACCATCGGCACGAAGCAGTTGGTCGTGCAGCTTGCGTTCGAGATCACCTTGTCGGTCGTGAAATCGAAGTCCTTGTGGTTGACCCCGTACACGATCGTCGCGTCGGCGCCGTCACAGGGGGCTGAGACCATCACGAGGGGGGCGCCACCCTCGAGGTGGTACGCGGCAGTGTCGCGCTTGGTGAAGATGCCGGTCGACTCGATCACCAGATCCACGCCGAGCTCACCCCACGGCAGAGCCTTGGGGTCGCGCTCCGACAGCACCTTCAAGACATCGCCATCGACCGAGATCCCGTCCTTGTGCGCCTTGATGGTATTAGGGAGCATTCCCAGGACAGAGTCGTACTTCAGGAGGTGCGCCATCGTGTCGAGCGAGCCGAGGTCGTTGACGGCGACGAAGTCGATGTCGACCCCGCGCTGCTTCGCGGCGCGGAAGAAGTTGCGGCCGATTCGACCAAAGCCATTGATACCGACGCGGACGGTCATGCGCGATGTTCCTTTCACAGGGCGAAAGTCCGAGGATAGTTGCTCAGCGGGCGATGTCGCGATGGCCAGTGGTCACGGCGATGCCGCGGCCTCGGAGGCGAGCTGCCAGCTCCTCGGCCACCGCGACGCTGCGATGGCGTCCACCGGTGCAGCCCATCGCAATGGTGAGATACGTCTTGCCCTCGGCCTCGTATGCCGGCACAAGCTTGACCATCATCGCCTCGAACTCGTCGAGGAATTGGGACGCGTGAGAGCGCTCCAACACGAAATCGCGGACGGCCGGATCATGCCCGGTGAGCGGCCGCAACGCCTCTTCCCAATGAGGATTGGGGAGGAAGCGCACGTCCATGACGATGTCGGCGTCGAGCGGGAGCCCGTACTTGTAGCCGAAGCTCTCGATCGCTATCTGCAGCCGTTGACCGTCCCCGGTCTGGTCGAATGCAGCGATCAACTTCGCCTTGAGTTGGTGGATGTTGAGGTCGGTGGTGTCGATCACGAGATCGGCAGCGCCGCGCACAGGATCGAGCAACGAGCGTTCGAGCTCGATCGCCTCGACGAGACCCTCTGCCTCCGCGTTCAAGGGATGCTTGCGCCGAGACGAGTCGTAGCGCTTCACCAACTCGGCGGTCGTGGCATCGAGGAAGACGATGCGAACGCGGTGCCCGTCGCCTCGTAGCGCGGCGACCTTCGGGAGGACGTCGATGTGTTGCCGACCGGACACGAGTGCCAGCCGCTCGATGTCGCTGCCGGGCTTGCTCGCCAACTCGACGATCGTGTCGACCAACGAGGTCGGCAGGTTGTCGATCACGTACCAGCCGAGGTCTTCCAGCACCGCCGCAGCGCCAGAACGCCCGGCGCCTGACAATCCGGTGATGAGGACGATGTCGGCCACTGACACGAATCGTATTGCCTACAGCTTGCGGGTTCGGAGATACAGCAGGCGAGGAATGGTCGCCGCGTCGTAGTACTCGCGGGCACGCTCGAGGAACCCGTCGGGTGGCACCGGCTCGACCATACGCTCGATCACCAGCCCATTCTCCGCGAGCGTGTTGACGTACCTGCTGAGCGGCCTGTGGATGAACGGGATGAACACGTCCTTCTCGACCTCTTCGTCGCTCTCGTGCTCGACGAGGTACGCACCGATCCGCCAGTACTGCTCGGGAGGGTCCAGCACGTGGTCGTCTATCCACCCGCTGTTGGGGGTCTGCAGCAACGGGTGGTTCAAGAAGAAGCAGAACCGCCCGCCGGGTTCGAGCACTCGCCCGACCTCGGAGATGGCTTCGTCCACCTCGCGAATGTGCTCGAACACCAGGCAGGCGACCACGGCGTCGAAGCTCGCGTCGGCGAACGGCAGGCCCGCCGCCTCAGCTCGGGCGAACGACGCGCCACCCCGCTGCGCGGCGACTGTCACGCAGTTCCACGTCGGGTCGATCCCGATCACGTCTGCCCCCAGTTTCCCGGCCAGCCTGCTGACCTGACCATCGCCGCAACCCACGTCGAGCACCCGCCGCGCGCCCGCCAACTCGAAGGCGGCCATCGGCAGGATCTGCTCTTCGTACTCCGGGTCAGCGCCCTCGGTGAAACCCTCGATCCACCACGCGGCGTGGGTCTCCCACAAGCTGTCGTCGTTCACGTGGCCCTCATGTGGCAACCCTCACGTGGCGTCACGGTGGAACTTGGTGTAGACGGCTTCGGCTACGGCGTCGGGCAGGAACGATTGACCTTTCAGTTCCTCGAGGGACGCCTTCTTCACCGAGTTGACCCCGCCCATCACCTGGACCAACTTCTTCTTCCGTGCCTCGCCGAGGCCGGGAATCCCGTCGAGCGAACTGGCGGTCATCCGCTTGCCACGCAACTCGCGGTGGAAGGTGTTGGCGAACCTGTGGGCCTCGTCGCGGATTCGCTGGAGCATGAACAGCGCCTCGCTGCCTCGCGGCACCTCGACCGGTTCGCTGCGACCGGGCGTGTACACCTCTTCGAAACGCTTTGCCAATGAGGCGATAGGGATCTCGTCGAACAGACCGAGCGAACGGACGACCCGTTCGGCGACTGCCAACTGTCCTTTGCCGCCGTCGACGAGCAGCAGCTGTGGCGGGTACGAGAACTTGCCGGGCCTCTGACCGATCTCGGTCAGGGGGCGATCGCGTTCGTCGAGGTAGGCGGTCAGCCGGCGAGTCAGCACCTCTTCCATGGCTGCGTAGTCGTCGTTGCCCGGAACGTCCCTGACCTTGAAACGGCGGTACTCCCGCTTGTTGGGCAACCCGTCCTCGACCACCACCATCGATCCCACGTAGTCACTGCCCTGCAGATGCGCCATGTCGTAGCACTCGATCCGCAGCGGTGCCTCCGGCAGCGCCAGCAGATCCTGCAGCTCGGTGAGTGCACGGCTCCGCGCGTTGTGATCCCCGGCGCGGCGCAGACGGTGGCGCATGAACTCTTCCTTGGCGTTGCGCGTGACCGTCTCGTGCAGTTCGCGCTTGTCGCCGCGCATTGGCACGCGGATCTGTACGCGAGAGCCGCGCATCAGTGTCAACCACTCTTCGTACGTCCTCAGGTCTTCGGGCTCGACCGGCACGAGCACCTGTTTGGGCACACCGAGGGGTGGCTCGTCGCCATACAGCTCTTCGAGGATGCGATCGATCAACCCGCCGGGAGTGACGTCTTCGACCTTGTCGACCACGAACCCCTTGCGGCCGACCACCCGTCCCTTGCGGACGTAGAAGATCTGCACCGCCGCTTCGAGGTCATCGTCGGCGAGACCGATCACGTCGATGTCTTCGTTTCGCTCCGCAACCATCTGCTGCTTCTCGATCGCCCGCCGCACGGCCACCAGCCGGTCGCGCACCCGCGCCGCGCGCTCGTATTCCATCGCATCCGAAGCTGCCTGCATCTCCGCGTCGAGCCGCCGGACGATGTCGTCGGTGTCGCCTTGAAGGAAGTCGCAGAGCTCGTCGACAAGCTGCCGATATGCGACCTCGTCGATCTCACCGACGCACGGCCCGCTGCACTTCTCGATGTGGAACAGCAGACAGGGCCGACCCAACCGCTGATGCTCGTTGAACTTGCCGGGGCTGCAGGTACGGATCGGAAAACTGCGCAACAAGAGGTCGAGGGTGTCGCGGATCGCATACGCGTGTGCGTACGGGCCGAAGTACTTCGTGCCCTTGCGCTTACGGCCGCGCATGACCAACGCCCGCGGAAACTGCTCGTCGAGCGTGACCGCCAGAAACGGGTAGCTCTTGTCGTCGCGCAGGCGGATGTTGAAGCGCGGACGGTGCTGCTTGATGAGGCTGTACTCCAGCATCAGCGCCTCGACCTCGTTACGCACCTCGATCCATTCGACCGTCTCCGCTGTGGCAACCATCTGCGCGGTTCGCGGATGCATGTTGCGGGGGTCCTGAAAGTAGTTGGAGAGCCGCTGACGCAGGCTGGAGGCCTTGCCGACGTAGATCACGCGACCGAGCGCGTCCTTGAACTGATACGACCCAGGAGTGTCGGGAATCGTGCCTGTCGGCGGGCGCTGCACCATCAATATGGAGGCTATGGCAATAGCGACGCTAGGCCTCTGGTGCCGCCACCCGCGGTAGGGTTTGGTCCGTGGCCGGTCGATTTGCCTACTCGAAACCCAACGGTCGTGGCCCCAACGATCCATGGTTCCGCGTCGGCACCTTGGAGATCGGATCAGCGGCGCTCCTGGGCCTGATGTGCGCCGTCTCCGTCCTCATCTACGCGCTCGAACCGATCGACAAGCCGATCCTCACGAAACTGGCGCTGATCCCGGGCGAGGTCACGTCCGGTCAAGTGTGGCGGGTCCTGACCTGGCCTCTGGCAAACGGGCTCGATCAGCAACTGCTCTGGGTTCTGATCTCGATAGCCGTCCTCTGGTACTTCGGATCACGCCTCGAAGAGCAGGTCGGTCGCACCCGGTTCGCGTGGTTCCTGGTGATGATCATCGTGATCCCGGGCCTCGTCGGCACGGCGTTGGATCTGCCGCAGGCAGGCGTGCACACCGTGCAACTCGTGGTGCTGTTGACGTACATCGCCGAGTACCCCAATGTTCGATTCTTCTTCGGCATCCCCGCTTGGGTTCTCGGCGCGGTCTACGTCGCCGCTGAGGTGCTGCAGCTAGCCGGCGACCGAAACGGCCGGCACCTGTTGTTCTTCATCGTCTCGCTCCTCGTCGGCGCGCTCGCTGCCCGCTCGGTGGGGATGCTCGAAGGATTCGCGTGGATCCCCAAGATCGGGATACCGCATCGGCGCCGTGGGCCCAAGCGCAGTCGCCGGCCCGCCGTCGTCGCCGGGCCATGGGCCGGCAGCAACACCTACTCGCAGGATCAGAGCGAGCTCGACGACCTGCTCGACAAGATCAGCGCCACGGGGATGAACTCGCTCAGCAAGGCTGAGAAGGAACGGCTCAACGAGTTGAGTAAGCGCCTTCGCGGTAGCTGACCACCATCGTCCAGGCGAACACCGCCAGGGCCAGCGCGGCGACACTCGTCGCATTGGCGAGCAGGTGGAACCCCCAGGCGCGCTTGATGAAGCCGGAGCCGAACGCCGCGCATCCGCCGCAGAAGCTCATCATCAGATCGGCTGTGCCCTGCACCTCCACCCGTTCGTTGATGGCCACCGAGCTGGTTACCAGGGCGCTGCCGGCGATCAGCCCGATGTTCCAGCCGAGGCCGAGGAGGAACAACCCGACGAAGATCAGCGGACGGTGATATCCCGCGAGCACTGCACCCGCCGTGCCGCAGGCGAGGACACCGCCTGCAACCATCACAGCGCGATCGGGGCGAATGCGCTCGACAAATCGACCGACCCACGGGGCCAGCCCGTACATCCCGGCGATGTGCACGGCGATGACGTACGGAGACGAGCCCGCCTGATGGTGGTCGCGCATGTGCGGCGGCGTCATGGTCATCACTGCGACCATTGCTGACTGCACGGTGATCATCGCGGCTAGCCCGAGCTGCACCATGGGCGAGTGCCGGATCACAACCCATGACCGCTTGACCGATTTGATCGGCTGCACTCGACTTGCCGACGGATCGATCCCACCGATGACGGCCAGCGGATCGGGACGTAGGCGCCACCACACGATTGCGGCAGCGACGAGTGCAAGGACCGACGCGAAGGCGATGGGTCCGACGTTGGGCTCGAGACCCATGTGTCGAGCAAGGCGCTTCCAGAGCGGGGTCAGAACCGGGCCGAAGACGGCGCCCAGGGTGCCCAGCCACACGACCGCGGCGATCGCCCGTGGCCCCTCTCCCGGCTCGGCCAAGTCGGCGGCGACGAATCGGCCCTGCAGCGATGCCGCCTGGGCTCCACCGAACATGACCATGCCGACGAGCAGCAGCCACACCCACCGCATCTGCCCGCCGAAGGCGGCAACTGCGGCTCCGCACGCCCCGATCATGAAGGCGGCAGCGAGCGCCGGGCGACGACCTCGCCGCCGGCTGAACGCGGAGAACGAGGGGGCCATCAACGCGGCGCCCATCGTGAAGGCAGCGTTGCCCGAGCCGGCGAAACGATCGTCGCCGAGCAGGTCCCCGACGTAGAGCGCGAGGACTGCGACGACTCCGGCGATGGCCGCTTGACCGGGAATCTGCGTCATGCGAAGCGTCGCGATCGTTCGCCGTTGCAGGGCGGCCCGATCGGCGTTGGTCACCGTGACGCTCACGGTTGAGGTCTAGCCCACGGCGCCGCCATGAGCGTCACCGGCTAGAGCAGCAATGGGCGAAGGAAGCGGCCCGTGTGGCTGGCATCGACGGCGGCGACGTCTTCGGGGCTACCTTGGGCAACGACGAGACCTCCCCCGCTACCACCTTCCGGCCCGAGGTCGATCAACCAGTCGGCCGTCTTGATCACGTCGAGGTTGTGCTCGATGATCAACACTGTGTTTCCCTGGTCGACCAACCGGGACAGCACAGTCAGCAGCCGGCGCACATCGTCGAAGTGCAGACCCGTGGTCGGCTCGTCGAGCAGGTAGATCGTGTGCCCTGTCGAGCGCTTGGCAAGCTCAGACGCCAGCTTCACCCGTTGTGCTTCTCCACCCGACAACGTCGGGGCGGGCTGACCGAGACGCACGTATCCGAGGCCGACGTCCATCAATGTCTGCATGTATCGCCCGATCGCCGGCTGGTTGGCGAAGAAGCCAACGGCCTCGGCGATAGGCATGTCGAGCACCTCGGCGATGTTCTTGCCCTTGAAAGTGATGTCGAGTGTGTCGCGGTTGTAACGGGCGCCTCTGCATACCTCACACGGCACGTAGACGTCGGGCAGGAAGTGCATCTCGATCTTGATGTTGCCGTCGCCCGAGCACGCTTCGCAGCGCCCACCCGGCACGTTGAAGCTGAACCGCCCGGGCATGTAACCGCGCACCTTGGCCTCGGCAGTCGTGGCGAACAACTTGCGGATGTTGTCGAACACCCCCGTGTAGGTCGCCGGGTTCGACCGGGGCGTGCGGCCGATCGGCGACTGGTCCATGTCGATGACCTTGTCGAGCAGATCGATGCCTTCGATTCGCTTGTGCTTGCCTGCCGCGTGCTTCGAGCGATAGATCCTTTGCATCAGCACGGGCAGCAGGATGTCGCGCACCAGCGTGCTCTTACCGCTGCCGCTGACGCCGGTGATCGCGACGAAGCACCCGAGTGGGATGCGCACGTCGATGTCGCGCAGGTTGTGCTCGCGCGCGCCCTTGATCTCCAGCCATTCCAGACCCGGCTGGCGCCGTTGATGCGGGACGGGTATCGACTTCTTTCCGGCCAGGTACTGGCCGGTGATCGATTCCTTGACCTTGGTGATGCCCTTGACCGGCCCGCTGTACACGACATCGCCGCCGTGCTCCCCCGCACCCGGGCCGATGTCGACGATCCAGTCGGCTTCGCGAATCGTCTCTTCGTCGTGCTCGACGACCAACACGGTGTTGCCGAGGTCGCGCAGCCGCAGCAGGGTCTCGAGGAGTCGCCTGTTGTCGCGCTGGTGGAGCCCGATCGACGGCTCGTCCAGAACGTAGAGCGTGCCCACCAGACCTGAACCGATCTGGCTGGCCAGGCGGATCCGTTGAGCTTCGCCGCCGGCCAGCGTGGCCGCGTAGCGCGAGAGGCTGAGATAGTCGAGGCCGACGTCGAGCAGGAAGCCGAGCCGGGCGTTGATCTCTTTGGTGACTCGTTCGGCGATGAGACGATCGCGTTCACTGAGCTCGAGAGCCGCCAGGAACTTGGCGGACTCGCCGATGGCCATGTCGCAGACCTCGGCGATGTTCTTGTCGTTGACCGTGACAGCGAGCGACGCCGGCTTCAGCCTGGCCCCACCGCAGGCCGTGCAAGGCACCTCGCGCATGTACCCCTCGTACTGCTCTCGCGACCAGTCGCTCTCCGCTCCGGATCGGCGACGGTTGAGCCACGGGATGACGCCCTCGTACGCCGTCGAGTACTCCCGCGTGCGGCCATACCGGTTCTTGTACTTGACCTTGAGGTTGCCTTCCACGCCGTGCAGGATGACCTTCTGTTGCTTGGCGGTGAGGGTGCGGTACGGAGCATCGAGATCGATCTTGTAGCCCTCGGCGACCGCCTCGAGCATCCGCGAGAAGTACTGCGTGTTGGAGGTTCGCCACGGCGCGATCGCTCCGCCGTTGATCGATTGGTCGGGATCCGGGATCACAAGCTCGGGATCGACCTCGAACGTGGTGCCCAGCCCGTCGCATGCCTCGCACGCGCCGTAGGGCGAGTTGAAGGAGAAGTTGCGCGGTGCCGGCTCGTCGTAGCTCGTGCCGCAGAGCGGGCATGCCAGGTGCTGACTGAACGTCAGGGTCTCGCTCTCCGTGCCGTCGGCCGGCATCAGCTCGACCTCGGCGACGCCATCGGCCAACTTCAGCGCCGTCTCGAGCGAATCGGTGAGACGCCGCTCGATGCCATCGCGTCGCACGAGCCGGTCGATGATGACCTCGATCTTGTGCTGCTCGTACCGCGCCAGGCGCTCGTCGCGCTTCAGGAACTCGGCGATGTCGACGACCTCGCCGTCGACGCGTGCGCGTACGTAGCCCTGGCCGGCGAGGTCCTCGAGCAGCGTGTCGTAATCGCCCTTTCGACCGCGCACGATTGGCGAGAGGACCTGGAAGCGGGTGCCGTCGGGTAGCAGCAGGATGCGGTCGACGATCTGCTGGGGGGTCTGACGCTGCAGACGGGTGCCGTCATTGGGACAGTGCTGGATACCGATGCGGGCGTAGAGCAGTCGCAGGTAGTCGTAGATCTCGGTGATGGTCCCGACGGTTGATCGGGGGTTGCGACTGGCCGACTTCTGATCGATCGAGATGGCCGGCGACAGCCCCTCGATCATGTCGACGTCGGGCTTGTCCATCTGGCCGAGGAACTGGCGGGCGTAGGCGCTGAGGCTCTCGACGTACCTGCGCTGGCCCTCGGCATAGATCGTGTCGAACGCCAGACTGCTCTTACCGGAACCCGACAGGCCGGTGAACACGATCATCTTGTCGCGGGGCAATTCGACGTTGACGTTTCGAAGATTGTGCTCTCGAGCACCGCGAACGATGATCTTTCCGGAATCCGCTGCAGGCATTGTAGCGAGGTTACCCAGATGAGGACATTCGGCTGCTGTGGTACATGTCGCTCAATCTACCAGAAAACGAACACATGTTCTCTCTAGTTCGGGGCTACTTGTGCCGATAGGTCAGGCATGAACGGCGGACTGAACACTGATGCGACTCTGGGGCGTACGGCCAGAGCAGCGCTCGAACACCTACGGCGGCACTCTGGATACGCGACCTGGCTCCTGACCCGTACCAATGACTATGAACAGATCGTGATCGCGGCAGTCGATCCACAGTTCTCGATCGTCGCCAACAGCGTGTTGCCGAACGATCTGTCAACCGATCGATTCCTCGCCAACGTGACCAAGATCATCGTGCCGGTGCAGTTGCCGAACGGCACCCCCTACGGAGCTCTCATCGGGCTCAGCCGTCCGCTCCCCCCGCCGATGGCCCCATACGTGGAGTCGCTGATCCCCCTGTTGGCCAACACGCTCGGTGCCCTGGCGGGTGCAGAATCGGGATTGGCCGCGAGCGCGCGTCGTGAGGAGCACTCGGCAGCATCAGTCGATGCCCTCACCGCAACAGCGACGCGCCAAGCGTGGGAGATACAACTCAACCGCGACGATGAGCGCTGCAACGCCAATGGCGAGCAGGCGTGGATCTTCATGATCTGCCTCGACGAGCTCCACGAGCTCAACAAGCGCCATGGCCACGAAGCCGGCGACGAGTTGCTGGCCGATTTCGGCAAGCTGCTCCTCTCGACGCTCGCCGGTCAACATTTCGTCGCCAGGATCACCGGGCTTCAGTTCGGCGTGCTGGCGGTCGACCTCAACGCCGCAGAAGCAACCGCGTTGGAGACGTATCTGCGCCAGACGTTCAGCGCCGCCGGCATCGCGGCTTGGGTCGGCGTCGGTCGCCGTCTCCCGGGTGTGGGGCTCGGTGCTGCGCTCGATGCAGCAGAAGCATCGATCGGTGCGGCGCGCTCGGCAGTGAGCATCGCCTCGACGACCTTCGACGAAGGAACGAGCGAGCTGGTCAACGCGCTCGATCGCGGAGAGATCCGTGCCTACTTCCAGCCGATCGTCGACATGCGCACAGGCGATGTCGTCGCAATCGAGGCACTGGCGCGCTGGCAGACCAATTCCGGCATCCGCGAGCCGTACGAGTTCCTCCCTGGAATCGAGCGCGCCGGTTTGAACGCGTCGCTGTTCCATCGCATGCTCGACGACGGGCTGTCACACCTGGCGACCTTCCGCAGCATTTCGCCGAACCTCCGGCTCGCGGTCAACTTCGATTTCGACTCCGTCCCGGCGTCAGGCCTGAAGAAGACCGTCACCGACCTTGCCGAGAAGCATGGGATCCCCCTCGAGCTGATCTCGCTGGAACTCAGCGAGCGTCAATCCTTCGATCTCTCGGCGTCGACGCTCAATGAGCTCAAGGACGTTGCCGAAGCCGGCGTGAGACTGGTGCTCGATGACTTCGGCGTCGGCTTTGCCAGCCTCGAGACTCTGACTTCACTTCCGATCAGCGGTGTCAAGCTCGATCGCCGGTTCACCGGTCAGGTCATCGACGGCGAGCGCGAGCCCGCAGTCGTGAAGGCGATGATCTCGATGGCCGCGGACGCTGGCCTCGAAGTGATCGCCGAAGGTGTGGAAACGCAGACGCAATGCGATCGCTTGGTGCGTCTCGGATGCCGTCTCGGCCAGGGCTACCTGTTTGCCCTGCCGCTTCCCCCCGACTCGATGGCCACAGTCTTGTCGGCGCCTCTCGTCTCGGCTTGGTAACGGTGTTTTCGACAACGGCCCGCTATGGGCCGTTGCTCGCAAACACCGTTAATCCCATGACTGGCCCTGTCGCAAACACCGTTAGTCCCATGCCCGGCATTGGATTAGCCAGCATCCCTCAACTCTCTTCTTAGATCGTTGACCTCGTCGCGCAGGCGGGCAGCATATTCGAACTTCAGCTCGGCGGCGGCCTCGTGCATCTCTTCTTCCAGCGTCATGATGAGGCGGTTCAGTTCTTGCTGCGGCAGGGTCTTCAGCTCGCGCTGCACCTTGTCGCGCTCGCGCTGGCGGCGACGATCCTTGCCCGGCACGGGCGCCCCGTCGTCGGGACGCAGCAGGGAGAGTATGTCGCCGACGGCCTTGCGGATCGTCTGCGGGTCGATGCCGTGCTCGAGGTTGTACGAGATCTGACGGAGGCGACGCTGCTGGGTGATGTCGATGGCCTTCTGCATTGAAGCAGTGACCTTGTCGGCGTACATGACGACCTGACCGTCGACGTTTCGCGCGGCGCGGCCGATCATCTGGATAAGCGAGGTCTCGCTTCGTAGGAAGCCTTCCTTGTCCGCATCGAGGATGGTCACGAGCGACACCTCGGGCAGGTCGAGACCCTCGCGCAGCAGGTTGATGCCGACGAGGACGTCGAACTCGCCGAGACGTAGGGCGCGCAAGATCTCGATGCGTTGGATGGTGTCGATGTTGCTGTGCAGGTAGCGCACCCGCAGCCCTTGCTCGAGCAGGTATTCGGTGAGGTCCTCTGCCATCTTCTTGGTCAACGTCGTCACGAGGATGCGGTCGCCCATGACGACCCTGTTGTTGACCATCTCGATGAGATCGTCGATCTGGCCCTTCGTCGGCCGCACGATGACTTCGGGATCGACGAGACCGGTCGGGCGCACGATCTGCTCGACGACCTGCTGGCTGTGCTGAACCTCGTAGGGAGACGGAGTTGCTGACAGGAAGATGCACTGGTTGATCCGCTCCAGCACCTCTTCGAACTGCAACGGACGGTTGTCGCGGGCGCTGGGAAGCCGGAAGCCGTGTTCGACGAGGATGTCCTTGCGTGAACGGTCGCCCATGAACTGCCCGTGCAACTGCGGCACCGCGACGTGGCTCTCGTCGATGACGAGCAAGAAGTCTTTCGGGAAGTAGTCGAGGAGGGTGAACGGCGGCTCGCCGTAGTTGCGGCCGTCGATGTGCATCGAGTAGTTCTCGATGCCGTTGCAGTATCCGACTTCCTGGATCATCTCGAGGTCGTACTGGGTTCGCATTCGCAGGCGCTGCGCCTCGAGCAGCTTGCCTTGCTTCTCGAACCACGCCAGCCGTTCCTGCAACTCGGCTTCGATGCCGATCACGGCCTTGCGCATCCGCTCGTCGCCGGCGACGTAGTGCGTGGCCGGGAAGACCTGGGTTCGCGGAAGGTCGCTGAGCGTTTCCCCGGTGAGTGGATCGATCATGGTCAGGCGATCGACCGTGTCGCCGAACATCTCGATGCGCAGCACCGTCTCTTCGTAGGACGGGTGCACCTCGATGGTGTCGCCGCGCACGCGGAACTTGCCTCTGCCCAACGTCATGTCGTTACGGTCGAACTGCAGGTCGACGAGCCGGCGCAAGATGCTGCGCATGTCGTAGTCGACACCGACGCTGAGATCCAGCAGCTGGCCCTTGTACTCCTCCGGGTTGCCCATGCCGTAGATGCAGCTGACCGAAGCCACCACGATGGTGTCGCGACGAGTCAGCAGGCCGGCCGTGGCGGAGTGACGCAACCGGTCGATCTCGTCGTTGATCGACGAGTCCTTTTCGATGTACGTATCGCTGGAGGCGATGTACGCCTCGGGCTGGTAGTAGTCGTAGTAGCTGACGAAGTATTCGACCCGGTTGTTGGGAAAGAACTCGCGCATCTCTTGCGTCCACTGCGCGGCCAGCGACTTGTTGGGGGCCAGGATCAGCGTGGGTCGTTGGACCTCTTGGATCGTCCAGGCAATGGTCGCGCTCTTGCCCGAACCGGTGATGCCGAGGAGTGTCTGGAAGCGATCGCCGCGCTTGACGCCCTCTGCCAACTTGGCGATGGCCTGCGGCTGATCGCCTGCGGGTGAGTAGTCGGAGACGACCTTGAAGTCGGACACGCCCCTCAGTCTAGAGTCACGAACACTCGTTCGTCATCGTCCTGATGCGGTCCTTCTTCATGTTGGATTTGGATGATCTTCGCCACCTCCCTGCGGCCACGCAGCGGAGCGGCGTCGATACTCAGCATCACGGGCCTCAACGAGTCGGGCCGCCGCCAGATCGTAGGCCCGCTGCTGCGCCTCGAGGATGGGACGGTCCTGTTGGTCGAAGGCGTACCTGCGCAATGCCGACATCTGCGCCGAGATCTCGGCGTCATCTGAGTTCGGCGGAAGGTGAGATGAATGAGGGCACATCTGCCGCCACCGTGGCAAGGCAACGCGGGCACCGATTTGGTCCGCAGAGGACCACGGCGATGCCCGCGCTGAGCAACGGCACGGCTTGACCGAGATCGCTCCGAAATGCCGCTCTGCTCGGGTGGTGGATTCCTGTGCACATGCCAGGGCAAGCTACGCCCCGTGCCCGATGCAGCTGAGATCTCGCGAGCGATCGTCAAGTGGACGGGCTTTGGCAGCGCACCGAAGCCCGACCGTGACCCGGCTCGCTGGTGGAGGGTTTCGGGGAACTTGAGGCCGTCGAGCTCCTTGCGATCGTTCACAGCCTTGAGGCGGAGTTCTACGAGTCGGATGCCTACAACACTCTCGCCGGCCTTGCTGAGATGGGTCGGAAGGCTGCCAGCGACTTCCGGATCCGCATCCCGAGCCTCAGACCAGCTGTGGAGGCACTCGATTGGTGCTACACGTTCGACTGGATGTAAGCGAGCCGGAGGGTCTGTAGAAGTGCCGCTCAGCGCTTCTGGGGAGGAATCGGGAAGCCCCTTTTCGCTACGTGGCGTTCTGGGGCTGCCCGATTCGACGGAGACTCTTCGTTGACGACCGCGACGCAGCCCATCCGTGCCGTGGTTCGTCACCTATGGACGGTGAGGAGTGAGAGTCTCACCCAGGTTCGTCCCTGGCGAACACCGGGACTAGCGTGTTCGCCGATGAGCCCGCAGCAGGGGACACCGGCGAAGCCGGCGCTGCGTTCGGTCACGATCGCGCTCGACATACTCGACGCCTTCTTCGCCGACGCGGAGATCGGGCTCAGCGAGTTGGCCAGACGCGTGGGCGTCACCAAGAGCACGATGCATCGCACGTGCGGGGTACTGGTCGATCGCGGTGCGCTCGAGCGAACAGCCAGCGGGAAGTACCGCCTCGGCGTCCACCTGCTGGAGTACGGCCAGCTGGTCACGACGCGATCGGCGCTGCGCACCCAGGCACTGCCTTTGCTGGTGGAGTTGCGGAACGCGATCGGTGAGACCGTTCAGCTCGGCGTGCCATCCGGCGGAGACGTGCTCTACATCGAGCGGGTCGAAGGGATTGGTGCTCTGCGTTTCACCACCGAGGCCTTCCGCCGGTCGCCCGTCCACCGCTCGAGTGCCGGCAAGGCGATCGCCGCGTTCCGGCCCGAAGTTGCTGCCGCACGCATCAAAGCCGGGATGAAGCCCGAGACCGGCCACACGATTGTGATTCCCAAGATGTTCATCGACGAACTGGCCCGCGTGCGCGAGCGCGGGTACGCGATCAGCATCGACGAGAGCGAGATCGGGCTGTCGTCGATCGGAGTGCCGATCCGCGCCCAGCCCGATGGTGAGGTGATCGCCGCGATCTCGACCGCGGGCCCCACCGGCCGGTTGCTCGGCGATCACGAGACCCATCACGTGCGTCTGATGCTGAACGCCGGCAAGCAGCTCACCAACGCCCTGGCCGCCGGCGCCTACACGCTCCCCCGCCAACGACGCGCCGCGAAGTAGGTCGCGCCTACGCTCACGCTCAATGCGTGCCGCCATACTGCGTGACGATTCCGACCTGCTCGACATCGCCGATGTCGCTCACGACGGACCCATCGGCCGTGAGGTCCTGATGAGGTCGGTCGCCGCAGGCTTGTGCCACAGCGACTACCACTATCTCGACGGCACCTTGAACAGACCTCGGCCGCTGATCCTCGGTCACGAAGGTGCTGGGATCATCGAAGCCGTCGGGCCCGATGTTCGCGACATCCACGTCGGCGATCACGTCGTGACCTGCTTGGTGATGGGATGCGGGGAATGCGCTCGCTGCGTGGCCGGCGAGCCGATCTCATGTCTGAATCCGGGCGTGACGAAGCGGTCGCACGGCCAGCCGCCGCGCCTCACGCTCGACGGGGTCAGCGTCGGACAGATGGCCAACGTCGGTTCGTTGGCCGACTACGTCCTGCTCGACGAGCGGGCTGTCACGACCATCAACAACGACGTCCCGATGGATCTGGCGTGCATCCTCGGATGTGCCGTCGTGACCGGGCTCGGCGCTGCGCTCAACACGGCCAAGGTCCAGCCGGGTGAATCGGTGGCAGTGATCGGTTGCGGCGGCGTCGGCCTCAACGTGATCCAGGGTGCGCGCCTTGCCGGGGCCGCAACGATCATCGCCATCGATGCCAACCCGGGCAAGCTCGAGCGGGCTCGCCAACTGGGCGCCACGGACATCGTCGACGCGTCGGCAGTCGATGCCGTCGGTGCCGTCCGCGAGATCACTGGGCCGGGAGCCGACCACGTGTTCGAAGTCGTCGGTCGACCGGCGCTGGTGCGGCAGGCTTTCGAGATGACCGCGCCAGGCCGCTCGGCGTACCTGGTCGGTATCCAGAGCGACGACGCCGAACTGCTGCTTCCAGTCACCGGGTTCAGGCGGGGCAAGAGGATGGTCGGCGTCTTCATGGGCGACACCATCCCGCGTCGCGACATCCCGCGCTACGCCGATCTGTGGCGCTCCGGTCAACTCGACCTCAGTGGGATGATCTCGCACACGCTGCCACTCGAGGAGGTCAATCGCGGCTTCGCCATGATGACCGCCGGCGAGTCGGCCCGAACCGTAATCAAGTTCTAGGCATCAAGTTTTAGGTTCAGAGAGGGGCATCGAATGTCGGATGTAATAGCCATGAATTCGCTCTCGTTGAGCGCTGCCCAACGGGTGGTCGAGGCGTCGATCGCCGCGGCGCGTTCCGACAACATTGCCGTTTGCATTGCCGTGTGCGATCCGGCAGGCGACGCGATCATCACGGTTCGCACGGACGGCGCGGCACGCTTGACAGCTCAGATCGCGCTGAACAAGGCCTACACCGTTGCCACGTTCAACGGCATGCCTACCGACAAGTGGTGGCCACTGCTTGCCGACGATCCTGCGCTCGTGCACGGCTTCACGCAAACCCCGCGGTTCATCCCCTTCGCTGGCGGTGTCCCAGTGCTGATCGACGGTGAGGTGGTCGGTGCGGTCGGCGTGTCGGGAGGATCCACGGAGCAGGATCGTCTGATCGCCCAGGCCGGCGCTGACGCGGTGGGATCGTGACAACCCACCTCCGCCGAGTCTGGGATCGTGGCGAAACTGCGCTCGGGGCGTTCCTCTTCTTTCGTGAACCGCTGATCGCCGAAGCCGCGGCGCTGGCCGGCTACGACTACGTGTGCGTCGACATGCAGCATGGCCTGCAGAGCTTCGAACACACCGTCACGATGCTCTACGCAATGGCTCGAACCGAAACGACGCCGATCGTGCGCGTCCCGTGGAACGAGCCGAGCATCATCGGCAGGGTGCTCGACGCGGGCGCGTACGGAGTCATCGTGCCGATGGTCAACACCGCCGACGAGGCACGGGCTGCCGTAGCCGCATGCCGGTATGCGCCGACGGGCGCACGAAGCATGGGTCCGGTCGGTGTGTCAGCGCGTGCTGGTCGCGAGGGTTACTTCACCTCTGCGAACGACAACGTCTTGTGCATCCCCATGATCGAAACGAAACAGGCTGTCGAGAACGTCGACGAGATAGCAGCTGTCCCCGGCATCGACGCCTTGTACATCGGCCCTGCTGATCTCTCCATCACATACGGACTGGCTCCGAAGCCCGACCAGGATGACGTCGAGTGGAACGAGGCATTGGTGCGCGTGAAGACGGCGTGCGAGCGCAACGGAGTCATCCCCGCGATCCACGCCGAAGCCGGGCTTGCCGAGAAGCGACGATCCGCTGGTTGGCGAATGATTACTGTCGGCTTCGACCTCGGCAACGTGATGAACGGTCTGCGGGCCCAGCTGGCCCAGGCTCGTGGCGATTGATTCGACGTCTGAACCGGATCGTCAGACGCGATCCATCACGATGTCGAATGTTGTTTCCAGCTCGCCGGTCTCGTCGGGCTTGAACTCGCGGATCAGGCTGCGCTGGACGCCGAACACCGCATCGCCATCGAGGAAGTCGCTCTCCACGTCGAACACGTGGGTGATGAGGTCCTTGAAGTCGGGATGCCTTGCCCAGATGTGAAGATGGCCTGGACGCCACCAGTTGCGGCCGTTCTTCTTCAGCAGATCGCCGGCGGGTCCATCGCTGGGTATGGGATAGGGAACCGGGCGAATGCTACGGATCTCGTACGTTCCATCGGCCTGAGACTTGTAGATGCCGCGGAGGTTGTCGGGGCTCTGAATTCCCGGCTGCTGAACGGAATAGAACATGTTGCTGGCGTTCTGCCAGCAGTCGAGGATGACGCCTTCGATCGGCTTGCCGTCGACATCGGTGATCGTGCCGCGAACGACGACCCGGTCGCCGTCGTCGGGGTCGACGAGCATTGACTCGCCGTTGGCACGGTCGGGCGAGCCTCCGGCGTGGAACGGACCGAGAACGGTGTTGTCGGTGAGGCTCGATGAGCTGGCGTCGTAGGCCAGCATCTCGACGAGCGTCGACACGCCGGTGGTGTCGGACAACAGGATGAACTCCTGGCGGACCTCGTCACTGATCTTGCCGCACGCGGTGAGGAACATGATCCCGGCAAACCACTCGTCGCGGGTGAGGTTGACCTCTCTTGCGAAGGCGTGCAGGTGGCGAATGGCCGCGCAGGTGACCTCTTTCAGGCGCGGGTTCGGCGAGTTGTCGTAGCGCGACAGGACCTCGTCCAGCAGTTCATCGAGTGCGCCTTCTTTGGCCATCGTGATCCCCCAGAGGTGTATGCGGTGTGCGATCCGTTGCTATCACAAGTGTCTGGGCACGGACCAGATGAACGTTCCTGCCTGCAGAACGCCCGCCTTTGCTTCGTATCCGAACTATCGTAAAGTCCGATTGCTCGTTGATCGCTCGTTGATCGCAGGAGGTTGCATTCATGGCAGAGCATGCCGATGGCCCCGTTCGACCATCCAGTGGCGCGTACATCCAGCACCTCGTGCTGCGTGTCCGCGACCTCGATGCCGCTCACGACTTCTACACCAGGGTGCTCGGGTTCGAACAGTGCGCCGAGCTGGAGCGCGACAAGTTCCCGGACTACAAAATGCGCTTCTATCGCGGCAGCGCCGAACGGCATCATGATCTTGCACTTGCTGAGCTGCAAGATCCGGCAAGCGCGCCGCCACCCGAGACACCGTGGCAGATGTTTGGCTCGACACCAGGCGTCGACCACATCGCCGTCTGCTATCCGAGCCGCGAGTCGTGGCTCGATCAGATTGCCTGGATGAAATCGCAAGGTGTCGAGTTCCGGATCCGCGGCAACCACGGCATGACACACAGCGCATACATCGAGGACCCCGACGGCAACGGCATCGAGGTGTTGTACAACCTGCCGGCCGAGGTGTGGTCGGGTGACGTCAACGCCGCCCTCAACCACTTCGAGACGCTTCCGGTCGACGGACCGGAATCCCTGGTCGACGATACGAACTACACCTCGTTCGCGCCCTCGAACAGCTGAGCCGAGCTGTACTAGTCCAGCATCGAGTCGACCAACGCGTACGGCGCCGTCCGGTCGGCATACAGCAGGTGGTGCAAGGTCCGGTTGGTCTTCGCCGAGGCCAGATAGTTGCGCTCGTACAACTCGTTGCGTGATCCCAGGCCGGATCCGATGAAGTCCCACGCCAGCCGATAGATCGCCGCCCGACGCTCTGCGTCCATGTCGTTTGCGCCGTGGATGAACTCCTCGATCATCGGACGAAGCCGAGCATCGTCGAACATCGCCCGGCTGGGCGCGGCCAGCAGGTTATGGCCTCCGATCAGCATCAGGATCTCCCTGACCCTCGGATACCACGCCGCCAGAATCGAACGCATCGGATGCATGGGACGGCCATCGGGAAACACGACGCCGTCGCCCCGATCGTAGGCGTGTTCCTCGGAAATGAGGATCGCGTTGCGCGTGACCTCGACGTAACTGGACAACTCCCCCAGCATCTCGAGCGTCGGCGGGGTGACGTCGTTGACCGCCTCCGCCATCCGGCAACCGAGACCGTACGCGAACTCGAGCTTCGTGAGCGCCCTGATCGTGGTTTGCTGCATGATGTTTGCCCACCATGCGGTCGGGCCCATCACGGAGTTGTAAACCTCGATGTCGCCATTGATGAACACTCGATCGCGGGGCACCTCCACGTCGTCGAAGATCGCAAACGCGTCCTGCTCGTCGAAGCGAGATGACAGTGGATGGTCGAAGCGGTTGGAGTCGATCGTGGCCGCGCTGTCGCGGCACAGGAAGATGAGGCCGGGCGTGTCCATCGGTATGCCGAAGCTCAACGCGTATTCGTCGGTCGCGTCCGCAGGCAGCGGAAGACCGGGGTACACAGTCATCTCGTCGGCGAAGGGAGCAAGAGTCGCCAGAATTCGGGCACCCCGCACGACAATGCCATTCGAGGTTTCGCCGACTTTGTGCAACGGCACAGGGTTGCCGGCGAACGAGGCGTCCTTCACGCGGTCGATGGTCGGATGCACGATCGTGTGGGTCAGCGAGAGATCCTCTCGAGCGATCATCCGTTGATAGTTGCGCAGGTTGTCGTGTCCCTCGACGTTCTTGCCCTCAGGGCCGAGCCAGGGGCCGCGCTCTCCGGCGAAACCCGCAAACGTGACATTCATGTAGTCCGGCGTGCGGCCCATGAGGCCGACGGTGGACTCCGCGATGCGGCGCAAGCCTCGGTGGCGCCGTTTCAGGTCCTCCACCGACCGCGGGATCATGTGGCTGACGTTGATCGGCTCGCCCGTCTCGGGATCGGGCATCAGGCAGTCGTCGGCGAACTGGTGCTGCCGATCGAAGACCTCTGCCAGGCTCTGCGCGGCCCCTTCGAGCTGGGGGTGCGTGGTGACGTCTTTGACCCGTTCGTGACCGAGCCACACCTCGCGGTTGCGGGCTCGCAGACCCTCCAAGAACTGCTCTCCTGTTCGAGCCGGCATGCATCCCCCTCGGTCGGATCCTTGCGCCGCACGCTAGACCGCGACACGGCCTACGATCGTGTCGATGGCCACATCCGCTCCCCCCGACATCGTTCGCTCTGCGTACGCGGAGCTGATCGTCACCGACCTCGCTGCGAGCAAGCATTTCTGGGTCGACCGGCTCGGCTTCGTGATCAGTTTCGAAGATGACGAAGTCATCTACCTGCGAGGCCACGAAGAGTTCACCCACCACAGCCTGATCTTGCGCAAAGACCAGCACGCCGCGTGCTCCAGGTTCGCGTTCCGCGTGCGCACGCCGGAGGACCTCGATGCTGCCGCCCTGTTCCATACCGACCGAGGATGCGAGGTTCGGCGCTATCCCGCGGGCTCCACACGTGGTGTCGGGCCGACCGTTCGGGTCCAGGATCCGTTCGGGTTCGTCGTCGAGTACTTCCACGAGATCGAGTGGACCGGTCACCACCACCAGCGTTACGACCTTCGCCACGGCGCCAGCATCAACCGACTCGACCACATCAACCTCGTGACGGACGACGTCCAAGCCTTCTACGAGTGGTACACGGAGCTGGGCTTCGGTCTGTCCGAGACGATCGAGGACGACGACGGAACGTTGTACGCGACGTGGATGTTCCGCAAGCAGACCGTTCATGACGTCGCTTCGACACAGGGCTCCTCGCCGCGTTTGCACCATCTGGCCTTTGCATGCCCAGAGTCGCACCACATCCTCAATCTCGCCGACACATTGGGCGCGACCAACGAGTACGAGCACATCGAACGGGGGCCCGGCCGGCACGGTGTCTCCAACGCGTTCTACCTCTACCTCCGTGATCCCGACGGGCACAGGGTTGAGCTGTACACCACCGACTACTTCACCGGAGATCCCGGGCATCAGCCACTTCGCTGGAGCGTCAACGACCAGCGTCGTCGCGACTTTTGGGCCAACCCCATCGTGCCGCGTTGGTACGAGGAGGCAAGCCGCGTCCTCGACCTCGACGGCAAGCTCCAGCCGCTGCGCGTTCGCAAGAGCGACGAAGAGCGAATCACCGTTGGCGCGGATGGCCACGGCGTGACCCGATGATCTCAGCCGAGCTCGCCCTCGAACTGGCTGAGCTGCACGAACGGGCACGCACGGAGGTCAAGCCGATCGACCCGATCACGGTCGAACACCCCGACCTCGACATCGACGACGCCTACACGATCCAGCAGGCGTGGGTCGATCTGCAGATCTCCCAGGGTGCCACGCTCGTCGGCCGCAAGATCGGGCTCACATCGCGAGCGATGCAACAGCAGATGAAGATCGACGAGCCCGATTTCGGCGCTCTGCTCGACTACATGATCATGCCCAGTGGCGTGCAACTGCGTCACACCGACTTCGTCGACCCGAAGCTCGAGGTCGAAGTGGCGTTCGTCATCGGTCAGCGCCTCAGTGGAGATTCGGTCACGGTCGAGGAAGTGCTCGCCGCCACCGAATACGTGCAGCCCGCACTGGAGTTGATCGACGCCCGCAGCTACCGCGTGCATCCGGTCACCAAGCGGGCACGAACGATCGTCGACACGATCGCCGACAACGCTGCCGACGCCGGCGTCATCCTCGGTGGCCGCCAGGTCAGGCCGACCGAGGTCGACATGCGTTGGATCGGTGCGATCTTCTCGTGCAACGACGTTGTCGAGGAGACGGGACTTGCTGCCGGCGTGCTGGGTCATCCGGCCAATGGCATCGCATGGGTGGCCCGGCGCATCGCTCCGTACGGCCTGGCGATCGAGCCGGGCCAGATCATCCTCGCCGGATCCTTCACGCGTGCCGCGACCACACATCCCGGCGACCACTTCGTCGCCGATTACGGACCGCTGGGCACGGTGACCTGCGACTTCATCTGAGCCGACCCGTCAGTGCTAGAAAGCACGCAGAATTACTGACGGAAGGAGCACATTGTGCAATTCGCGCTGATCAATGGGGTGCGCAACCACCCGGACAACGCCTATGCTCTGCAGGACGTCTACTCGGACTACATCAGCGATGCAGTGCTCGCTGAGGAGCTCGGGTTCAGCAGCACCTGGTACGGCGAACATCACTTCCGGGAGTGCCAATGGACCGGCTCGCCGATGCTGGTGGCCAGCGCGGTCGCGGCGCGGACGGAACGAATCCGCATCGGAACAGCGGTCGTGCTCCTTCCCTTCCATGACCCCATCCGCGTCGCCGAGGATGCGGCCATCGCCGACATCCTGTCGAACGGCCGGTTCGACCTCGGCGTCGGTCCCGGTTCGCAGTACGAAGAGTTCGTCACCTTCGGAAAGGATCCGGCGGAGATGAACGGTCGGGCTTGGGAGATGGTCGACTGGATCCAACAGGCACACGCGCAGACCGGCAGCTTCAGTCACAAGGGACGGTTCTACGACATCCCCGACATGACGTTCACCACAAAGCCGGTTCAGCAACCCCTGCCCATGTGGTGGGGTGGCATGGGACCGAAGAACCTCGCCAGGGCCGCCGAGCGCGGCATGAACCTCATCGCACCGTTCAACGCCGGATACGACGCCGCCCTGCAGGCTTGCGGGCGCAACCCGGCTGACTACCAGGTGTCGGTGATGATTCCCGTGTGCGTCGCCGACACCACCGACAAGGCCTGGGAGATCGCCGGGCCGGGCATCGAGTACTTCGTCAACTTCTACCAGATGCGCACGAACCTGCGGGGCGAGCCGGCACCCGAAGACGCCAGGGTCACACAGGAGATGCTGCGCACAGGCAACGCCGGGTTCTGGTTTGCAGCCGTCGGCACCCCAGAAGACGTGATCGCCAAGCTCC
>JANPGV010000116.1:0-13892 GCA_031424145.1 Ilumatobacteraceae bacterium
CAGGACGTCGGCAGGGTGCTGTGGGACGCGTTCGACCCGACGGTGGTCTTCTAACCCGCTGCGGGTGAGACCGGGTCACGTAGCGAGGCATCGGTCAGCGCGGCTTTCGTGAAGTCGAGCGCCTCGCGCAGCGTGCTGGCAGCTAGCGCGTCGGTTGCGGCGGCAACAGCCTCTTCGTCGAGCACGTCTCGGACAGCCGGCATCAGACGGTCGATGGCCGCGAGCTGATCGGGATGGACCGGTGTGACGCGGTTGCGCTGTTCCCAACCGAGCAGGCCGAGTGCCTGGGCGTGGCATCCCGCCCTGAGTAGGAGAATCGCCGACTGCATGATCCATCCGATCGCCTCGCGAGGATCGTCTGTCGCAAGTTGTGCCATTGCGTCGACGGCATCGGTCATGGCCTGTGATTGGGCCGAGGCCCGTGCCGACTCGAGGCCGAGAATTTGGCGGCTGGCAGTAGCGGCGAGGAATGAGTTGCGTGCCTCGAGGAATCGGTCGCGATAGCTCCTGACACGCTCCGACAGCTCGATCGGATCAAGGTCCGAATATCGGGCGACCTGCCACTCGGCGAGTGTGTGCCACGTCGGCAGCTCGTGCCCGCGGAGCAGGTCGAGGGCGGTCTTG
This sequence comes from Ilumatobacteraceae bacterium, assembly GCA_031424145.1. GTDB lineage: Bacteria > Actinomycetota > Acidimicrobiia > Acidimicrobiales > Ilumatobacteraceae > JAENVT01. The sequence continues at coordinate 625 of JANPGV010000116.1, forward strand.
GCGAACTCTCGAGCGCTGTCCGGCTGGTTCCAATAGCCGTGGATGGCGGATCGAACGACGATCGTCATCGCCCGAACGACCGACGCATCGAGCGATTCGAGCCGTGCGCTCAACCGCTCGGCGATGGCGTCTCCCACTGCAAGTTCACCAAGAAAGAAGCAGAGCGCACTGCCACTCACCAGGTCGGCGGGGATCTCACCCGGCGCGAGCTCGAAGCTCGCGGTCTCAGCCCGGTCGATCAGGTCGCGGGCACGCTCGATGCGGCCTTCGTTCATCTCGAGACACGCCGCCGTCTGGAAGAGGCAACAGCGATCGGCGATCGTGATCGCAGATAGATCGAGCTGACCCACCGCTTCCGTTGCCCAGACGGCGACTTCGATTCGCGCATGCATCATCACATCGAGGGCAGCATGCGAGACGATGTCGGCCACGAGGTCGACCCGCCCGTGGTCGCGGCTCCAGATGTACGCGGCGCGGATGTCGTCGTGAGCCCTATTTCGGTGCTGCACGGCGACGCCTTCGCCGGCGCTGAGCATCTGCTCGTGGAGTCGACGCGCGAGATGCGCGTAGTGCTCGGCATGGGCCTGGTGCAAGGCCTCGCGCTGGTCGCCCATCGCTGCCCCGCCGAACTCGCGCATGGTTTCGAGCAGCCGATATTCGGCAACATCCGCCGAGACATCTGCGATCACGAGTGAGTGATCGACGAGCTCGTCGAGTTGATCAGAGATCGTCAGTGTGTCCAAACCTTCCCGGCCGAGGAGCTCGAACGCATCGGCCGCTGTGAAGTTGCCGGCAAAGACAGAAAGCTGGCGCAGCAGTGCCTGCAGTTCGGCATCGAGGTGTTGGTACGACCATTCGAGGGTGTCGTACAGCACTCGGTGACGCTCGTCGAAACCCTTGGTGCTGCGCAGCAGCCGGAATCGCTCGTCGAGGTGCCGCTCGATCTCTTCGGGCGGCATCGATCGCACGCGCGCCGCGGCCAGTTCGATCGCCAGCGGGATGCCGTCTAGCCGTTGACAGATCCTCGACACGACCGCCTCACGCTCGCCACCGAAATCGATGCTGGCGTTCGCGGCCTGTGCCCTGTCGATGAACATCTGCTCGGCCGGCGACTCGTGGGTACCGGTCGGTAACGCTTCGATGGCGTAGACACGTTCGCCGGTGACGCCGAGAGCGGCGCGGCTTGTGGCGAGGACGCGAAGGTTTGGGCAGGCACCGAGCAATTCGGCGGCCAGACCCGGCACGGCACCATTCAGGTGTTCGCAGTTGTCGAACACGATGAGGGTCGATGAGCTACCGATGGATGTGGCGATCGTCTCGGCAGGTGTCTGACCAGTGGGCTGCGACAGCCCGAGGGACTTGACCACATGAAACGCCAGCGAGGCGCTGTCGGCAACGGGGGAGAGCGCCACGAAACGAACCGACTCGACCGATTGCCCCACGGCTTCGGCAGCGATCTGTAGCGAGAGGCGCGTCTTGCCGATGCCCCCCAGACCGCGCAAGGTCACGAGTCGATTCGATTCGAGCAATTTCAGGACGTTGGTGATCTCGCCGTCGCGGCCGACGAATCCGCTGAGTTGCATCGGAAGGTTTGCTCGCTTGCGATCGAGAGAGCGCAACGGAGGAAACTCGCTGTCGAGGCCGTCTATCACGACTTGCCACACGTGTTCCGGCGCTGACAGATCCTTCAGGTAGTGCAACCCGAGGTCTACGACTTCGACCTCTGCGCATTCAAGACGGACGTCGTCGGACACCAGCAGCTGACCCCCATGGCCGGTCGCCATGATCCGCGCCGCTCGGTTCACCGCCGAGCCGAAGTAGTTGCCGTCGCGCAAGTTCGCAAAGCCGATGTGGATTGCCATCCGGGCCTTGATCGTGATCGGCCCGGGCCACGGCTCTTCGGCGAGCAGCCGCTGGAGCTCGGTGGCAGCGGCAACGGCATCGACGGGGCGAGCGAAGGCCGCGGCGAAGCTGTCGCCCGCGGTGGAGAAGACGTCCCCGTCCCATCGTTCGATCGAATCGACCATCAGCTCGTCGTGTCGCGAAACGGCAACGTGCATGAGCTCGGGATGAGCATCCCACTGCCGCGTCGAGCCCTCGAGGTCCGTGAACAGGAGCACGACCCGCCCACTCGGCATTGTCCGAATGTAGCTCAGCTCATTGCGCGACGACGCCAGACATGTGATTGAGTGGCCACCTGATACCGCAATCCTGTAGCGGGGATGTGAGCGAGGGGAGCAAGGGGGCTATGGACGACGATCCGGGCTGGGCGATCGACTGGAAGATGATCCCGCTGGCGTTCGTACCCGGGGTGGCAGTCCGTCGCATGTCGCGGAGCTCACATCGCGATGGATTGCTCAAACCTGCGGACCTTGTACCTCACCTTCTGCACGATGCTCGTGCTGATCTGCGCAGTGGCCGTGACTCTCGGCGACATCACCGATGGCCGCGAACATCCAGCGGTCTCGGTGGCAATTGTCGTCATCACCGGGATCCTGGCGCAGGTGGTGCAGAGGGTGAACTCGACACCCCTCGACTGCACGTCGGCCACGACCCTGGCCGCTACGTATTGGACTCGGTTCTTCCTTCGAACCGCATTGTCCGAGTCGACGGCTCTGATCGCCTTCGCCCTGGGCATAGCGCTTGGACCATGGTGGGTGTTCTTCATCGGCGCTGCCTTCGCTGCGATCGGCTTCGCTCAACTCGCGCCGACGAAACGAAACCTCCTGCGCGACCAGGATGCGCTCTCGCTGCGAGGATGCGCAGAGTCTCTGGTGGCTGCACTGCGCCAGCCGCGGACCAACGCGGCGAATCGCTGAGATGACGCCTGAATCGTTTGCCGCGGCCCGGGGCGACCTCGATCGGCTCGTGGCACTGCGGTCGCAGCAGCGCCAGTGCTCGATCTCGTGGGGAGTTGTCGCCAACGGCGAGTTGGTGTTGACGGGTGCCACTGCCTGCGAGCCGGACCCGATGCCAACCAAGGACACGGTGTTTCGAATCGCGTCGATGACGAAGAGTTTCACCGCATCATCGATCTTGATCCTTCGCGATCGTGGCTTGTTGCGACTCGACGATCCCGTTGCCGAGATTGCACCCGAGTTCGCAGCGGTGGTCGGCCCGACCACCGACTCGCCAGCACTCACCGTTCGGCACTTGCTGTCGATGGCGAGTGGCTTGACAACCGACGATGCGTGGGCCGACCGACACCTCGACATCTCCGACGATGGGCTCGATGCATTGCTACGGCATGGCGCAACGTTCGCGTGGGCACCCCATTCGTGGGGCGAGTACTCGAACGTCGGCTTCGCGATGCTGGGCCGTGTGATCCGCCGGGTCTCGGGGGAACGAGCCCAGGACTTCATCACCGAGAATCTCCTCGGGCCCCTCGGCCTGACTCGCACGACGTGGGTGCAACCTGACCACGACGACTGGGCGAGGCCCTACGACGTGCAGGACGAGCAACGCGTTGCGGACTTGCCTCCGCTCGCCGATGGAGCGATTGCGCCGATGGGCGGGTTGTGGTCGTCGGTGTTGGATCTCGCTCGCTGGGTCGCCTGGTTGGCCGATGCATTCCCCGCACGCGACGGCCCGGACGGCGGACCACTGAAGCGAGCGTCGCGTCGTGAGATGCAACAGGTGCAGCGGGCGTTTCCGACGACGCAAACGGCGGCGGCCGGCGAGGCCGACGAGGCGACACCCGAGAGGATCGACGGTGGAGGATACGGCTTCGGGCTCTTCGTCACCCACGATCTCCGCTTCGGCCATTTCGTCGCACATTCGGGGGGCTTGCCAGGCTATGGATCCAACATGCGTTGGCTTCCCGGCCGTGGCGTCGGGGTGATCGCCCTGGGCAACTCGACCTACGTGCCGATGTCGATGATGGCCAGGAGGATGGTGGAGATAGTCGATGATCACGGGCTCGTGCCGGCGGCGTCCTGCCGGCCGAGCGCAGCGCTGCTCGATGCAGCGCGCCGCCTCGCCGAACTCCTCTCCTACTGGACCGATGGTGCCGCGAACGAGCTGTTCGCCGACAACGTGGCACTGGACCAGTCGTTCACCCGTCGCGCCGACCAGGCCGGTGAGCTCACGGCAACACATGGAACTCTTTCGGTCGAAACCGTGGCGGCCGTCACACCGATGCGCGGGCGGGCGACTATGCGCCACGCCGACGGCACGGAGCGATTGTTCGATATCGAGCTATCACCGCTGGTGCCGCCGCGACTTCAGCTCTACGAGCTCGTCGACGGGTAGGGATTCGGGCGATCTGGCCCTACCCTAAACAGGTCCGCAATCCGAGCCGCATGAGGTCGTGTGTGAAGTTCAAAAAGGGCGACACCGTCATTTACCCGCAGCATGGCGCGTGCATCGTGCAGGGAACCAAGAAGATGGAAGCGTTCGGCGCAACGCAGGAATACCTGATCCTGCGCACCGTCATCAACGAGATGACACTGTCGGTGCCGACGTTGAAAACGGATGAGGTCGGCGTGCGCCCGCCGGTCAACGCCGACGAATTGGAAGACCTCGTTTCGGTGCTGTCGAAGCCGGATCCCCGCGTGCCTTCCAACTGGAGCCGCAGGTTCAGGAACCACCAGGAGAAGTTGAAGAGCGGCGACGTCTACCAGGTGGCCGAAGTGGTCCGAAACCTGGCAGCGCGCAACCGCGATGCGTCGCTGTCGGCCGCTGAGCGAACCATGTACGACCGGGCCCGGATCAACTTGATCAGCGAGATCGCCCCGGCGTTGAAGGTCAGTGCAGAGGATGCCGAGAAGTATCTCGACGAGGCGCTGGCCAAGGGCGTGCTGAAGCCACCGAAGGAAACCAAGAAGAAGGCCTGATCCAGCGCGGTGTCTCAGCGCACTCGAGGCATCACGATGAACGGCCACGGCGAAGGCACTTCGCCGACGGGTACCTCGATCACGACCGGCCCCTCATGAGCCATTGCCGTGCGCAGCGCATCGCCGAGCTCGTGCGGATCACCGGCGCGGAGACCGAGGCAGCCGAAGCTCTCGGCGAAGGCGACGATGTCGGGATTGACAAGGGTCGAGGCGATGGTCCGCTCGACCCCGAAGCGCTCCTTCTGGATCCGGCGGACGTTGCCGTAGGCGTTGTCGTTGAACACCACCACGATTGCGCCGATGTGATGTTGCACCGCGCTGGCCAACTCGGTTGCGGTGAACAGAAACCCGCCATCGCCGATGATGGCCACTACCGTCCGGTCGGGAGCGCCCGCCTTCGCCCCGATCGCCGCGGCAACGCCGGCTCCCAGCGTCCCGGCGAAGCCGGTCGAGAGGTACGTCCGCGGCCGGCGGAACTGGTATGCGAAGTGGGCGACGAACGTCATCTGCGTCGCGTCCTCGACGAGGATCGCGTCCTCTGGAAGGGCATCGTGGATCGCGGCGAGGTACGACAGCTGCGGCTCGAGAACGGCGATGTCGTTGTAGAACTCGGAACGGGCGGCACCCAGCTCGGCGCGTCGGTCGGGTCGCTTCACGTCGGCGAGCCGGTCGACGAGTAGCGGTACCACCTCGGCAGCGTCGCCATGGATGCCGAGTGCGCCGATCGCGTGCCGATCCAGCTTGTCGGCATCGGTGTTGATCTGGATCAGGTCGAGGCCGGAGGAGCCCCACTGCAGCAACGGGAACTCGATTCGCGAACCGATGCCGAGGACGAGGTCGAGATCGGGCCACCAACGATGGGCGAGTCCCATCGGCGCGAACAGGTGACCGGTCTCGTCCATCACTCCATGACCCATCCGCCGGGTCGACACCGGTGCCTGCAGCAACTCGGCCAGCCGGCGGACATCGGTTGAAGCATCCTGGGCGCCGGTGCCGACCCAGATCAACGGGTTGAGCGCGGCACGCAACTTGTCGGCGGCGCGGTTCACGGCATCGAGGTCGACCCCGGGCATCGTGCGCACTCCAGCCACGACGTTCCCTGCCGCCGGCCTGGCCCACATGTCGGCCGGTACCTCGATGGCCACCGGCCGGGGCGTGCCCGAGACGAGCTCGTCGAACGCCTGTTGAATCTGTTGTGCGGCCGAATCAGCTTCTCGCACGATGGCCGCGTGCTTGGTGACCTGGCGCAGAACCGCCGGTTGGTCGTCGAGCTCGTGAAGGACACGGAAGCCCTTGCCCAGCAAAGATGATTGGATCTGACCGACGATGGCCAGCACGCGCGCTCCCGCGCCGCAGGCGCTCGACAGACCGGCCGCAGCGTTGAGCAGACCCGGCCCCGGCACGACGCACATCGCGGTCGGCCGGCCGGTCGCCTGCGCCGCGCCCATCGCCATGTACGCGCAACCTTGCTCGTGACGCGTGACGATCACCTCCAACCAGTCGCGTGCGTCGACGACCGCGTCGAAGAAGGGGTCGTTCTGCACACCGGGCAAGCAGAACAACTGTCGTATTCCGGTGGCTCTCATCCCGTCGAGGATGTGCTGAGCAATCGTCCGGTCTTCGTCTCGGGGCATCGTGCGATCGTAACTACAGTGCATCGCCATGACCGGACGAACCGAAGTGAGCCGAGACCAACTGGAGCGCGACATTCGTGGCGGTGAGATCGACACGGTGCTGATGGTCTTCCCCGATCTGCAGGGTCGGCTGACGGGCAAACGGACGACAGGCCGGTTCTTCCTCGAGTCCGTGGCCGACGCCGGCACCGAGAACTGCGACTACCTGATCGCCTGCGACATGGACAACAACCCGGTGCCCGGCTATCGCTTCACCAGCTACGAGCAGGGATACGGCGACATGCTGGCCCGCGCCGATTGGAACACCATTCGCCGCATCCCTTGGGTCGACAAGACAGCGATGATCATGTGCGATCTCTTCGACGTCGACACCGACGAGTTGGTGGAGGTCGCCCCGCGCACTGTCCTGAGGCGCCAGGAAGAGGCGGCAGCGGCGCTCGGGTTTCTGCCGATGGTGGCCAGCGAGATCGAGTTCTACCTGTTCCAGGACACCTACGACGAGGCATACGCGAAGGGCTATCGGGATCTGCGACCGCATTCGCCGTGGCTCGAGGACTACCACATCCTGCAGACGACGAAGGACGAGTACATCCTCGGCGCGATCCGTCGCGGCCTCGAAGCTGCGGGCGTTCCCGTCGAGTTCTCGAAAGGCGAGGCAGGTCGCGGTCAGCACGAGATGAACCTCGACTACACCACCGCCGTCGAGATGGCCGACCGCAACAGCGTCTACAAGACGGCAGCGAAGGAGATCGCTCATCTCAACGGACGCTCTGTGAGCTTCATGGCCAAGTACGACTTCAACGACACCGGCTCTTCCTGTCACGTGCACTCCAGCTTGTGGTCGCTCGACGGCAAGAAGGCGGCGTTCGACGACCACCACGGTCCGCACGGGATGAGCGAGACCTTCCAGCACTACGTCGCCGGATTGATCGCGACGGCGCAGGAGTTCAGCCTGCTGTGGGCGCCGACGGTCAACAGCTACAAGCGGTTCCAGCCAGGGTCGTGGGCACCAACCGGGATCGGCTGGGGTGTCGACAACCGCACGCTTGGCTTCCGCAAGGTCGGCCATGGAAAGGGCACTCGAGTGGAATGTCGCATTCCCGGCAGTGATGCCAACAGCTACTTCGCGTTCGCCGGTCAGATCGCCGGTGGCTTGTACGGAATTCGCAGCAAGCTCGCGCTCGGCGACCCGTTCGTCGGCAACGGCTACGAGGCGACCAGCATCGGCCGCATCCCGTGGAACCTCCCCGATGCGATCGCCCTGTGGGAGGGGTCGTCGATCGCCAAGGAGTGCTTCGGCGACGAGGTCCACCACCACATCCTCACCATGGCCAAAGGCGAGTGGCTCGCTGCCAACCAGACGGTGACCGACTGGGAACTTCGCCGCTATTGGGAACGCATCTAACCCGGTCCGAGTGTTACGCGCCCACCCGCGCCCATCCGAGTGTTACGCGCCCACCCGGGGTGGCGGCAAACACTCGTTTGCTCGAAGACCGTGGAGGGACGGCAGGTTTCATCGCCGGCGATCCGCCTCGGGGTCTGGAGGTACCCGACCACTTCGACGCCCTCATCCTGTCCACCGACAACGAGATGGTCGGCGCTGTTTAGGCAGTTCAGGCAGCAGCGTGGCAGTGCGTGCGACGAAGGCTGTCCCAGTCCTGGTCGGTCAGCAGCAGGGGACACCGATCCGAGGTTCGCGTAGCGATCAACACCATGTGGTGGCCTTCGACGTCAAGATGACCTTGTAGGTGGTGGTCGACGTCCCATGCAATCTCGGGCAACGTGTTGGACCCGAGGACGTCGGCCAAGTGTCGTACCGCTAGGTCGTGGGCCTCGTCGTCATTCAGCCGAGTTGTCGAATTCATTGTCGTCTCCCGCATTCTCGAGCGTCGACGGGGGGCATCGACGCCGAGATATTCACCGTTGTTTGAGTATCGGCACATCCGGCGTTTCGATCAAGGACATAAGTCCCAAATAGGTCAAGAGCACTACCCGGCGTGACATAGGTCCCAGTGAAATGACCGTCGATCCCTTGCTGCGGCATGGCTACGGTCGTGACTCATGACCTTGCGATTCCACGAGATCGCCGAGTCGCGCCACAGGATCCTGAACCCGTTCTCACCTGAGAAGCTGCAGCTCATCGGGCAGATCTGTGTGGCCGACGGCCGCGCACGAGTGCTCGACCTCTGCTGTGGCAAGGCCGAGATGCTGTGCACATGGTCGGCCGTTCATGGCGTCAGCGGGACGGGTGTGGACATCAGCAAGATTTTTCTGGCCGCGGCCCGCGATCGGGCCGTGGAACTGGGGGTGGATGACCGGATCACGCTGGTGCACGCCGACGCAGTGGAGTACCTGGCGCGTACCGACGAGCAGTTCGACGTTGTCAGTTGTCTGGGCGCAACCTGGATCGGCCATGGCCTCGGCGGCACCTTGGACCTGATGCGACCACGAGCCGCGGCGAACGGGCTTGTCGTCGTCGGCGAACCGTACTGGGTCGATCCGCTGCCAGATGGAACATCGATGCTCGGCGTCGAGCCCGATGAGTTCGCCACGCTGGCGGACACTCTCGACATTTTTGCGGCGGGCGGTTTCGACCTCGTCGAGATGGTCCTGGCCAACGCCGACGATTGGGATCGTTACGTGGCCTCGCAATGGAAGACGACCGATCAGTGGCTGAAGTCCAATGCTGACGACCCCGATGCACCAGCGATCAAGGACTGGATCAAGGCAAGCCAACGCAGCTATCTCGGTGTCGAACGGCGCTACCTCGGATGGGGAGTGTTTGTACTGCGCGATTCGCGGTCAGATCGAAAATTCGACGAGCAGCGGTAGGTGGTCGCTGAGCTCGTGCCACTGCTGGCCGCCCTCCGGGGTGAGCCGAGCGGTGACGATTGCGAGCTCAGGCACGAGAACGAAGTCGATTCGTTGTCTCGGCGCGATCGAGGGGTTGGTGTACTCGCCGCCAGGATCGACGATGTCGAGGGCTCGGAACTCGCGGATCACCTCGACCTCGTCGGCGGCGTTGAAATCACCCGCGACGACCGCAGGACGGGTCGCCCCGACCAGCGCAACGACACGTCGCGCCTGGGCGATCCGTTCGTCGGCGCTGTGGGACGCGAGATGCGTGTTGGCGACCCGGATCAGCTCCCCGTCTCTGTGCACGGTGGCTGCCATCGCGACTCGGTGGAGGTAGATCCAGGTCGAAACTCCTGGCGAAATTGAAGCAGTCACCGTGTCGCTGAGCGAGTAGCGCGTCAGCATGGCCAACCCCTCGGCGCGCCGCCACAGCAACGGCGTGTACGCGTAGTGCTTGCGGGTCCACAAGACCGGCCATCCCAAGCGCCTGGCGAGACCGCCCGCTTGGTGTCGCTGGACCTCCTGCAGGGCGACGATGTCGGGTTTATAGGCGGAGATCACCTCGGCGAGCACGTCGAGATTCGGACGATGCGAGCCGAGGATGTTCCATGTCAGCACTCGCCAGGTCGTCATTGGTTCTCCAGTTTGGGCTGTGCACTACCGTAGGCCGCCATGAATCGTCTGGCTGGCAAGGTCGCACTGATCACCGGCGCGTCGTCGGGTCTCGGACGCGTCGGCGCCGAGTTGTTCGCCGCTGAAGGTGCCCAGGTCGTGATCGCCGACCTGTCCGACGGCGATGAGGCCGTCGAGGCAATTGCCGCCGCAGGAGGCGAGGCCACGTACGTCCGAACCAATGTCACTGACGAGCATTCAGTCGAAGCCGCCGTGCAACACGCGGTCGAGACCTTCGGCGGCCTCCACGTCCTGTACAACAACGCAGGAGTCATGCTGGGCGACGACGACAACCCCGTCACGACGTCGGTCGAGACGTATCAGAAGACGATGGACATCAACGTGCTCGGCGTGTTGCTGGGTTGCAAGTACGCGATCCCAGCGATGCAGGAGTCGGCCAGGCAATCGGGCGAAGCCGCCTCGATCATCAACGTCGCCTCGTTCGTCGCGCACATGGGCGCGGCCACGCCGCAGGTCGCGTACACGGCGTCGAAGGGTGCCGTCCTGGCCATGACCCGTGAGATCGCAGTCATCTACGCCCGTCAGGGCATCCGCGCCAACGCGTTGTGCCCCGGCCCGATCATGACCCCGTTGCTCGCCAAGTTCCTGTCCGACGATGCCAAACGCAACCGTCGTCTCGTCCACATCCCCATGGGTCGATTTGGTGAACCGACTGAGATCGCCAACGGTGCGCTGTTCCTGGCATCGAACGAATCGAGTTGGATGACCGGCCAATCGTTGATCATCGACGGTGGCATCACCGCCGCATACGTGACACCCGAGTGAGCGCACCGCTTCACGGTGTCGGAAGCGAGGTCGGCGATCTCGCGGATCGCGCGTTCGAGTGGATCAAGCAGCGCCTAATCGGTTCTGCGGTCGGTGTGATCGGCGACAAGCGGGCGCTCGATGCAGCGCTGGCCGGATCGGTCAACGATGGCGGTTTGGGCCTCGACGAGGCTTGGCAACGCTTCGAGCAGGTGGTCGCCCCCAACAACATCGGTCTCGACAGCGACCGCTTCCTTGCGTTCATCCCGTTGTCGCCATCGGTCGCCTCGGTATGGATGGACACCATCGTTTCGGCCGGGAACTTTCCTGCCGAATCGTGGCTGGAGGGCGCTGGCGCTGTGGCAGCCGAGAACCAGGTGATCGAACTGCTGTGCCGAACTGCAGGTATGCCACCTGGCGCTGCGGGATGCTTCATGAGTGGGGGATCGATCGGCAATCTCTCCGCTCTGGCAGTCGGCCGGGATCGCGCCGGCGAACGTCGTGCCGTGGCTGTGGCGGACACGGCTCACGCCTCGGTCGACAATGCGCTGCACATCCTCGGTCTCGAGCCGCTGATCGTGCCGACGGGACCCGATTGCAGGCTGACGGGTGCTGCGCTACGGCTGGCAGTTGGCGAGCGCAATGACGTCGGGATCGTGGTCGCAACAGCGGGGTCGACGAACGCCGGCGTCATCGACGACCTGTCCGGTTGTGCGGATGTCGCCAGAGAGCTCGGCGCCTGGTTCCACGTCGACGGTGCCTACGGGCTTGCCGCGCTGCTGTTGCCCGAGTTGCACGGCAGGTTCGCCGGCCTGGAGCGCGCCGACTCGTTCATCGTCGATCCGCACAAGTGGTTGTTCGCGACCAGTGGGTCGTGCGCGCTCGTCTATCGCGATCCAAATCTCGCTCGTCACGTCCACACCCAGCACGGGCCGTACATCGACGTGCTGCGCACCGGCGACGACGCCTACAACCCTTGTGATCTCGGTTACCAGCTCACACGTCGGGCCAGCGGCCTGCCGATCTGGTTTGCCCTGGCCCTGCACGGCGTCGAGGCGCATCGAGTCGCGATCCGCAAGAGCATCGCCCTCGCCGCAGCGATGGCCGACGCGCTCGACAAGGACCCGCAGACGGAACTGATCATGCGACCCGAGTTGGGAGTGGTCCTGTTCCGTCGCAGCGGGTGGGGCAAGGAGGAATGGAAGGCGTGGGCATCGGCGCTGCTGCGCGCGGGCACTGCCTTCGTCGCCCCAACGACGTTCAGGGGGGAACCTGTCGGCCGCGTGGTGTTCATGCACCCGAGCACCCCGCTGTCGATCATCGACGAGCTGATGCTCAGCTTGTCAGGCTGATCTCGCCTCGCGCTGTTGCGATTCTCGCCTTCAACGCAGGCTCGCCTTCGTGGATCGCCACAATCGAATCGACGCCGACGATGTCGAGGGCCTTGCGCAGGAGTCGAGGATCGCGATGGAACACATCGAGTCCGACGAGCTCTACCGCCGAGTCCAACGTGTCGGCCGGGTGAGCGGACCCTCCCCAATCGATCATGAAGGGCAACCCCGGTCCGAAGGGCCCGTCGAGCTGCGGATAGGTCAGTTGCCACTCCAACAGGACCCCATCCGGCCGACGGCGCGACATCGATGCGATCTCGCCGAACTCGATGCCAGACAGTCGAGCCTCGGAGACGATCTCGCCGAGCGGACGAGTGGGTCGCACGCACCAGGCCACCAGCGCCGGCTCGGCGATGAAGTCGATCCCGAACGGCCGCGGTCCCTCCGGCGCCCCTTGCGACGGATCCGGCCCGATCACCTCGAGGTACGTCGAGCCCCCGAGTGAGAGCAATTCGTTGCGGGTGCCTCTGCCGACGTGGCTGCCACCGGGTGTCGGCGCAACTCCCAACATCTCGGTGATCGACTCGGACGCACGGGACAGATCGTCACAGCCGTACACCAGGTGGTCGATCATTCGACCATCATGGCCGGTCGATGTGCGATCGGTCCGGCCGGACAACGGGGTGAACGCTCGTGATCTCGTGACCGGCAAGACTGGGCCGATGAGTTCTGTCGCCTTCATCGGGCTCGGCGTGATGGGCGCGCCGATGGCCCGCCACCTCGCTGTTGCCGGCCACCAGGTAACCGTCTACAACCGCACACCTGAAAAGTCGTTGGCGTGGGTGGCGCTATACGGCAATCGGGCCGTGCCGACGCCGCGCGAGGCTGCAGAGGGGGCCGAGTTCGTGATGATGTGCGTCGGCAACGACAACGACGTGCGCGAGGTGGTCTACGGACCCGACGGTGTGCTCGCCGGCGCCGAGGCCGGTGCTGTTCTGGTCGACCACACCACCGCATCGGCTGAGGTTGCCAAGGAGCTGGCCGAGGCGGCTGCCGAGCATGGCGTCGGCTTCGTCGATGCTCCAGTGTCCGGAGGGCAGGCGGGCGCCGAGAACGGGCAGCTCACGATCATGTGCGGCAGTGACGACGACGCGTTCTATGAATTGGCCAAGCCG
>JANPGV010000117.1:0-2673 GCA_031424145.1 Ilumatobacteraceae bacterium
TGAGCAGCATCGGCCTCGTGCAGGCTTTTTCGCTGGAGGAGCATCAGGCCCAACGGTTCGGCGACCTGAATCGGGTCAGCCTGAACGCGGGCCTACAAGCGATCCGACTGCAGGCACGATTCGGTCCGCTCGTGGACGTGAGCGGCGTGATCTCGACGGTGATCGTGCTGTGGTTCGGCGCGCAGCGCGTCATGAGCGGCCGGTTGACCATCGGGGAGCTGCTCGTCTTCCTCAGTTATGTGGGATCGGTGTACAAGCCGATCAAGGCACTGTCCAGGCTCGGCAACGTCGCGAGCAAGGGTGCGGCAGCGATGGAGCGTGTGCTGGCGGTCCTCGACGAATCACCAGGCATCGCAGACCGCCCCGGCGCCGTCCGCTCGGCTCGGCTACGCGGTCACATCTGCTTCGACCATGTCACGTTCAGCTATGGACGTGAGCCTGTGCTCGCCGACCTGTCGCTGACCATCGAACCCGGAGAGATGACGGCCCTGGTCGGGCCGACTGGCGCGGGCAAGAGCACCATCGCCTCGCTGATCCCTCGGCTCTACGACCCGACGAGTGGCGTGGTGATGCTCGATCAGCGCGACGTGCGTGGGTTCACTCTCACCTCGATCCGACCGCAGATCTCGATGGTGCTGCAGGACTGCGCGCTGATGCAAGGCACGCTTCGTGAGAACATCGCGCTCGGCTGCCCCGGTGCCAATGCGGCCGACATCGAGCGTGCCTCGCGCCTGGCCCTTGTCGACGAGTTCTCCAGCCGCCTGCCGGAGGGGCTGGACACGCCCATCGGCGAGCGGGGCGCCAACCTGTCCGGAGGCCAGCGACAGCGGGTCGCCATCGCTCGGGCGATCCTCAGAGATGCTCCGATCCTGATCCTCGACGAACCGACGAGCGCCGTCGATTCGGAGTCGGAAGAGCTGCTCGTGCAGGCGCTGTCCAATCTCCCTGCGGGCCGGACCACCGTTGTCATCGCCCATCGGATGTCGACCGTGCAGCGGGCGGACCGGATCTTGGTCTTGGAGTCCGGCCGGATCGTGCAGGAGGGCACACACCGCGATCTGCTCGGCGAGGAGGGCCTGTACCGGCGGCTGAGCCGCGCCCAATCGGGTCCGGTCGTGCCGATCGACGTGAAACGGCGGCTCGTATGACCGTGCAGCGAGGTCCACCGTCGGTGCTGTACGTCCTCAAGCGATACCCGCGCCTCAGCGAGACGTTCATCACGCGCGAGCTGCTGGAGCTCGAGGCGATCGGTTGCCGGCTCGGGGTCGACTCGCTGTTGCCGCAGGAGGATGGACCACGCCATGCCGATGTCGATCGTGTTCGAGCCGAGATCCGCTACCTGCCTCGTCGCCCGAAGTTCAGGGACCGGGAGGTACTCGTTGCCCATCTTCGGAGTGCGATACGACGACCCTTGCGCTGGGCGAGACTCGCGATCACGGCGCGCCGCAAGGGCGGTTGGCGGCAATTTCTCCACGCCGGTCTTGTCGCGGACCGCGTCAGACGCGAGAGGTTCGACAGCCTGCACGCACACTTCGCGACCGCTGCCGCCGACGTGGCCCGCGACGCTGCGGCGTTGAGCGGCCGACCGTTCACGATCACCGCGCACGCCAAGGACATCTACCACGTCGACAATGCGGCGTCGCTCCCGGATCGCGTACGCGGTGCTGCCACTGTGGTGACCGTCTCGGCGTTCAACATGCGGCACCTCGAATCGCGCTTGCCGACCGCAGCACTGGCGATGATCCCGAACGGCGTACCCGGCCTGCCGCTTGTGCCCACGACGCCGAGCAACGGACACACCGGACCAGTGCTTTGCGTGGCCCGACTTGTCGAGAAGAAGGGCGTCGATGTGCTCATCGACGCTGTGGCGCTGTTGACGACCGCGCACCCCCAACTCGTCGTCGAGATCATCGGCAGCGGCCCGCTCGACGGCGCACTCCGGACACGGGCGAAAGCCGCCGGAGTCGACGGAGTGATCCGCTTCCTCGGGCCACAGCCCTCGGATGTTGTCGACGCGGCCTACCTGCGCTGCGCGATGGTCGTTCTGCCGTGCAGGGTCGCTGCCGATGGCGACCGCGACGGGATGCCGACCGTCCTCCTCGAGGCGATGGCACGCGGCTTGCCCGTGGTCTCGACCAACGTGGTCGGAATCTCCGAGGCGGTCAAGCCTGGCCTCACCGGGCTCCTCGTGGCACCCGACAACCCCGCGGCATTGGCGGCTGCGATCAACGAGTTGTTGCGGGACGCCGATATGAGGCTTCGCCTCGGTGCAGCCGGCCGAGCATTGGTGCGCAGCAACTACGACCCAGGCCGGAGCGCAGCCCTGCTCTTGGATGTTTTCGCGGGAGCGAAACGATGAGGATCACTGTGCTGTGCGCGGATCTGGGGATCCGGGTGCCCGGAGCAAAGGGTGCGTCTGTCCATCTGCAGGCAATCACCCGAGCCCTGGCCGGTGTCGGCCACCAGGTCCAGCTTGTCGCCGTCGCCGGTCACGAACCGCCACCGCCTGCGCTCCTGAAGGCCGTCGACGACCTGGTGTTGCTCCCTCATCCCGGGCGACTCGAAGGTCTCGCCCGCGAACGGCAGAAGATCACGTTCAACGACCATCTGGTGGAGAAGGTGACCGACCAGGTGCAGCACTTCGGTCCGGACGCGCTGTACGAGCGGTTGTCG
>JANPGV010000118.1:0-4014 GCA_031424145.1 Ilumatobacteraceae bacterium
TCATCGCTGAAGATGTCGAGGGCGAGGCTCTGGCCACGCTCGTCGTCAACAAGATCCGTGGCACGTTCAAGTCGGCGGCCGTCAAGGCTCCTGGCTTCGGCGAGCGCCGCAAGGCGATGCTTCAGGACATTGCCATCCTCACCGGTGGTCAGGTCATCAGCGAAGAGGTCGGCCTGAAGCTCGAGAACACCACGCTCGATCTGCTCGGCAGGGCCAAGAAAGTCATCATCACCAAGGACGAGACCACCATCGTCGAAGGTGGCGGCACCGAGGACGACATCAAGGGCCGCATCAACCAGATCAAGGCCGAGATCGAGAACACCGACAGCGACTACGACCGCGAGAAGCTGCAAGAGCGTCTCGCCAAGCTCAGCGGCGGCGTTGCCGTGCTGAAGGTCGGTGCCGCCACGGAGGTCGAGCTCAAGGAGAAGAAGCACCGCATCGAAGACGCTGTGTCGACCACCAAGGCCGCCATCGAGGAGGGCGTTGTCCCAGGCGGCGGCGTGGCCCTGCTGCGTGCCCAGGCTGCTGTCTACAAGGTTGCCGACGGTCTGAAGGGTGACGAAGCAACCGGCGCCCGTCTGGTCGGTAAGAGCCTCGAGTCGCCGCTGAAGCAGATCGCCGAGAACGCCGGCATGGAAGGCGGCGTTGTCGTCGACAAGGTCAAGAACATGAAGGGCAACGAGGGCCTGAACGCTGCAACCGGCGACTACGAGGACCTCGTCAAGAAGGGCATCATCGACGCTGCCAAGGTCACCCGTTCGGCGCTGCAGAACGCAGCATCGATCGCAGCCCTGTTCCTCACGACCGAGGCTGTCGTCGCCGACAGGCCCGAGAAGGACAACGGCGGCGGCGGTATGGGTGGCGGAGGCATGGAGGACTTCTAAGTCCGCCATCGGCCTCGATCACCCTCACCGAACCCAGCGTTTGGCTCTGGGGACCCGTATCGGGTCCTGCGGCTCCAATCGCAGCAGAGTTGGAGACGAAAACGACGAAAGGGGCCCGCAGCGATGCGGGCCCCTTCGCTATTGCGGCGCCATTGCGCGCTACGGCAGCGTTGTTGCTGGTAGTGGTTCAGCCGCCGGCGACGGCGGGAATGATGCTGACGGTCTCGCCGTCGGGCACCTTGGTATCGACGCCCTCGAGGTAGCGAACATCGTCGTCGGCCACGAAGACGTTGACGAACTTGCGAAGGGCACCCGTCTCGTCGAACAGTCGCTCCTTGAAGCCGGGATGAGCGGAATCGAGATTGGTCAGCACGTCGGCGAGCGTGACACCCTCGACTTGGACCGAGGAAGCACCGCCCGCAATCGGACGCATCGTGGTGGGGATTCGAACATTGACGGCCATGTGCGAAAGCCTACCAACCGGGTCAGGATTCGAAACCATCGCGGACGTCACGTCAGGGGCGAGCAGCCGCGTAGCAATACACCGAGCGCGACAAGCTGGCGTCCATCAAGCGCTGACGGGCGGCCGCCGCGACGCCCACGGCTGCGCGGCTTCGAGCTGAGATGCGATTCGCACCAACACGTCTTCCCTGCCGAAACCTGCGACCAGCTGCACGCCGACCGGCAGGCCGTCAGCGGTCCAGTACAGCGGCAGGCTGATCGCCGGCTGACCCGTGACGTTGAACTGAGCGGTGAACTGCAGCAGTTCGCGCACGCGCATCCCGCCCTCGGGCCCCGCCAAGTAGCCGATCGGTGGCGGTGGCGTGGCGATGACAGGGGTTAGCAACAGGTCGTGGCCGACGCCGCCGTCGGCGGGGTACCACCATGCCATGATCTCGCGAACCCACGCGCTGTGAGCAGTGAGGGTCAGCAGGTAGTCGGCAGCCGACACCGCCTTGCCGAGCTCGCCGAAGAAGACGTTGTCGGGCTCGAGATCACCCTCCTGGATCGGCCGACCGAGGTGACCCTCCATGAGCCGAAGGTCGTGAGCGGTGTGTGCGGCCACGACGGTGACGAACCGATCCTGGAAGCCCTCGTCGGCCATCGCTGACGGCGACGATTCATCGACATCGTGACCGAGTGATTCGAGCAGCTTCGCAGCAGCGGCAACGGCTGCCACGCAATCCGGGTGTGCAGGCACGCCGGGCGATCGGTCGAGCACACCGATGCGCAATCGGCCAGGGTCGGCTCCGACCTCGTCGAGCAATGGACGGTCGAACGCAGGGGCGACGTAGGGGTCGCCGGGCTCATAGCCGGAGATCGCATCGAGCACCGCGGCGGTGTCGCGCACGCTGCGTGTGACACAGCCATCGATGGTCGCGCCCGCCCACACCTCGCCGTCCAGCGGTGCGTGACTGACGCGACCTTTGCTCGGCTTCAACCCGACGAGCGCACATTCCGACGCAGGCACGCGGATGGAACCGCCACCATCGTTGGCGTGACCGACTGCGACGATGCCGGCCGCGACCGCCGCGGCAGAGCCGCCCGACGATCCACCTGTCGAATGGTCGAGGTTCCATGGGTTGCGCGACGGCCCGTAGGCCAATGGCTCGGTCGTGATGGTGCTGCCCATCTCCGGCGCGTTGGTTCGACCGATGGCCACGAACCCGGCCTCGCGGAACCTGCGGTACAGCGAGGAATCGACCGGTGCTCGATGATCAACCGACTTCAAGCCCCGCGACCCGAGGTGGTACGGCTCACCCTTCATCATGCAACCGAGGTCTTTCACGACCATTGGCACGCCGGCGAACCTGGCGCTGCTGCCTGCCGATGCGGCTGCCTCGGTGAGCGCGGCCTCATAGCGAGGGTGGATGATGGCATTGATCTGCGGGTTCACGCGCTGCGCAGCCTCGACCGCGGCGTCCACCAGTTCTTCCGCCGTGACGTCCTTGTTGCGCACCAGTTCGGCCTGGGCAGTGGCGTCGAGCGAGGCGATGTCGTTGGCAATTCCCATCGCCTCGAACCCTAGGCTGCGGCCGTGCGCGTGGTTGCAGCGGTCGACAAGTTCAAAGGCACCGCGACGGGCGCACAGGTGGCGGCCGCGGTCGGTTCGGCGTGCTGGGAGCTCGGCCACGACTGCGTCGAACTGCCCGTTGCGGACGGTGGCGAGGGCACGCTAGAGGCACTCGGCGGGCCCAATCGAACCTCGACCGTGACCGGTCCCCTCGGCGATCCGGTCCGCGCCGAGTGGCGCATGTACCGCGGCACCGCAGTGATCGAGATGGCCCGAGCGTCGGGTCTGACGCTGGTTGGTGGAGCTCTGAACAACGACGCGATGGCAGCGTCGACCATCGGCACCGGCGAGCTGATCGACATGGCGCTCGACGCCGGCGCGAAGAAGATCATCGTCTGCCTCGGCGGCTCGGCCACGACCGATGGCGGGTACGGCGCGCTACGCGCTATCCAGACACCGCACCGCCTGCGCGGCGTGAAGCTGCTCGTGGCTTGCGACGTGCGGACCCGGTTCCTCGATGCCGCCGAGGTGTTCGGTCCGCAGAAGGGGGCAACGCCGGCGCAGGTCAAGCTGCTGACCGGCCGCCTGCGCCGGTTGGCACAGATCTACCAACACGACTACGGCATCGACGTGCGCGAGATCGACGGCACGGGCGCCGCAGGTGGCATCGCCGGCGCGCTCGTTGCCCTGGGCGGGCGGCTGTTGCCGGGGTTCGAACTTGTCGCGGATGAGCTCGATCTGCACGACGCCATCGCTGCCGCCGATGTGGTCGTGACCGGCGAGGGTTACCTGGACGAGCAGAGCTTCGAAGGCAAGGTCGTCGGCGGCGTGCAAGCAATGGCCGGCGAAGCGGACAAGCCTGTCGGCGCGATCGTCGGCGACGCCGCCCCCGAGGCAGCCACGCACATCGACCACGTCAACCTGACCGACGAATATGGAGCCGAAAAGGCGATGAACGAACCGCTGTGGTGCATCGAACGCGCCGCAGCAACGCTGCTGCAGCGGCTTACGGCGCCGCCGAACTAGTCGTTGCGCCGGCGACCGTGGTGGTGGGCGCAGTCATCTCGTCGAGCGTCTTGCTGGCCTTGTCGTCGCCGAGCAGCACCACCACGG
>JANPGV010000119.1:0-4554 GCA_031424145.1 Ilumatobacteraceae bacterium
CCTTCCGGCGCCCTCCCACGTCACAGAGCGGCACGATGCGCGTCGTGCGCATGGCGCTGCCGGGCGGCGAGCAGCAGGTGATGTGCCAACGGCTGACCGTTGCCTCGCTTGCCGCACTCGGGCAGCTCGACGCGCTCGGCGACGACGTGGGCGCGTCCGTCGGTTGGCTCGGTGCCGCCTATTCGGTTGCGATGCGGTTGGTCACCGGCGGCCGGGTGCTGCCGCAGCTCACCGATTCGGGCCTCGGCTGGTGGGTCGCTCGCTGGCGGCCGCTTCGAGCCGATCTCGCCGGACCCGTTGCCGAGCTTGCCGCAACTCAGCCACCCGTAGTGGCCGTGGCCAGTCCCGGTTTCACCGCCGAGGAGCTGACGACCGTCATCATCGACTCGTTCGTCGATCAGACCGCCCGGTTGCTGCTCGCCGGGGCAGGGTGGCACGCCCCGGTCACCGACACCCGACGGTCGGCCGCACGTGCAGCCCGCGTCGCCGCCCGAGCCCTCAGCGCCCCGGCCGGCGAGTTCCGTGCCGAGGGTGAGATCGGCGAGGCGCTCGATGATCTGGCGACGTTGTTCGATCAAGCCATCCACCGCGCGGAGGGAGAGCCGGTCGTGCGGGCCCGCGTCAGGCTGGCTCTGCCCGATGAGCCCCAGGGTGATTGGCCATTGTCACTCGAGCTGGTCGATCCCGACGATCGCGGTCGATGGTGCACCTCCGACGATGTTGCTGGGGGCAGCGCCGCGGCGCTGCGCTTGGCCGGCGAGACCCGGTTCCTGCCGATGCTCGCCGAGACCATCGCGACGGCCCGTCTCGATCTCGAGATGCTCGCACCGTGGCTCGCGGGTTGGCTCGCCGATCCGGGCGAGGGTGTCGATCTCGAGAACGCCGCGGAAACGCTCGAAGCGGTCGATGCATTGGCCGCTGTCGATATCGAGCTGCTGACACCCGAGCGCCTCACGCGCAGAACCGCGACGACCAGAGGTGTGGCCCAGCCGAAGAGCGCAAGCGCCAGCAGGTTCGGCGCGGCCGCCATCATCGACTGGACCGTGGTGGTCGACGACACACCGGTCGACGAAGCCCTGCTCGAGCGCGCCGCGGCCTCGGGCGCGGGGTTGATCAACATCAATGGCCGCTGGGTGCGGCTTGACCGCGCCGAAGCCCGACGCGCTCTCGCCAATCTCGCTGAACACCGGACCGAACACGCCGAGTTGTCCACGCTCGATCTTTTGAAGCTGGCAGCAGAACTGGCAGCGTCCGAAGAAGCGCAACTCATCGACGGCATAGCCACCCCGCCGATCGTGGCTGCCGGTTGGTTGGGTGATCTGCTGCAAGGTCTCCCCGACGCCGCCCTCACCGAAGGTGTCGAGCCGCCGGGTTTCATGGCCACGCTGCGCCCGTACCAACGGCGTGGCCTCGGTTGGTTGCAGTTCCTTCACCACCTCGGTCTCGGCGGGTGCCTCGCCGACGACATGGGCCTCGGCAAGACACCGACCACGCTCGCCCACATCTCGGCGCTGCCGGGCCCGCACCTCGTCATCTGCCCGCTGTCGGTTGTCCGGAACTGGGAATCCGAGGCGGCGCGGTTCACACCGATGCTGCGTGTTGCCGTCCATCACGGCACCGGTCGCAGCGGAGGGAGCAGCTTTGCAAACGTCGTAGCACAGCACGACCTCGTCATCACCACGTACCACGTCGCTGCCCGCGACATCGAGACGCTCGGCGCCGTGCAATGGACGACGGTGGTGTTCGACGAGGCTCAGGCCGTGAAGAACCCGGAGACCCGAACAGCCAAGGCATTACGAACGCTGCCGGCATCGCAGCACATCGCGCTCACCGGCACGCCGGTCGAGAACCGGCTCAGCGAACTGTGGTCGATCATGTCGATGGTGACTCCCGGCCTCCTCGGCAACCTCACCCAGTTCCGTCGCCGCTTCGCCACGCCCATCGAGCGCAATCACGACCACGCCGCCGCCGAGGCACTGCGCCGCCTGACGTCGCCGTTCCTGCTGCGCCGGACCAAGGCCGACAAGTCGCTCGTGCCCGACCTTCCCGACAAGGTCGAGCAACTGGCATGGGCATCGCTCACCCGCGAGCAGGCCGGCATGTACCAGGGCGTCGTCGACCAGCTCTTGGCCGACGCCCAACAGGCCACGGGCATGCGCCGCCGCGGGCTCGTCCTTGCCGCGCTGACCCGACTCAAGCAGATCTGCAACCATCCAGCGCACGCATTGGGCGACGGGTCACGACTCGGTGGCCGCTCGGGCAAGCTGACCCGCTTCGACGAGCTGGTCGCCGACCTCCTCGACGCCGAAGAGCAGGCACTGGTGTTCACCCAGTTCCGCGAGATGGGCTTGCTGTTGCAGCGCCACCTCACCGAGCGGTTCTCGCTGCCGACGCCGTTCCTCCACGGCGGGGTGCCGCGCAAGGGCCGCGATCGTATGGTCGACGAGTTCCAGAGCGGCTCTGCATCGCCTTTGCTGTTGGTGTCGCTGCGCGCCGGCGGCACCGGCCTCAATCTCACGGCTGCATCACGCGTCGTGCACTACGACCGCTGGTGGAACCCGGCAGTCGAAGATCAGGCCACAGACCGGGCTTGGCGGATCGGCCAGCACCGCTCCGTCTTTGTCCACAAGTTGGTCTGCCAAGGCACGATCGAAGAGCGAGTCGATGCGATGATCAACGACAAGCGAGCACTCGCCGACGCGGTGGTGGGAACCACCGGCGAGGCATGGCTCAGCGAGCTGTCGACCGAGGAGCTGCGCGACCTGATCGTGCTCGACCACAGCGCAGTGCGTGGCGCATGAGCATCGTCATCACACCGAGCCCCCCGCGCTTGCGTCAGGAGGCAACTCCGGCCGGCCGGCTCGCGGCGTCGTTGCTGTCGGTCACCGTCGCCGGTCTCGCCGACCCGCAGCGGTTCCGGCGTGGCAAGGCGTACCTCGCCGACCATGCCATCAGCCGCCTCGAACTCTCCGAAGGCGTTCTGCTGGCAACCGTCATGGGCGGCCGTCCCGATCCGTACCACGTCACGGTCACGGTCGAGACCGTGGCTCGTCCCGACGACCTCGGTCAGATCCCTGAACGATCGCACGTCGCCCGCTTGATCCCACGCGGCGACGAGTTGCTCACGTCGTGCACCTGCCCCGACTGGGATGATCCGTGCAAGCACGGCGTGGCGGCACTGCTGGCTCTCGCCGCCGAGTTCGCCGGCCGCCCGGAGCTGTTGGTCGCTTGGCGGTGTGGCGAGGTCGACGGCAGGGCGCGAACGAAGATCGGTTCGCGGGCACGAGCCGACCGCCTCTTGCGTCTTGTACCACCGTCACCACCACCTTCTCCGTACGCGACGCAGGAATGGCACGAGTTCGCCGGCGACAACCTCACCATCCCGCGATGCGAGGTCCCGACGGCACCGATGTTGCTGCCGGCGATGAACCTCGACCGCACCGATGTCGCCGAGGTCATCCGCTCCGCGTGGCAGGCGCTGGCGCGGTTCCGACCGGAGCGCGAGTCGTCTCGTTGACCCACAACGCGGTTCGAGCCCAACCCTACTGGGCTGGGCTCGAACTGTTTCCGGAGGCTGGGAAGGGTCAGCCTGTCGTGGAAGCTGCCTGATCCGCAGGAAGCTGACCTTGGTGAGGTCCACCAGCCGGCATGTCTTCCGTAGCGGTCACTGCGAAGCTGGCATCGACCTTGACGACGACCTGGGTGCCGTCGGCCTTGGTCACGTGGGCTTCGTACGGCGAGCCGTCACTGTCGGTCTCGACGCGGATGATGGTGCCGTCGGGAATCGCTGCCTGAGCCGCAGCCGTCACGCTTGCCGCAGTGTCGCCCGTCAGCGCAGTCTCACCAGCGCCGGGCCCGTTGCCGGGACCACCCCGGCCACCCTGCGGCCGGTCGACCGTTGCCGTGACCGCGTAGTCGGCTCCGACCTGGACGACGACCTCGGTGCCGTCGGCCTTCGTCATATGAGCCTCGTAGACGCCGTCGTTGTCGGTCTCGACACGAACGATCGTGCCATCGGGCACCGCTGCCTGGGCGGCGGCGGTGACCTGGGCGAGGACGTCGCCGGTCAGCGGCGTCTCAAGCGTGGCGCTCACCGCCGGCGTCGCCGTCGATCCGCTGGTCGAGTCGGTCGAATCGCTCGTCGAATCGCTCGTCGAATCGGTGGTCGAGGCGACAGTCTTGTAGACGGTGGCTGCCGCCGCAGCGGCGTTGCTCGATGCCGCCGACGAGACGCCGGGCGAGCCCAGCACAGAGCCGGCGAGGACTCCGCCAGAGACGGCCAGTCCGAAGACCAACGCTCCTATTTTCATGTTCTTGCCAATCATCACAATTTCCTTTCGGGGGGTTGGGGGTGATGTGAGATGCACCATCGCATTGCAACCTGGGACGATCCTCAGAGACCTCGGGGACATTCCGCAGACTTCGTCAGGTCCGGGCGCCGACGTGGGCGCCGAGATGGTCCCTGGCGGACCGTCCAGGCGCCCACGCTCGCGAAAACGCGAAACAGGGGCCCGGCCGCAGCGGGACTCGAGGGGGGAGGCGAGTCTCGGGGCC
>JANPGV010000120.1:0-20562 GCA_031424145.1 Ilumatobacteraceae bacterium
GGCCCGGCCGCGCACGACCGGGTCGTCGATCGACATCGCGTCGTTCAACGTGGCGGTGCGCAACGGCCCGATCACAGCCTCCGCTTCGGTGCATTCTGCGACGCGCTTGGCGTATGCACTGTTGACCAGAGCTCGCTGGGCGACGAACTGCACGACGACTTCGACATCGTCCGGAATCCTGACCGGCGCGATCGTCACATCCCCGCAGTCGATGAGCAACGCATGACCCGCAATCCCTGCAGCGATGACCAACTGGTCCATGATCCCGCACGGCACACCGGACGCCCTGATCTCGGCGCGCCTGCATAGTTGGGCGAGGCTCAGAGCGTCGCCTTGGAAGTTCAGTGCCAGGGCCACAGCCAACTCGAGCGCGGCGCTGCTCGACAGTCCTGCACCGATCGGTATGTCGGTGTTGACGGTGCCGGTGATGCCGACGCATGGCGCCATCTCCGCCACGACTCCGGCGACGTACTTTGCCCACGAAGGTTGAACCGCGTGGGGATCGTCGATCAACAGGTCGAGCTCCGCGGCTTCAGCTTCGTCCTGCGAGTGCAATTCGATCGTGGCGGTCGGGATCCCGCGAATCTCAGTCCAACGGTCGATCGTCATGGGCAACACCATGCCGCCCGTGTAGTCGGTGTGATCACCGATCAGGTTGACCCGACCCGGAGCGCGGACATGAATCCTCATGAAGAGATCCTCATGCAAGCTTCAACGCGGCGCTGAACCGCTCGAGGAGATCGACGTCGAACGGGGCACGAAGGGAGATGTTCAGCTGGTCGGCGCCGGCGTCGACGTACTGGCCGATGCGGTCGAGGATCTCGTCATCTCGACCGGTCAGAACTCCCGGCCGCACGAAGTCGGCGATCGCGCCGAACTGATGACGAAGGTTGTCCTCATCGGACGCAATTCCGAGATTCACCGCGCAACGAATCTCAGCGGGATCTCGTCCCACCGAGTCGCAGAAGGCATGCAGCACCGACCGCTTGTGGGCGAAGACGTCGGGACCTATGAAGGGAACGTTCCAGCCATCGGCGTGCTTCGCAGCGATCTTCAAGGTTCGCTTCTCGCCTCCGCCTCCGATCCAGATCGGCAACTTCGTCTGCACCGGCCGAGGTTCGTTGCGAGCGTCTGTCAGCGTGAAGTACTTGCCGGCGAAGTCGGTGACGTCATCGTGCAGCAACCCGCGAAGGCACTGAATTCCCTCCTCGAGTTGGTCGAGGCGAACCTTCGGGCCCGGAAATTCGATGCCGTAGGCGTCGTACTCGACCTTGGCCCAGCCCGCACCGATGCCCATCTCGGCGCGGCCACCGGACAGCAGGTCGATCGCGGTGATGGCCTTGGCCAGGACCGCTGGATGCCGGTAACCGATGGAGTAGACCAACGATCCGCATCGCACCCTCGACGTCGTGCACGCCAGCGCGGCGTGCATGCTGACGGCCTCCAGGCACGCTGCGTCGTCCGGTTTGCCGGTCGCACCGTAGAAGTGGTCCCAGACAGAGATCCATCCGAACCCGAGGTCCTCGACCCGTTGCCACACGGTGCGCAGTTCGTCGGGCGTCGTGTGCTGCAAGCCGACATGGACACCGAACAACGTCATGGTGCGAAAGTAGTCCAGCGCCGAGCTATGACCGAGATCGGCACATCGTGCTAATGAATGGGGCATGCCAGGTCCCCTCTCCGGATATCGCATCATCGAGTTGGCCGGCATCGGTCCTGGCCCGTTCGCAGCGATGATGCTGGCCGACATGGGAGCCGAGGTCATCCGCGTCGAGCGCGCCGAAGCAGTCAAGGGCCCGGCTCCCGAGACGCCGCACTACGACGTATTGCTGCGGGGGCGCCGCAACATCGCTCTCGACTTGAAGCACCCTGAGGCCGTGGCCGCGTTTCTCGATCTGGTCGAGTCTGCAGACGGTTTGATCGAGGGGTTCCGGCCGCATGTGATGGAACGACTCGGCATCGGACCCGATGTCTGTCTCGAGCGGAACCCGAAGCTGGTCTTCGGACGAATGACCGGCTGGGGACAATCCGGCATGTATGCCAACGCCG
This sequence comes from Ilumatobacteraceae bacterium, assembly GCA_031424145.1. Lineage (GTDB taxonomy): Bacteria > Actinomycetota > Acidimicrobiia > Acidimicrobiales > Ilumatobacteraceae > JAENVT01. The sequence continues at coordinate 2,050 of JANPGV010000120.1, forward strand.
CAGGCCACGACATCAACTACATCTCGCTGGCCGGCGCGCTCGCTCACTTCGGTCGCGCCGGCGAGTCCCCGGTGCCTCCGCTCAACATGGTGGGGGACTTCGGAGGCGGCGGGATGTTCCTGGCGTTCGGTGTTGTCTGTGCGCTGCTGGAGGCACAGCGCAGCGGCACAGGACAGGTCGTTGATGCCGCAATGGTGGACGGTGCTGCCGTGCTGATGAGCATGTTCTGGGCGTTCAAGAGTATCGGCCTGTTCGACGAAGAGCACCGTGGCACCAATTTGCTCGACACCGGTGCACACTTCTACGACGTCTACGAATGCTCCGACGGCGGTTACATCTCGATCGGCTCGATCGAGCCGAAGTTCTATGCCGAACTGCTGCGGCTGACCGGCCTCGAGGGTGACCAGGACTTCGCCAAGCAGATGAACAGATCCGAGTGGCCACACCTCAAGCAACGGCTCGCCGAGTTGTTCGCAACGCGGACGCGCGACGAATGGTGCTCTCTGATGGAGACGACCGATGTCTGCTTCGCTCCGGTCCTGACGATGAGCGAGGCCGCCCGGCACCGACACAACGTGGAACGGGGAACCTTCGTAGATGTTGCCGGCACGGTGCAGCCGGCACCCGCGCCACGCTTCTCCCGTACAGACGCGCAGATCGCCATGCCTCCGGCTCACCCAGGCCAACATTCGGCGGAGATTCTCCGTGATTGGGGCTTCGATGCCGCCAGAATTGACGCCTTGATGGCCAGCCGCGCCGTCGTCGCCGGGTGATCCGGGTAAGCGCAATGCACCGAAGGGAGTCCTGATGGGAACGCTTGTGGCCTTTCACGCTCATCCCGACGACGAAGCGATCAGCACCGGCGGCTCACTCGCCCGCGCGAGCGCCGAGGGTCATCGTGTCGTTCTGGTGATCGCGACCAACGGCGAGTACGGCGAAGTGCCCGAAGACCTCACCGAGGGCGAGTCGCTCATCGACCGGCGGCGTGCAGAGACCGAGAAGTCGGCCGCTGTGCTCGGAGTCCATCGCGTCGAATGGCTCGGATACAAGGACAGCGGCATGACGGGGTGGGAGCAGAACAGCGACCCGAAGTCGTTCCTGCAGGCGCCTCTGGAGGAGGCGGCGGAGAAGTTGGCGAACATCTTGCGCGAGGAGCACGCAGATGTGCTGACGGTCTACGACTGGCACGGGAACTACGGACACCCCGATCACATCAAGGTCAACACGGTCGGTCATCGTGCCGCAGAGATGGTCGGTGTCGAGCGGGTCTTCGAGGCGACGATGAATCGCGATCACATCGTTCGCATGATCGAGGAAGCTCGCAAAGCCGGACAAGTCATCGGCGGCGATGACTTCGATCCGAACGCCGGGGCCGATGATGGCAATCCGTTCGGCATGCTCGAGACGGAGATCACCCACGCTGTGGATGTTTCCGGGTACATACACGCCAAACGCGAATCACTGCGTGCTCACCGCAGCCAGATCACCGATACCACCTTCTTCCTGCAGATGCCCGACGATGCGTTCACCGCAGGATTCGGGACCGAATGGTTCATCCTCAAGGGCGCGGAGCCGGGTCTGCGGCCGGGTTGGCTCTTCGAATGACCCGGCTGTACCTGGTTCGCCATGGAAGGGCGTCTGCTGGTTGGGACACCGATCCTGACCCTGGCCTCGACGAGATCGGCGTGCGTCAGGCAAAAGACGTCGCTTCCCGCCTGGCGCCACTCGGCCCGCTGCCGATCCTGACGAGCCCGTTGCTTCGCTGCCGCGAGACCTCCGCTCCACTGGGCCGTGCGTGGCATGTCGAACCCCGCGTCGAGAACGCTGTCGGCGAGATCCCCTCTCCTGAAGGCGTGGACATGGCGGATCGGATCAATTGGTTGCGGGTCGCGATGCGGGGCTCGTGGGGCGACCTTGAACCTCGGTTCGTCGCGTTCCGTGAACAGGTGGTGCAGTTCCTCGGCGGCTGTCGCGCAGACTCGGTCGTGTTCAGCCACTTTGTGGCCATCAACGCAGCCATCGGTGTAGCACTCGGCGACGATCGCCTGGTGGTTCGCAGCCTCGACAACTGCTCGGTGACCATCGTCGACATCGTGGATGGCACATTACAGCTTGTTGAAAGTGGCCACGAAGCCGACACCTTGATCAGGTAATCGGTACTCCGCGTGAGAGACTTCTCACGTGAAGTCGACGCACCTTGTTCCTCTGGTACTCATTGCAGTCGCCGTTGCTGGCTGCAGCAGCGACAAGGCATCGACAACCGACAGTGGCTCAACGTCTTCGCTGGCCCCGATCGTCACTACCAGCAGCACCGTGCCGGCCTCTACGACGACCACCATCCCTGTCACGACGGCGGCGCCGACCTCGACCACCTCGACGACGCCTCCGACGACGTCATCGACCACGACATCGACCACCCTGGCGCCGGGTGCCGAGCTCGTACTGCGGCCCAACGGGCTCGGCGATGCAGCATTCGGTGCAGACCCGGACGGCGTGATCGCATACGTCAAGTCGATCATCGGGGCGCCAACCGTCGATACGGGCTGGGTCGATCCGTTGTCGGTGGGAGCCTGCCCTGGGACGGAGTTCAAACAGGTGTCCTGGGGCGACCTCGTGTTGGAGTTCACGGACCAGAGCAGCGTCACCAGTGGCCGTCGCCACTTCTTCGCATACCAGTACGGGCCGACGTTCGGAGCCCAGATCTCGCCGGCAGGCCTGAAAACTGACGCGGGCATCGGTGTGGGATCAACGGTCGCCGAACTGACCGCTACGTACCCGACTGTGGTCGTCAACCCCGGCAACGATTTCGGCGGCCCGAACTTCTTCATCAACGATGGCCTTGCAGGATTTCTCACCGGCGTGAACCCGACCGATACCGTGAACTCAATCCTGGGCGGCCAGGGCTGTGGTGAATAGCTGTGGTGAGTAGTCGTTGCGAGTAGTGGCTGTGAGTAACCGGGAGGCAATTGAATGAAGCGAATGTTGCCGGTCACCGAACTGGCCCGCGACGAGCGGTTCGCGCGCATGCGCATCGAGGATGCCGTCTTCGATCCGAGGAACCTGTCGCCCAGTGCGCAGCGCAACACGTTGGCGCCCACCTACGAAAACGCGACCGACAACGCCCGCGGGTTGATGCATGGGATCTTCGTCGGTGAAATACAGGCGCTGGAGGGCGCGGGTCGCACCTGTTTCGATTTCGACCTCGGCGACGCAACCGACCAGGCACCACTTGGATTGAAGCTCGACATGGCCAGGCAGTGCTGGGATGAAGCTCGCCACGTCGAGATCAGCATCAAGCTCGGTGAGCACATGGGATCGGAGATCGGCGAGTTCGGCGAGCAGACCCTTCTGTACGAGGCAGCGTGCAACCCGGATCCGGTCCTGCGACTCACGGGCGTCAATCGGGCGCTGGAAGGCCTGGCGATCGACGTGTTCAAGACCATGCGCGACTTCGGCACCGCTCTCGCCGATCCTGTGCTCGAATTCGCCGAGGACTGGATGCTGGCCGATGAGGTGACGCACGTGAAGATGGGCAGCGATTGGCTTCGGCGGCTGACGGCTCAGGATCCGCAACGCCAGAAGGAGGCGCTCGACTTCCAGAAGGCTGTCGACAAGCTGTTCAGCTTCGGCGGGTTTCGCGGCGAGCGCGAGGAAAACCCGGTGCATCTCGCCCGCAACTTCCGTCGCCTCGCTGGGTTCTCCGAAGAAGAGATCAGCGAGCTGGTCGACATCGCCGCCAGTGCGTTTCAAGAGGCGCAGTCGCAACAGGCAACGCGGGCTGAACTGGCCACACAGGGCTGATCGATCTGAGCGCTGTAGCGGTACGCGACTTCCACGAGAACTTCGCCTGGTTCGTCATCATCGGAAACGCCCTGGCCGGGGCGTGGGCGTTGTCCGCGAACTGGTTGCCGCAGCTTCGTACCCGTGCCCTGTGGTGGTTCGTCGCTCTCGCTGAGCTCACCGTGTTCGTGCAGGTCACGCTCGGCGTGATCCTCGTGAACAAGTACAAGTTCCGCTTCCCGAAGTTCCACGCCTTCTACGGGTTCGTGGCGATCATCGCCGTCGCCATCATCTACTCCTACAGGGTGCAGATGAGACACCGCCTGTACCTGCTGTACGGCTTGGGGAGCCTGTTCATCGCTGGGTTGGGAATTCGGGCGATGTTGGTCGGCCAACTCCGCTAGCCCCAGTTCGGGTAGACGCGGCGCGACCTCAGCCGAGATGCTCTTCGAGGACGTCGAGGGCCATGGGTAGCTGCGCCGGCATCTTGCCGTCGAACTGCGCGTAGTGCTGACGGATCTGGGGGATTGCCCGACGCCACCCGGCGCTGTCCACGGTCAGCAAGGCCTGAAGGTCGTCGTCGCTGATGGACAGTCCGGACACATCGAGATCGTCGACGCGCGGCAGCAGGCCGATTGGCGTCTCCACCGCCTCGGTCTTACCCGACAGCCGCTCGAACACCCATTTCAGCACTCTGCTGTTCTCCCCGTATCCGGGCCACAGGTAACGGCCCTCGTCGTCGCGGCGGAACCAGTTGACGAAGAAGATCTTGGGAAGGTTGACGGCGTCGGCGTTCTTGCCGATGGTCAACCAGTGGGCGAAGTAGTCGGCCATGTTGTACCCGCAGAAGGGCAACATCGCCATGGGATCGAAGCGCAGCTCACCGACCGCGCCCTGCTGGGCTGCCGTCGTCTCGCTGGCCATGATCGAACCGAGGAAGACACCGTGCTCCCAGTCGAAGGACTGCGTGACGAGGGGAACCGTTGTGCGCCGGCGGCCGCCGAAGAGGATCGCGCTGATCGGCACACCCGTCGGTTCCTGCCACTCCGCGGCGATGGAGGGGCACTGCGACGCCGGAGCAGTGAAGCGTGCATTCGGGTGAGCAGCCGGAGTTTCGGATCCCGGGGTCCAGGGCTGCCCACGCCAATCGGTGGCGCGGGCCGGCTTGTCCTCGGACATGCCCTCCCACCACACGTCGTTCTCGCTGGTGAGTGCTGTGTTGGTGAAGATGCTGTTACCCCAAAGGGTCTCCATTGCATTGGGGTTGGTGTCGTACCCCGTTCCGGGTGCCACGCCGAAGAACCCGGCCTCGGGGTTGATCGCATACAGGCGACCGTCCGCGCCGAACTTCATCCAGCAGATGTCGTCGCCAACCGTCTCGGCGGTCCATCCCGGGATGGTCGGCTGCAGCATGGCCAGGTTCGTCTTGCCGCACGCCGAGGGGAACGCGGCAGCGATGAACTTCGATTCCCCTTCGGGACTGGTGAGCTTGAGGATGAGCATGTGCTCGGCCAGCCAACCGTCGTCGCGCGCCATGACCGACGCGATGCGCAGGGCGAAGCACTTCTTGCCGAGCAGCGCGTTGCCGCCGTACCCCGAGCCGAATGACCAGATCTCGCGCGTCTCGGGGAAGTGAACGATGTACTTGTTGTCAGGGTTGCACGGCCAGGAGACGTCGGGCTGGCCGGGCGCCAGGGGGGCGCCGACCGAGTGGATGCACGGGACCCATTGGTCGTCGCCGAGAACGTCGAGCGCGGCTTGACCCATTCGCGTCATGATCCGCATGCTGGCTGCGACGTAGGCACTATCGGTGAGTTGCACCCCGATGTGCGCGATCGGAGATCCGAGCGGACCCATGCTGAACGGCACGACATACATCGTGCGGCCCCGCATCGAACCGGTGCAGAGCGCCGTCATGTCGGCGCGCATCGTCGACGGATCGCGCCAGTTGTTGGTGGGGCCGGCATCGGCAGGGTCTGCGGAGCAGATGAACGTGCGATCCTCGACGCGGGCAACGTCGGCCGGGTCGCTGTGCGCCCAGTAGCTGTTCGGTCGCTTGGCCTCGTCGAGCTTGGTGAACGTCCCGGACTCGACCAGCTGACGGCAGAGTTGCTCGTACTCCTCTGCGGAGCCGTCGCACCAGCGAATGGCATCGGGTTGGAAGATGGCGGCCCACTCGTCGACCCACGATTTGAGTCGTTCGTTCGTGGTGGAAGCACTCATCGCATCGACTCCATCGCATCGACCTTGGGAACCGCCGCGCCGTTGCGCCGGCTCAGTAGGACAAGGGTACCTTCAGGCGCCTGGGGTCTTCATATCTGCTTCGGACCCGAGGCGGAGGTGCGTGGCCCGGCCGGCGTCGTCGACGTTGAAGATCACGCGTTGGCCTTGGCGCAACATTCGGAATATCGAGCCTTCGAGCGCGTCGACGGCGAGGTCGAACTCGGCAAGCGTGGTGTCGCTGACGACACTGCCGTCGCCTGTCGACGGGTCGTAGCTCTTGATGACGCCTTGCATGACGTCGAGCGCCTCAGCCGGCCTTGACGATCTTGCCGCTCTTGATGCAACCCGTGCAGACGTACATACGCTTCGGGGTGCTGCCGATGAGAGCCTTCACACGCTGGATGTTTGGGTTCCAGCGACGCTTGGTTCGCCGGTGCGAGTGCGACACGTTCATACCCCAGCTGGGGCCCTTGCCACACACTTCACATACTGCTGCCATGACGGTTCTTCCTCGACGAGATCAAACGAGCTTGGAGATGCTACCAGCGGGCAGCAGCCATCGACACGCCGAACTCGCCCCTAGTGTGTCGGCGTGCCCACATTGGAACGGTTCGGTCCGGAGGCCTTGCGCAGCACAGTGATCGCCTTTCGCGACACCATGAAAGTGCACGCCGAGGGCATCAACCGGCTCAACGTGTACCCGGTTCCCGACGGCGATACGGGCACCAACATGGCTCGCACGCTGGACGCCGTGGTGGCCGAGCTCGAAGGGGCTGACGGCGAGCTCGACTCGACATACAACGCCATCAGCCACGGCAGCCTGATGGGCGCGCGGGGCAACAGTGGCGTGATCCTCAGCCAGATCCTGCGCGGGCTGGTCGGGACGTTGAAGGGTGCGACCGACATCACCGCGACCGAGGTCGCGGAGGGGCTGAGGGCCGCGTCGGCCGCCGCGTACCAGGCAGTGCTCAAGCCGATCGAGGGAACGATCCTCACGGTGGTGCGCGAGTCAGCCGAGGCCGCCACCGCGGCCGCAGCCGAGGGCGCCAGCCTCGTCGGCATGCTTCGGGCAGCGCGTGCGGCGGCAAAGGCCGCGCTGGACAACACTCCTGAACTGCTTCCGGTGCTGAAGGATGCCGGCGTCGTCGATGCCGGTGGAGCGGGATATCTCCTGTTCTTGGATGCGGCTTTGCACGTCGTCGACGGAGACCCGTTGCCCGAACCGGACGAAGGCGACGGTCCGACTGCAGAGCAGCTCGAGCTCGTCTCCCACCGGCGCGCGAAGGACGGCGAGCTCGACGTCAGCGAGCAGCGATACGAGGTGATGTATTTCGTCGATCTCGCCGACGAGCGCATCGAGGACCTCAAGCAATCGTGGGGAGAGATCGGCGATTCCATCGTGGTTGTCGGCGGCGACGGTCTGTGGAACTGCCATGTGCACACGAATGACATCGGCGCCGCGATCGAGACAGCGCTGAAACTCGACGGTCGACCGAAGCAGATACGGGTCACGGACCTGTTCGAAGAGATGGCCGAAGAGCACGCGGTGCGCGAAGCGTCGATCCACGTGGGATCACGCCGCGAGCGAACGGGGTTCGGCCTTCCGGCGGTGCGTTGTGCGATCGTGGCCGTGGCCAGCGGTGATGGTCTGGCCGAACTGTTCGGACAGCTCGGCGTGCAGGGAGTCGTGACCGGTGGGCAGACATTGAACCCGTCGACCGCTGAACTGCTTGCTGCGGTCGAGGCTGTCAATGCTGACGAGGTGGTAGTCCTGCCGAACAACAAGAACATCATCGCCGTGGCCGAGCAGCTCGACGCCCTCACCTCGAAATCGGTCAGGGTCGTGCCCACGACATCGATGCCGGCAGCGCTCGCTGCGCTCGTGGTCTACGACCCCGAGGCCGATGCCGAGGCCAACGTCGAAGAGATGACCGACGGCGCCCAGTCGGTCGCGACCGGCGAGATCACCCAAGCGATTCGCGACACGAAGAGCGACATCGGTTCCATCACCGCCGGCGACTGGATTGGCCTCGTTCGCGGCGACGGCATCGTCACCGTCAGCGGTTCGCTCGATGGCGCGGCGTGCGCACTGCTCGACCACCTCATCACACCGGGCCGCGAGATCGTTACGGTCATCACCGGTCGCGACGCCACCAGTGCACACACCGATGCGTTGCTGGCGTGGCTCGTCGAAAACCGTCCCGACGTGCAGGTCGAGGTCCATCGGGGCGGCCAGCCTCTGTACCCCTACCTCTTCGGCGTTGAATGACCGAACCGCTGACGCTGCGTGACCTCGACGCGATCGGCGTCGAGCGCATCAAGGGTGTCGGTGAGAAGAAGCTCGCGTCGTTGCACGACGTCGGCATCAACTCCGTCCTCGATCTGCTGACGACCTACCCGCGTCGTTGGGTTGATCGGACCAACGAAGCTCGCATCAGCGATCTGCTGCCAGGGCAAGAGGCCCTCGTGCTCGTCAGTGTCCGAACCGTGTCCAAGCGGCCGATGCGCAACCGTCGCACGATGGTCAATGTCGTCGTCGGCGACGGCAGCGGCCGGTTGCAGGTCGTGTTCTTCAACCAACCGTGGCGAGAGAAGCAGCTGCGAGAAGGCCTGCAGATCGCGTTGTTCGGCCGGGCCGAGGTCTACCGGGGTGGCCTGCAGATGACGAATCCCATCGTCGATCTCATCGGCGACCGAACAGGCCGCATCGTGCCCGTGTACCCGCAGAGCGAGAAGGCCAACTTGATGACCTGGGAGATCGCCGGTTGGGTCGAAGACGCCCTCCGCAAGAGCTCTCCTCGTGGGATCGCCGATCCTGTTCCCGAGACGACACGGCGCCGCAACGGGTTGGTCTCGCGCGGCGCCGCGTTCCAATCGATCCACGCGCCCGAGACGATCGCCGAGAAGGAGCAGGCCCGGCGGCGGCTCGCGTTCGACGAGCTGCTGCGGGTGCAGACGATGCTGGTGATGCGCAAGCGAATGCTGGAACGCGAGTCGAAGGCGATTCGTCACACGATCGACGGACGGCTGACAGCGCGGTTGTACTCGAGCTTGCCGTTCGAGCTCACGGGCGCGCAGCGCCGTGCCATCTCCGAGATCGAACATGATCTTGCCGGGCCTCACCCGATGCATCGACTGCTGCAGGGTGACGTGGGTTCGGGCAAGACGCTGGTCGCGGTCAGCGCCATGCTGACGGCCGTGCAGGGTGGTCATCAGGGAGCACTGATGGCCCCGACGGAGGTGCTCGCCGAGCAACACGCCACCAGTGTGCGACGAATGCTCGAAGGTGTCAGCGTTCCCGCCGAGAACCTCTTCGGCGACCGTCCGCTGCGCATCGAGTTGTTGACGAATCGGATAACGGGTGCAGACAGGCGCGACGTGCTATCCGGACTGGCCGGCGGCGCAGTCGACATCGCGATCGGGACCCACGCGCTCATCCAGGAGGGTGTGCAGTTCCACAGCCTCGGCGTTGTCGTCGTCGACGAGCAACACCGGTTCGGGGTCGAACAACGGGCGGCGCTGCGATCGAAGGGCGATGACGATGCAGTCCCCGACGTGTTGGTCATGACCGCCACGCCGATCCCACGAACCGCGGCCATGACGGTGTACGGCGATCTCGACGTCAGTGTTCTCGACGAGTTACCGCCTGGCCGCACCCCGATCGTGACCCGTTGGGCGGAGGGCCCATTGATGGAGCAGGCTGCCTGGGCCACGATCCGCGACGAGGTTGCCGCTGGACGACAGGCCTACGTCGTGTGCCCGTTGATCGAGGAGAGCGAGAAGCTCGAGGTGTCCAGCGCCGAGGAGACCTTCGATCGTCTGGCTCGCGACGAATTGAAGGGTCTGCGCCTCGGTCTCTTGCACGGACGCCTGCCGTCCGCGGAGAAAGAGGCTGTGATGGACAAGTTCCGCGACCAGCGGCTCGACGTGCTCGTGGCAACGACCGTCATCGAGGTCGGAGTCGACGTGCCGAACGCGACGGTGATGGTGATCCTCGATGCCGATCGCTTCGGGATAGCTCAGCTTCATCAGCTTCGTGGGCGTGTCGGGCGCGGTCAGCACGCCTCGACCTGTTGGTTGGTCACCAGTGGCGGCCCTGCCGGCGCGCCATCGGAGGGGAACCCGCGCGTCGAGGCCTTGGTGGCGTCGACTGACGGGTTCGAGCTGGCCGAGGTGGATCTCGAGCTCCGCGGCGAAGGCACGATCATGAACACAGCCCAAAAAGGCCGCAACGACCTGAAGCTGGCGTCGTTGCGGCGCGACCGTGAGCTCGTCACCCTTGCTCGTGAGGCCGCGTTCGAGATCGTCGATGCCGACCCTGTTCTCAACGATCATCCGGTCCTGCTCGACGAGCTGCGCTTGCTGTTCAGCGCCGAGGCCGAAGAGTTCTTGTTCAAGAACTGAGACGCTTGCGGGCGGGCCCGGCCGGACCCGGCGAACCCCCGGGGGTAGGAGTTTCGGGGTCAACGGCCGAGCACCCGCGGGCTCATGGTTCCCGCAGGCAGCGCCGCTCAAACCGAACCTGAACCATATTTCCGAACGACTTTCACGACCTGCCGCCAGACTGTGCAGATGCGTCGCCTGGCACTGCTCGCCCTGATTCCCGTCGCTTTTGCGGCTTGCAACGCCGAGACCGTGACCTCGATAACCCGGCCGCCAACCGTTTCGACCATTGCACCTGTCGGAGTCGATATGCACCTGCCGGGAGAGCCGGCCGGCACGCTGACCTTCGCCCCTCTGGCTCGCAATCACGTCGGCACGCCAATCGAGTACCCGCAAACACCTCCCGTCGGCGGCAATCACAATCGTGCCTGGCAGAACTGTCAGTACTACGACACCTCCGTGCCCAACGAGCGTGCGGTGCATTCGCTCGAGCACGGCGCGGTGTGGATCGTCTATTCACCTGACACGTCAGCGGCTGATCGGCAGGTTCTGCGCGCGATCGCTGATACCGGCGATCACATCCTGGTGTCGGAGTACCAGGGTTTGCCGTCACCGATCGTCGCGACGGCATGGGGCAAGCAGTTGCAACTGCAATCCGTCAACGATCCGCGGCTGAACGAGTTCGTCAAGGCGTTCCAGCGCGGACCGCAAACCCCCGAGCGCCGTGCGACCTGCCGCGGCAGCACGAGCGAAACCACCTGACAGGTCCGGTCATGACGCGGTTCAGATATGCCGGGTACCCAACCAGCGCAGGTGAAGCGAACGTTGTCGTGGACGGTTCACCGAACGAGGGCACGGTTCTGACACTGACCCACTGGCCCGGCTATCCGCAACCGCCCGGGTTCGAGTTCGACCTCGCTGCCGAGATGGCGTTTAACTACCTCGGCCAACCAATCGATCATCCGCCGGCCGACGTCGTCACGAACAACCACTTCGATCAGGATGGGCTGGTTGGTCTGCATGCGCTGACCGAACCTGATCTGTCGCTGCAGCATCGCCGACTGCTGATCGATGTCGCGGCTGCGGGGGACTTCGCCATCTATCGCGATCGTCGCGCCGCCCGGGCCTCAATGACGATCGATGCGTATGCCGATTCCGATCGCTCACCGATCGCTGGTGGGGCGAGGAAGATGCACAGTTGACAGCGAGCGAAAAGGCGATCGCCAACGGTGTTGTGACCATCGAGGAAGTACCGGAGGTCGGTCTGGCGGTCGTGACGATCCCCGAGCTCGAGCCCAGCCGCCGCGGCCACCGATTTGCCGGCGAGTTTTTCGAGGGAGTGCACCCGATGGCCCTCAACAACTCGACCGATTGCCTCCGGTTGCTGATCGTTCACGGTCGTCGCTACCCGTTCGTCGACAGATACGAGACATGGGTTCAATTTCGGTCACGGCTAACACTGCGGCGAGTCGACATGCGACCACTTGCTGCCCGGCTGAGCGAAGATGAGACTGGTTCCGCGACCTGGACCGCCTCGGCTCCCGGAAGTCTGACGCCGACGCTGCGGGTCGTCGAGGACTCCTCTCTCGCACCCGACGTCGTCCGGGCGATGGTCGTCTCCCATCTTCGCATCGCTCCCGCAGCATGGGATCCGTACGCTGACGGCAGCTAAAAATCGGTCGGGCGGGTCGGTCTATCGTTCGCACCATGGCACGACCCGTTCATTTCGAGATCCACGCCGATGACCCGCAGCGAGCCATCGCCTTCTACACCGATGTGTTCGGTTGGACGGTCAACCAATACGGCGATCAGCAGTATTGGCTCGTCTCGACGGGACCGAGTGAGGAGCCGGGCATCGACGGCGCAATCCTTCCGCGAATGGGTCAACGGCCCGCCGCCGGCGCGCCTGTCGTCGGGATGGTCAACACGATGCAAGTCGCCGATCTCGACGCATCGCTCGCCAAGGCATTCGCCCGTGGTGGAGTCCTCGCGTTGGACAAGATGGTGATTCCGGGGGTCGGCACCGTCGCCTATGTCCTTGACAGCGAAGCCAACGTCATCGGAATGCTCGAACCGGAATCCTGAAACCGGGAAGAGACCTGTAACCACACCTTCTATGGTCAGGCGATGAATCTGACATTGCCGCCGCGTGTCGTCGCGGGCGATTCGGTTGCGCTCGTCAGTCCTTCATGGTTCGGGGGCCGGTGCATTCCCGCATCGTGTCGATCGTGGCCGGGCCTACCTCGAATCGCTCGGGCTGCATCTCGAGGTCATGGCCAACGCCCTCGCCATGGGCGACTGGACCGCGGGCACGGCTGAACAACGAGTCGACGATCTGCACGCCGCCTTCGCTGACCCGAACGTCGCGGTGGTGTTGTGCGCGATCGGAGGGAACCACTCGAACGAGTTGGTCGATCTGCTCGACTACGACCTCATCCGCGAGAACCCGAAGGTCTTCCAAGGCATGTCCGACATCACGGTCCTGCACTGTGCGCTGCTGCGACACGCCGGCCTGGCAACGTTCTACGGGCCTTCCTTGGTTACGAACCTCGCTGAATATCCGAGCGTGTTCGAGCTGACTGATCGATCTCTGCGCGCCGCGTGGTTCGGCGATGGTCCGATCGAGTATGAAGCGGCCACCGAATGGACGGATGAGTTCCTCGATTACGCGACGAAGGCCGATCTCACCAGGAGCAGGAAGCTCCAACCCGGCGAGGGCTGGTTGTGGCTGCATCCGGGCCAGGCGACCGGGACCGTGTTAGGGGGATGCCTCGAGTCTCTCTGCTGGCATGTGAAGGGATCACCCGAGTGGCCCGAGCTCGATGGGTCCGTCTTGATGCTGGAGATGTCAGAGGACGCACTGCCGCCGGCCGACGTGGCCGCGTCACTCACCGATCTGAAGCGATTCGGTGTGATGGACCAGATCGCCGGACTGGTCTTCGCTCGTCCGACAGCGTATTCACCGCACGACACAGAAGTGCTCTGGAAAGTTGTCCGCACCGCCACAGACGGACTGGGTATTCCCGTCCTCGCGAACGTCGACTGTGGGCATACCGAGCCGATGCTCACCGTTCCGCTCGGGGTCGTGGCGCGCCTGGACTCGAGCGACAACTCGTTCGCGACCACCGGCGCCCCGACCCGCGCTCAGTCGTAGCGCTGACCGTCTTCCTCGTCGGAGTCATCGGGTAGCACGAGGTCCCACCGGTCCAGGCAATCTTCGCAGCGGTACGCGACGAAGTCGCCGGGCAGCCAGACACCGTCTTCGCGGGGGTGTGTGAGCAGGTGACATCGCCCGCCGCAATCGACGCAGACGATCGTCGGCTCAGGTTCCAGTGCGATACCGCGGCACGTTATACGGTGAGGCTCGTGCCAGCAGCCGCAGTCACCGACGACGCCGGCCAACAGCTGACCGACCTGCTGTCGCACCTCGTCTCGTTCTCGACCGAGAGCCGAACCCCCAACCTCGAGCTGATCCGCTGGGTCGCTGAGCACATCCAATCCAACGGTGGCCGAGCCACGATGTTGCGGGGCGCGGAGGATCGAGCCAACCTGCTCGCGTCCTTCGGACCGGAGATGAAAGGTGGGCTGATGTTGTCGGGCCACACCGATGTGGTGCCGGCGGGCACGGGCTGGGCGACCGACCCGTACTCGATGACGAAGCGAGGCGACTCGTTGCACGGCCGAGGGACAGCCGACATGAAGGGCTTCATCGCCGCGGTCGTCCGTGTCGCCCAGAGGTTCCGTGAAGTCGAACTGTCGCGACCGTTGCACGTCGTGTTGTCGTTCGACGAGGAGGTCGGATGCATCGGTGTGCGTCAGGTGCTCGACGTCATCGCCGCTCGAGGCGATCTGCGCCCCGATGTCGTGATCATTGGCGAGCCGACGATGATGCGTCCGCGTCACAGTCACCTGGGCAAGCTCGCCTACGACGTGGTGTGCACGACGGCGCCGGGCCATTCGAGTTTGTCGCACAGCATGCCGAGTGCCATTGCAATGGCCGGTCGGCTTCTCGCCGAGTTGGACGAACTTCAACGAGTGCATCGGCCGACCGGCGAACCGGAAGTCACGTTCAACTGCGGAACGATCACGGGTGGGACCGCGCTCAACGTCATTGCCGACCGGTGCGAGTTCACCTTCGAGGTGCGGCACACCGTCGACCACGATCCCGATGCCGTGCTGGAGCCGTTCCGCACGGCGGTCGATCGCGAACGCGCCGCGCTGCCCGTTCACGGTGGTTCGGTCGAGGTGACCGAGATCATTCGCTACCCAGCGCTGCGAACCGCATCAGACGACCGTTGGCTTCGTCTTGCGGAACGGATCGCCGACGCAGGTCCCGCGACCTCGCTCGGCTTCGGCACGGAAGGCGGCCTGTTCGCAGCCGCACTCGACACCTCGGTGGTGATCTGCGGGCCCGGCGACATCGCTGTGGCGCATCGCCCGGATGAGTACGTCACCGTGGACCAGTTGCTGCGCTGCGAGCGCTTCCTCTCAGCGCTCGTCCAAGAGATCTGTGTCGATCCGGCGGCTGAGGGCTAGACCTAGGGACATGGAGAACACGGTGACGTTGCCAACCGACGGCAGTGCTACGGATCGACTGCTTGCTGCGGTCGAAGAGCTCGGTCCGCTGTGGCGGGAGCGAATGGCTGAACACGACAAGACCTCGACCTTCCCATACGAGAACCTCGAAGAGGCGAAGGAAGCGGGTCTCAACCGGCTCACGGTTCCCGTGGAGTACGGCGGCTTCGGGTACTGGATGCCAGGCAACTTCAGCGGTCTGTACCGACTGCTCGAGCGCATGGCCTACTGGGACACCAACACTGCTCAGCTGTTGCAGGTCCACAATCACGCCGCGGGGATCATCGCCTTCCACTCCACCCCCGAACAGCGAGACCGGTACCTGCCCCAGATCGTTGGCGGCGCCTATTGCGCGTCGCTCGGATCCGAAGCGCACCTCTACGAGAACGGTGCAGAGGCGTTGGCCTCCGAGCTGACAGCAACCGAGGGTGGCTACCGATTGACTGCCCGCAAGGCGTTCGCGTCCGTCGCGGCAACAGCCAAGTACCTCATGGTGTGGTGCGCTGTCGAGGGCGACACCGCGTATGCCTCGAGGATGGTCTTCGCGGTGGTGCCGACCGACGCACCCGGCGTGAAGCTGCTCGACGACTGGCACATGTTGGGCATGCGATCAACGGTGTCGTGCAGCGTCGTCTTCGACGATGTGTTCGTGCCAACAGCCGACGTCGTCGGTGAGCCGGGCGCATGGATCAACAATGATCCGCGCACGTTCTCCTGTGGCTATGCCTCCAACCACCTGGGCACCGCACAGGGTGCGTTCGACTTCGTCGCCGAATATGTGGCCAGTCGCAAGGACCTCAGTGAATCCGAGGCTGTCAAAGTGCGGCTCGGGAGGATGGACGCCCAGCTGTTCGCTGCCCGAAGCGCCCTGCGCTCCACCGCCGCTCGCCTCGATCACGGCGACGACCCCGACGAAGTCGAGGCCGACGCCATTCGCACGATGCACCTTGCCAAGAACGCTGTGCTCGACATCCCGTACCAGGGTTTCGACATCGTCGGCGCCCGTGCTGCCCACGAGCGGTATCCACTTGGTCAGATGATGCGCGACGCGCGCACCTTCACTCTGCACTTTCGTGACGATCTGTACGTGCAACGCCTGGCCGACATGGCGATGGGTCGCGGGTTCTCCGCGAAGAAGGCCCGCAGTGGGTCGACGCCGTTTGATCAATCTCACGCAGGGGCGTGAGGTGCACGACGACACGGCATTGCTGATCGACGTCTGCTCGATCGATTCCATTTGGGGCAACGAGCGCGAGCTTGCCGAGTTCCTCGCCGGCCGGCTGGCTGAGTGGGGGTGTCATGACGTCGAGCTGGTCGATTCGAGACCAGGGCGTCCCTCGGTGGGGGCCAGGCTGAAGGGCCTGGGAGGTGGGCGCTCGCTGGTCCTGAACGGCCATCTGGACATCTACGAGCTCAGCGAGGACTGGACGAGAGATCCGTTCGCGGCGGCGCTGGAGGATGGCAAGGTGTTCGGCGCCGGAATCGCCGACATGAAGGCGGGCACCGCTGCCGCAGCTGCAGCCGTTCGTCGCATCGCGGCCGGCGACGATCAGTTGCGCGGAGATGTGGTGTTTCAGGGAGTGTCGTGCCACTTCGAGGGAGGCGTCGGAACTCGTTCCCTCTGCGCGGCCGGTTTCGTCGGCGACGCGGCGATCGATTGCGAACCGTCCAGCAACACGATCGGTATTGCCCATCGTGGCGCGGCCTACTTGAAGATCACCACCAAAGGGCGACAGGCGCACACGACCTACAAGCACCTCGGTGTCAATGCCATCGAGACGATGGAGCCGATCCTGGCGGGGCTGCGCGAGTTGGAATCGACCCTTCCGTACGAGCCGCACCCGCTGCTGCCCGGCGGGCCGATCCTCAACGTCGGAACGATCAGCGGTGGAACCAAGCACAACCAGGTGCCCGATCGCTGCACGGTAACCCTCGACATCCGACTGCTGCCCAGCCAGGACCCGCACGACGTCAAGAGCCAAGTGGAAACGATGATCGAAGAGCTGCGCACGACGGTTGATTCGCGCATCGATGCCACGGTCGAGTTCAGCGAGCACTGGTTGTCAGGTCCGCGCCATCCCTACGAGATATCCGTCGACGCACCGATCGTGAAGTCGCTAGATCGAGCCGTGCGTGCGGTCACGTCGGCAGATCCGGTGTACCAGGGCTTGCCGTTCTGGTGCGACCTCGTCACGCTGAGACAGTTCGGTGTGGAGGGTGTCAACTTCGGTCCCGGCGATCCGCCCTACAACTTCCCCGATGAGTACGTCTACGAGGCTCAGTACCTGCAGGCGGTCGATGTGTACGAGCAGTTGATCCGCGAGTACTGCCAGTGAGCGATCTGAACGTCGTCCACGCGTCAGCGCTGGCCACGGTTGCGGACACTGGTGAGGTGCGACGGGGGGCCACCCAAGGAGTGCTCGACATCGTCGAGGACGGGGCGGTAGCTGTCCGCGACGGACTGATCGTTGCGGTCGGGACCACCGATGACGTGCTCGCGGACTTTGGCGACTCTGAGGTGCTCACGATCGACGCAACTGGAAGATGTGTGCTGCCGGGTCTCGTCGAATGCCACAGCCACCCATTGTTCGCGGGCGACCGTCACCACGAGTATGCCGAGCGACTGGGCGGTGCTTCGCTGGCCGAGGTCGCTGCACGAGGTGGTGGCATTTGGTCGAGCGTGGTGGCCACCCGCAAAGCGACCGACGCCCAGTTGCTCGCCAAGCTGGCGACAGCGCTCGGAAGGATCGTTGCCGGCGGAGTGACGACCCTCGAGGTCAAGTCCGGGTATGGGCTGACGGTCGCCGAGGAGCTGCGCGGGCTCGAATTGTTGCGACAGGCACGCTCGCTAACAGACATGGATCTGGTGATCACGTTTCTCGGTGCTCACGTCGTGCCGCGTGATCTCGTCGGCGAGTTCGACGAACGCGCGGAGCGATATACAGGCCTGATCGAAGGCGACATGCTGGAAGCCGTCATTTCCCAGGGCATCGCCGAGTTTCAGGACGTCACAGTCGAGAATGGCTACTTCACGCCGCAGCAGGCATTGCGGCTGATGCGCCGCAGCACGGAGCTGGGCTTGCCGGTGCGTGTTCACGCGGATGCCTGGGCCTCGTCTCAGGGTTGGCGCACGGCGGTAGAGGGTGGCGCGGTTTCGGCCGAACACCTCACGTACACGCCGGATGATCAGATCCGTGAGGTTGGTCGCAGCGACACCATTGCCGTGATCCTGCCGATCGCCGAGCTCGTCTACATGACGAGCCGCCGGGCCAATGCCCGATTGTTCATCGAGAACGATGTGCCGGTTGCAGTCGCCACCGACTTCTGCTCGTCGATCCACGCCACGTCGTTGCTCAACACGATGGCCACAGCTGCGCCGTGGTTCCAGATGACACCCGGCGAGGTCATCGTCGCGGCCACACTGAATGCCGCATACAGCCTTGGTCGGCAGTCATCGCGCGGGTCGATCGATGTCGGCAAGCGTGGTGACCTGCTGGTTCTCGATTGTTCACATCCCGACGAGGTCTTCCTGGCCGTAGGCGCGCCCTTGCT
>JANPGV010000121.1:0-13978 GCA_031424145.1 Ilumatobacteraceae bacterium
CGACAAGGTCCTGCGATCAGAAACCATCGTCTTCCACCGCTTCATCGACTGGCTGGCCGTCTTCGCCCAGATCGGCGTGCTGCATCTCGGTCGCCCGATGTCGATCGACGACATCCGGTTCGTTCCGCCGGATCGCGGCAAGAGCCGTCAGCTCGGGTACAACGACTTGCAGCAAGGATGATCACCCAGGGCATCGCCACACGGATCGAGGGTCATGCCGGCCAGCAGGCCATCGCGGCCATGCTGGCATTCGGCACCGACGTCATGTTCACGCTGAACGGCGGCCATATCTGGCCGCTGTACGAGGCGGCACGCGATCAGGGCATGCGCGTCATCGACACGCGTCACGAGCAGACGGCAACGTTCGCCGCGGAGGGATGGGCGAAGCTGACGCGTCGGCCGGGGCTTGCCGCGCTTACGGCAGGGCCCGGCATCACCAATGGCATGTCGGCCATCACCACCGCTCACTTCAACGGCTCGCCCGTGGTGGTGTTGGGTGGTCGTGCGCCCGAGTCACGGTGGGGCTCTGGGTCCCTGCAGGAGATGGACCATGTTCCTCTCATCCAGCCCATAACCAAGTCGGTGGCCACCGTCCGGGACGGCAGCCAGGCGGCTGCGATGGTCCACGCTGCGGCGCTGCTGGCGATGGAACCACATCGCGGTCCGACGTTCCTCGACTTCCCGCTCGACGTCTTCGGACCGTCGGTCGGCGAGTTCACCCTGCCCGACGACTCCGTCGGCCGCGGCGCCGATCCCGACCCCGATGCCGTCGCCGATCTGGCCGTGCTCATCGCAACTGCCGAGCGGCCGGCGTTCATCGTCGGCAGTGACGTCTACTGGGCCGACGCGACGTCAAAGCTTCGTGCCCTCGCGGAGGAACTTCGCGTTCCTTGCTTCTTCAACGGGCTCGGGCGCGGCGTGGTGCCCGCCGATCACGAGTTGGCGTTCCTGCGCACGCGTGGCCTGCTCAAGCAACGCGCCGACTTGGTGGTCGTGCTCGGCACCCCGCTCGACTTCCGGCTCGGCTTCGGCAGGTTCGGCAACGCTCAGGTCGCTCACGTGGTCGATGCTCAGTCACAGGCAGCTCAGCACGTGGACGTGCCGACCATCGTCGGCGACCTCGCCCAAGTGCTGCGGATGTTGGCGAACTACGAAGGCAAACGGGCCGATCACGAGGACTGGATCATTGAGCTGACCGACGCCGAGTCGGCCGGCCGGGCCGCAGATCAGCTGATGCTCTCCGCGGCCGACAGCCCCATCCGGCCATCGCGAATCTATGGGGAGGTGGCCCGGCGACTTGCTCGCGACGCGGTCGTGATCTGCGACGGCGGCGACTTCGCTTCGTACGCCGGCAAGTTCGTCGAGGTCTTCGAACCGGGCTGCTGGCTCGACACGGGGCCCTACGGATGTCTCGGAAACGGGCCCGGATACGCGATTGCGGCGCGCGTGGCGCGTCCGTCGAGTCAGATCGCGTTGATGCTCGGCGATGGCGCAGCCGGTTTCAGTCTGATGGATGTCGATTCGATGGTGCGACACAACCTGCCGGTGGTGATCATCGTCGGCAACAACGGAATGTGGGGCCTGGAGAAGCATCCGATGCAGGCCATCTACGGATGGGACGTCGCCTGTGATCTACAGCCGGGGTGCCGGTACGACGAAGTGGTCCGCGCCCTGGGTGGGGGCGGCGAGCTGGTGACCGATCCGGAACAGATCGGACCAGCGCTCGACCGGGCATTCGACTCCGGCGAGCCGTACCTCGTCAACATCCTCACCGAGCCCGCCGACGTCTACCCGCGAACGTCGAACCTCGGCTGATCCGCTCTAAAACCCATACGAGTGTTTGCGGCCACCCCGGGTGGGCCGGTAACACTCGTTCGAGGGAAGTCAGGCGCAGACGGTGCCGGGCGCCGGCGCGACCACACCGGTCGCGCTGACGTCCATCAGCACAGATGGGCCGTGGATGAAGCCATCCGCGACCATGGCCGATTCGGTGACAGGAACGTCGGGGTTCAGCAAGGTGTAGGCCTCGACTGCCTTCTCGATCGTCGATCGCTCCAGCACGCAAGCAGCGGCATTACCGGAATCCACGTCGTTCTTGGCCGCCCTGGCTTGTTGAGCCGGGTTGCACGCGGACAAGGAACCAGTCGACAGCACCACGACACACACCGTCACCCAGCGACCCGCTCTCATGCCTTCTATATCGGCTGGGTCACACCGGTATTGAGTGAAGATTGTTGTCGGTAGGCTCGCCCAAGATGATCGTCGGCATGACTGGGAGCGGCAATGGCTGGACATGATGTAGTTGAGTCCGATGTGCTCGAGCGGGTTCTCGGCACCGCCATGCGCACCGGCGGCGAGTTCGCTGAGGTGTTCATCGAGGACAAGCGGTCGACGATGGCCGGTCTCGATGACGGCCGAATCGAGCAGGTGACCAGTGGTCGCGATCGCGGCGCTGGCATCCGCGTCATCAAGGGCGACACGACCGGCTTCGCCCACACAGCGGATCTCAGTGAAGCCGGTCTTCGCTCAGCGGCAGAAGCCGCCGCCGCTGCTGCAAGCCAGGGCACCGGCGGTGCCAACATCGTCGCGCTCACTCGGCAACCCGAGCATCGCGTCAGTCCGGTGGAGAAGTTCGCCGACGAGGTCTCGAAGACCGAGAAGGTCCGCTTGTTACAGCGCGTCGACGAGGCAGCACGGTCGAGCGGTGCGGCCATTGTTCAGGTCAGCGCCGGGTACGGCGACAGTCGCAAGCGCATCATGGTCGCCAACACCCACGGCCTGCTTGCATCGGACGAGCAGGTCCGTCAATCGGTTCGCATCAGTGTGGTCGCCAACGGCGATGCCGGCATGCAGACCGGCTTCCAGAGCACAGGTCACACATTCGGATTCGAGATGTTCGACCGCATCGATGTCGAAGACCTCGCCCGCGACGCAGCGCGCCAGGCGCTGGTCAAGCTCACCGCGCGTCCCGCCCCCAGCGGCACGCTGCCCGTCGTGATCAAGCGGGGCAGCGGTGGCGTGTTGTTCCACGAAGCGTGCGGGCACGGCCTCGAGGCTGACCTCATCGCCAAGGGTGGCAGCGTGTTCCGCGGCAAGACCGGCGAGCTCGTCGCCTCGCCGCTCGTCACGCTTGTCGACGACGGAACGATGAGCGGGGAGTGGGGTGCGATCGGCATCGACGACGAAGGGCATCCCAGCCAATACAACGTGCTGATCGAGAACGGTGTACTGACGGACTACATGTGGGATTACCTGCGCGCGCGCAACGAGGGCCGCAAGCAATCCGGCAACGGACGACGCCAGAGCTACATGCACCTGCCGATGGTGCGCATGACCAATACGTTCGTCCTCAACGGCAACGAAGATCCCGACGACATCTTGCGCGGCACGGACCACGGCGTCTACATCACCCAACTCGGGGGTGGTCAGGTCAACACCGCCACGGGCGACTTCGTCTTCGGCATGACCGAGGCCTACCTGATCGAAGATGGCGAGATCACGGAGCCGTTGCGCGACGGCAACCTGTTGGGCAACGGTCCGCAGGTGCTCCGCGACATCGATCTCTTGGGCAACGACTTCGCGATGGGCAATCCGGGCACCTGTGGCAAGGACGGCCAGGGTGTGCCGGTGGGCGACGGCCAGCCAACCCTTCGGGTCAAGGCCCTCACCATCGGTGGCACGGCAGCATGACGTGCCACACGAGCATCAGGAGCACGGCAGCATGACGGGGGTTGCCGAGCTTCAGGCGATCGCCGACCGAGTGGTGTCGATGGCTCAACCGGGTGAACAGATCGAGGCATTTGTCTCGCGCGACGCTGAGACCGACGTTCGGATCTACGAGGGCGAGGTGGAGCATTTCGTCGCCGCCCAGACAGAAGGCGTGGGCATCCGCGTGATACGCGACGGCCGAACCGGCTTTGCCTACGCCGGAGTCCTTGATGACATGGCAGTGGCAGAGGTGCTGGCCGAGGCGCGCGACAACGTGCAGTTCGGAACTCCCGACGAGTGGGCCGGGCTCGCGGAGCCCGATGGGGTCGAGGTGATCGAACAAGAACTATGGAGTGACGTTCTCGCCGGCTACGCGACGGACGACAAGATCGCGCTGGCCAAAGAGCTCGAACGACTGACGCTGGCCACTGACACTCGGATCCGCGTCGATGATGCCAACTATGCCGACGTTGCCTCGGAGTCCGCCGTTGCCAGCACGACCGGCATCCGACGAACAGGTCGAGAGAACGGTTGTTATGTGGTCGTCAGCACCATGGCTGATGAGGGCGACGAGACCCAGACGGGGTTCGGGTTCAGTGTCGGCCGATCACCCCTCGAGTTCGATCTCGCCAAGGCTGCGAAAGAGGCCAGCGACCGGGCAACGCGCTTGCTCGGCGCGACCAAGCCTTCGACCAAGCGCACCACGGTGGTGCTTGATCCGTTCGTCACGGCCAGTCTCCTCGGTGTCATCTCCAGCACGCTCAACGGCGAGAGCGTTGCCAAGGGTCGCAGCCTGTTCAAGGACCGGCTCGGTGAGAGTGTGGCCAACTCGATCGTCACCCTCGTCGATGACCCCACCAACCCCAAGGCGTACTCGGCGACCGACCTCGACGGTGAAGGCCTTGCCGCCCGGCGCAACGTGCTGATCGAGAAGGGCGTCCTGCAAAAGTTCGTCCACTCGTCGTATTCCGCTCGTCGCGTCGGCACCAAGAGCACCGGCAACGCGGTTCGAGGTGGTTTCAAGGGAACACCCGGCGTCGGCTGCCTGGCCCTCCAACTGCTGCCGGGCGACCGCGATCAGAATGCCCTCATCGCCGACATCGACGACGGCGTGCTGATCCAATCCGTCACGGGTCTGCATTCCGGTGTCAACGCCATCAGCGGCGATTTTTCAGTCGGTGCGTCCGGTCTCACGATCTCCAACGGTCAGGTTGGCGGGCCGATCCGCGAGTTCACCATTGCCTCCACATTGCAACGCATGCTGCACGACATCGTGGAGATCGGCAACGACGTGGATTGGCTGCCGATGCGCGCCGCCGGGCTCAGCCTCGTCATCCGCGACGTGACGATGAGCGGGTCCTAGCCGACCGGATGCCGGCGCAGCGTCTCCGCCAGCGAGCGGCACTGCAACCCGTATGTAGCCGCCAGCGTCGTGTCGAGCACGATGCAGCTCGGTCGAATCGTTCCCGACAGGGCCATGGTTCCAGTGCTCAACAGGCGAGGGTCCAAACCCATCCATGTGGCGAAGATTGCCGCGAGCTCGGCACGACTGACGGCCTCGGGACCGGCGACGTTCAACGGACCGCGGATCTCCGGGCGTGCTGCCAGCGCGCTGAGGGCGGCTCCGACGTCGGAGGCGTGCGCCGGGCAGCGGAATTCGTCAGTGAAGAAACGCATCGGCACCTGGCCTGAGATCGCCCGCTCGACGTCGAGTTGGATCTGTGCCGGGCGGCGCGTGCCGTAGAGCAGCGACGTGCGAACGAGCACAGCACCCGGGCACTCGGCGATCACAGCGCGCTCGGCTTCGAGCTTCATCACTCCGTAGTCGGTGATGGGGAACGGTGTGTCGTATTCGCGGTATGGCTGTGATCGACCGGGAAAGATCACGTCGCTGCTGACGTGGACCATCCGCGCTCCGCATGTGGTCGCAGCTTCGGCCATGTTGCGGCTGCCTTCCACGATCGTGCGTCGATCGCCTTTGCGATAGGCGAGGTGCACGATCGCTGTCGGTCTCCACGAGCAGATCTCTTCGATCGACCGTTCACGGTTGCGGACATCGATCATCGTGGACGGCGGCGCGAACAGTTCCCAATCCTCGGCCTCGGAAGCGATCCCCAGGTGTTGGCCGAGGAATCCCCGGCCACCGGTGATCAGCATGAACCGCCGCCGCCGTCGTGTCCAACGCACAGGTGGAGCCTACGGGGTACCGTTGCCCCTCGTGCCAGCTCCGTCCGATCGCGCTGTGGCTCGTCATCCGCATCTTGCCGATCAATTGCCGCCAGGGTGGGTTCGCGTTGACATGCACAGCCACACCATGTGGAGCGGTGACTCGACGACCACACCCGAGGAGCTCGCAGCGGCGGTCACCGAAGCCGGCGTCGACGTCTTGTGCATCACCGACCACAACGCGATCAAAGGTGCAGTGGATCTGTTCGGTCGTCTGTCGTGCCGGGTCATCGTCGGCGAAGAGTTGCGCACGCATGCCGGTGAGATCATCGGGTTGTTCCTCGAGCAGCGAATCCCGGTCGGCGTCCAGCCCGACAACGCGGCGCGCGAAATTCGCCGCCAGGGCGGGATCGTGTACATCCCGCACCCATACGATCCGATGCGTCGAAACCTCAGCGAAGCCGCGCTCGACGCCTTGATCGACGAGGGGCTCGTCGACGCGATCGAGGTGATCAACGCGAAGACCTCGCTGCGCAGCTTGAACGAGCGCGCCGCTTCGACCGCAGCGTCGCACGACCTGGCGGCGGGTGCAGGTAGCGACGCGCACGTGCCCGACGCAATCGGCGCCGCCTATGTAGAGATGCCCGACTTCGACGGACCGCACGACTTCCTGGCGAAACTGCGGCTCGGCCGCGCGGTCGGCCATCATTGGGATGAGGCGCGTCCGTGGTCGGCGCGCATCTTGCCGGGCACCACTATCGACTAAACAACCGTCGTGCCAATTCTCCACGCCATCATTCTCGGGCTCGTGCAAGGTCTCTCGGAGTTCCTTCCGATCTCGTCGAGCGGCCACCTCTTGCTCGTCCCCTGGTTGTTCAACTGGCACGATTTCGACAACACCGCCATCGAGAAGGCGTTCGACGTGGCGCTGCACCTCGGTACCCTCGTGGCGGTCGTCGGCTACTTCTGGAAAGAACTCGTCGTCTACGTGCGCGAGGGCATCCGATTGGTGGTGCATCGGGAACGTCCCGCTACTCCTGAAGGCAGGCTCGCCTGGCTGCTGGTGCTGTCGTCGATCCCTGCTGCCATCGCTGGCGCGTTGTTCGAGAAGACCATCGACAACAAGCTCGGCAAGCCTGGGTTGATCGCCGTGTCGTTGATCGTGTTCGGCGTCCTGCTCGCCGTCGCCGATCGACGCTCCGGCGTTCGCACGCTTCCCGAGTTTCAGCGAGACGATGCCGTGAAGATCGGCGCGGCTCAGGTACTGGCGCTTAATCCAGGCACATCGCGTTCCGGCATCACCATGACTGCCGCCCGGTTCCTGGGGTTCACCCGCGACGCCGCTGCCCGCGCCAGCTTCCTCATGGCCATCCCCGTCACGGCCGGCGCGGTTGCCTACAAGATGCTGAAGCTCGCCAAAGACGGCGTTCCCGACGGGCTAGGTGTTCCGATGATCGTCGGCATCGTCACCGCGGCGATCGCTGGATGGGCCGCCGTGTGGGGCACCCTGCGCCTGATCCGGACCCGCAGTTTCATGCCCTTCGTGATCTACCGCTGCGCTCTCGGGGTGGCAGTGCTGGTGATCCTGGCCGCCGGCTGGCGCTGATCGCGTCCGGATCATGGCCCGGGGATGAGAGCGAGGGTCACCGCGTCGGCGAGCAGGGATGCCGCAAGGGCAGGGGCGGACTCGGCCGGAACGGCGATCATCAGATCCGAGTCGCCCGCCGCGACCACTAGGCCAGGTGCCAGGTACTGGTCGCCCGCGTAAACGCCAACGTGATCGCCGGTCGCGAAGTGTTCGACAGATGCGGGAACAGCAAACGCGCTCCAGCCGGTGGGAATCAATCCGGCGGCGCCTGCGGCGGTAATGTCGCCGTTCGTCACGATCTCGCCGGCGCCCATGTGTTGCCGTGCAACCGTGCCAGCGTGAACTTCCTCCGCCGCCTCGACTGGTACGACCGCGGCCGGTACGTCGTTGCGATCCGCCTGTATCAGTTGGCCGGGTTCGATCGCAGTGGTGGTGATCCACACCGATTGCTGCCGGCCCCACAATCGTCGCTGGGCGTCGACCCCGGCCACGGCACGCTGCGCGCCCAGGGCGACGAGAGAGGCGAGCGCGGCAATGGTCAGCCAATAGATCCACGGGTGGCGAGCCACCATCAGGCGTATCCAGGCGAGCTGGTGCACCGGACCTCCCTAGACACATCGATAGACACATCGATTCGACCATTGGGGGAAGTCAGAGGCCGACTGTATCGGCCGAGTTCCTCAGTCGGAGGAGGCTGCCTTCGCGGCTGGCGCCTGCGCCGACGATGGCGATTTCGCAGGTGTGGCCGAGGGTGAGCTGGAGTCGCCGGACTTCGTGGTGCCCGATGAGGATTCCGACGACGACGATGTCGACGACGACGACTCGGTGGACGTTGCCGTGGTCGACGACTTCGGCTTACCGCCGCGGCTGTCCGTCTTGTAGAAGCCGCCGCCCTTGAACGTGACTCCGACCGGGGTGAAAACCTTCTTGACCTTCATCTTCTTGCCGGTGGACGGATGCTTGGCGTGGGTCAAGGCATCGTCGGTGAACGCTTGCTGGACTTCGATGGTCTCACCGGTGTCGATGAACTTGTAGACGTAGGTAGGCATGGAGCTCCGCCGTGCATTAGCAGTCGAACTGTTCGACTGCTAATGCTAGCGGGCGCACCTCGCCCCGTAACATCGCCGAGATGCAGGTTCGCACCGCCGTCATCCCCGCTGCAGGATTTGGTACGAGGTTCCTCCCGGCGACCAAAGCTGTTCCGAAGGAGCTGCTTCCCATCATCGACACGCCGGCGCTGCAGCTGATCATCGACGAGGCGGTCGGAGCCGGCATCGATCACATCGTCATCGTCACCAGCCGCAGCAAGCCCGCCATCGAGGCGTACTTCGAGCCTTCCGACGACGTGTTGACGAAGCTCAGGTCGACCGACCGGCACGCGCTGGCCGATCGGCTCGAGGCCATCGGACGCGACGTCCGTGTGTCATTCGCCTATCAGGATGAACCGCTGGGCCTCGGTCATGCTGTCGGTTGCGCGGCTGATTCCGTGGGCGACGAGCCGTTCGCGGTGCTCTTGCCCGACGAGCTGATGGGCGACTCGTCGCTGCTCGATCAGATGGCGCGTCTTTGCGAGACGACGGGCGGCGGAGTCGTCGGTCTGAAGCGTGTCCCACGCGATCGGGTCAGTGCCTACGGTGTGATCGAGCCTTCGACCGAGCTCGGCAAAGACGGCGTCATCGGGATTCGCACGCTGGTCGAGAAGCCGAGCGTCGAAGATGCGCCGAGCGACCTGATCATCATCGGCCGCTACGTTCTGACTCCCGACGTGTTCGGCGAGCTCGAGCGGGTGCAGCCCGGCAGCGGTGGCGAGATCCAACTCACCGATGCCCTGCGCGTGCAGGCTGCCAACGGTCCGTTTCACGGTGTGCTCTCCAACATATTGAGGTACGACACCGGCACGCCGATCGGGTGGTTGAACGCCGTCGTCGACATCGCCCTCAGCGATCCCACGATCGGCGATGAGTTCGCCGAGTATCTGCGCGGCCGCCTCAGCTGATGCGGCGAAACTTGCCGGGAAAGTCCAGCAGCAGGCCGTGCTGGTCGACATCGAATTCGTCGGACTGGTCGGCGTGCTCGACTCGCCACCGATGAGTGTCGAGCCGCGTGTATCGGTGCATCTCCGGAAGCACCTCGAGTGTCTCGACATCGATCGTCACGATCGGCAGTTCGGCATTGTCGCCGACGTTCAGTGGCAGGCGCCGGATGGGAAGCGTCTTCGTGAACGGAGTGCACGCCATGTCGAGGTCGTAGCAACCGTCGAGCTCGATGCGATGAGCCCCGTTCATCTCACCCCACCGAGCTGTGCCGCTAGTGGCCAGCCACAGGTCAGGGTCCTCGAGGTCACGGAACAACAAGAACTGGCGAACCTGCCACGACGCGGACAGCCGCACGACGTACTGAACCTGCTCCCGGCCCACCTGGCCGCTGATCGTCCAGCCCTCGTTCTCCCAGCGGAGGTCAGTGACTTCGACGTCATCGCTGTCCCACACGGCCCACCGCACAGTGAGGCCGCTGGCGGGTAGAGCGGTGTAGTTGCTCACCGGGGAAACGGTACCGTTCCGGAGGTGATCAGCGAACTCGAGGCTCGGCACTACGTGCTCGACCATTGCTCGGTTTCCGACGTCGTCGAGGTGTCGATCGCCGAGGCCGATGGTGCAGTGTTGGCCGATTCCGTCGTTGCCGCGGAGGACGTGCCGCCATTCGCAAATTCGGCGGTCGACGGCTACGCGGTGCGATCCGCTGATGTCGTGGCCGTGCCGGTCAGGCTGCGTGTTGTCGGCGAGGTGGCAGCGGGTTGGTCGACCGATCGTGCCGTGGGTCCCGGTGAGACGATTCGAATCATGACGGGCGCGCCGATGCCCGGCGGAGCGGACGCGTCGGTGATGGTCGAAGACACCGAACGCGATGGCGACGATGTCGTGATCCGCACCACGGTCGAGGCGGGGGCATCGGTGCGCGGCGTTGGCGAAGACGTGCACCTGGGGGCCGAGCTCTTCCCCGCGGGTACCCTCGTCCGCCCGGCTGTTGCCGGCGTGCTCGCCAGCGTCAACGCTCGTCGTGTACGCGTCTTCCGCACGCCTCGCGTCGCGGTGCTGTCGACCGGCGACGAGCTGATCACCGACGGCTCCTCTCTGCGACCCGGCCAGA
This sequence comes from Ilumatobacteraceae bacterium, assembly GCA_031424145.1. Taxonomy (GTDB): domain Bacteria; phylum Actinomycetota; class Acidimicrobiia; order Acidimicrobiales; family Ilumatobacteraceae; genus JAENVT01. The sequence goes on from JANPGV010000121.1 coordinate 10,610, forward strand.
TCCGCGAGAGCAACAAGACAATGCTGTTGCCGCTCGTGACCGGGTCCGGTTGCGAGGCGATCGATCTCGGGGTCGTCCGCGACGACGAGGCCGCTCTCGAAGAGATCCTGCGCGGAGCCGCGGGCTCGTACGACGCGATCATCACCAGCGGAGGGGTCAGTATGGGCGAGTACGACGTGGTCAAAGCCGTGCTGTCGCGCATCGCCGACATGCGCTGGATGCAGATCGCCATCAAGCCCGCCAAACCGTTCGCCTTCGGCTTGCTCGCCGCGGGGGATCGCCACGTGCCCGTGTTCGGCCTTCCGGGCAACCCGGTCAGCTCCATGGTCAGCTTCGAGTTGTTCGCCCGTCCGGCACTTCGCAAGATGATGGGCCACACCGACCTGGATCGCACCAGCGTCGTGGCGATCGCCGACGACGGCCTGCGGCGCCGCCCCGATGGCAAGACCCATTACATGCGCGTCGCCGGCTCGTTCCATGCCGACGGCCGCTACCACGTCAGGTCCGTCGGTGCGCAGGGCAGCCATCAGTTGGCCGCGACTTCATTGGCTGACGCCATCGCGATCGTGCCTGATGGCGACGGGATCGAGCCCGGCGGCTCCGTCACTGCCATGTTGCTGTCGATAGCCTGACGGACATGGATCTGGTCGACCCCTTCGGGCGAACCATTCGTGACCTGCGCATCTCGGTCACCGACAGGTGCAACTTCCGCTGCACCTACTGCATGCCTGAAGAGGGAATGGTCTGGGTGCCGCGCAGCGAGGTGCTGACGTTCGAAGAGATCGAGCGGCTCGCACGGATCTTCGTCGAGCGGTTCGAGGTCGATGGCTTGCGCCTCACCGGCGGTGAGCCCACGGTCCGGGCCCACCTCCCGGTGCTCGTCGGAAAGTTGGCCGCACTGCGGGTGCCGACAGGCTCGGCGTCGCCGTTGGCAGGGCAGGCCCCGGACCTGGGACTCACCACGAATGGCGCGACGTTCCGGCTGGTCGCCCACGAGTTGCGTCTGGCCGGGCTGGACCGTGTCAACGTCAGCCTCGACACGCTTCGGGCCGATCGGTTCCTGCAGATGACGCGCCGCGACGAGTTGACCAGCGTGCTCGACGGCATCGAAGCTGCGAAAGAGGCGGGTTTCTCGCCTGTCAAGATCAATGCAGTCGTGCAACGCGACATCAATGACGACGAGATCGTCGACCTCGCCCGATTCGGTCGAGACCACGACGTCGAAGTGCGCTTCATCGAGTTCATGCCACTCGATGCAAGTGGCCACTGGGTCAACGAGCAAGTTGTGACTCAGGACGAGATCGTCGCTGCGATCTCGGAGGTGTTCCCGCTCGAGCAGATGACGTCGCGCGGCGCAGCACCAGCCGACAGATGGAGATATCTCGACGGGCGCGGCACCGTGGGGGTCATTCCCTCGGTCTCCAAGCCGTTCTGCGGCGACTGCGACCGTGTGCGGATCACCGCCGACGGCCAGTTCCGTACGTGCCTGTTTGCCACCACCGAGTTCGACCTCCGCAATCTCATGCGGACAGGCGCAGATGACGATGTCGTTTCGGCGGAGATCCAGCGGGCGGTTGGCACGAAGTGGGCAGGCCACCAGATCAACCAGGTGTCCTTCGTCAGGCCCAAGCGGACGATGAGCCAGATCGGCGGCTGAGCGGGTGCGTCGATGGCCGGCGGCAACCGGCGTCGTCATGGCGCTCGGTGTCGCCTCCATTGCGGCCGCCGCGCCGTCGTCGATAGCCGGCGGTGCCTCGGCAAGCAGGCCGGCGAAGCGGCTGACCTCACCCGGTCCGCACCTCGGCGGCTGCCCAGTCTTCCCCGCCGACAATGCGTGGAACCAAGAGATCGCTTCTGCGCCACTTCACCCGCGTACCGCCGCGATCATCGCCCACATCCAGGCGATCGGCTCGAAGGCATTGCATCCCGACTTCGGCGAGAACCCTCTGTACGGCATCCCGTTCGTGGTAGTGCCGGGAACGCAGCCCCTCGTGCCCATCACCTTCGATGCGTACGGCGATGAAAGCGACCCCGGTCCGTATCCGATCCCGTTGGACGCGCCGATCGAGGGCGGCGGCGCCGGCGGCGACCAACACGTGCTGGTGCTGCAACAGCAGACGTGCCAGCTGTACGAGTTGTACGTAGGACGACGGTTCGGCTCGGGCTGGATCGCCAACTCTGGGGCAAAGTTCGATCTGCTTACCGGATCGTTGCGGCAGATCGGATGGACGAGCGCCGACGCCGCCGGCCTGCCGATCCTGCCGGGTCTGGTGCGCTACGACGAGGTCGCCTCCGGATTGATCGACCACGCCATTCGGGTCACGTTCTCGCAGACGCAACGCGGCTTCGTCCTCCCGGCAACGCATTTCGCCTCGAGCAACTCCGATCCCACACTGCCTGCCATGGGGATGCGGCTGCGGTTGAGCGCGGGCTACGACATCAGTGGGCTCACCGGACAGGCACGGGTCATTGCCACTGCGATGCAGCGATACGGATTGATCGTTGCCGACAACGGCAGCAACTGGTTCTTCCAGGGTGCCCCTGACCCTGGCTGGAACGACACCGATCTCAACCAGTTGAAATCGATCCCCGGTACCGCGTTCGAGGTGGTCGACACGGGTCCCGTCCGAACCGGCTAGGAGCCGAGCTGCCGAAAGCGGTCGGCTGGTGTGCGGCCAGGCCGCCTCGCGTTTACTAGTCTTACGAACAGATGAGCGATCTCGCCTTCTCCCACCTCGACCCCATGGGACGGGCGCGCATGGTCGACGTCACGCCCAAGGACCCGACCCACCGTCGCGCCGTTGCCCGCTGCAAGGTCTTCATGGCCCCCGACACCACGGCGGCCATCGCCAACCGTGAGGTCAAGAAAGGCGACGTGCTGGCTGTCGCCCGCGTTGCCGGGATCCAGGCTGCGAAGCGCACCAGCGACATGATCCCGCTGTGCCACCCACTGCTGGTCGGGTCGGTGCACGTCAACTTCGAGATCGGCGATGACAACGTCGCGGTCGAGGCACAGGTAGAAACTGTCGATCGCACTGGGGTCGAAATGGAGGCCTTGCACGCCTGCGCAATCGCCGCTCTGACGATCTACGACATGTGCAAATCGGCCGACCGGGGCATGGTGATCGGTGAACTTGCTCTTTGGGAGAAGACCGGGGGGAGGTCGGGTACGTACCGTCGAGCTGATAGTGTGTCGGCCAGTGTTACGAACGTAGTAGATTCGTAACGCAGTAACCCCCACCGGTTAATGTCGGGTTGACCGAGACTTGCCACTCAGAAAGATCGTGAACAGATATGTCTGACAAGGGAATCGCGTAGCCGATGAGCAAAATCGTGCTCTTGGCCGTCCTCGCCGCGTGGGCGGCAGTT
>JANPGV010000122.1:0-20625 GCA_031424145.1 Ilumatobacteraceae bacterium
TATGTCACGCTTCCGAACGCGTTCACGCTGTTCCGATTGTGCTGCATCCCCTTGTTCCTGTACCTGCTCTTCGGACGCGACAACCGAGCCGGCGCGGCCTGGCTGCTGGGCGGGCTGGGCGCGACCGACTGGGTCGACGGCTGGTTGGCACGCCGCCTGAACCAGACAAGTGAGTTCGGCAAGATCTTCGATCCGACCGCAGATCGAATCCTGTTCATCGTCGGCATCGGCGGAATCATCATCGATCACGCCGCGCCACTGTGGATCGCCTGGGCAGTCGTCGCTCGTGAGGTCATCTTCGGCGGCACCGTTGCAATCGCCACCCTTGTCTTCGGCATGAAGCGGTTCGATGTCACGTGGTTGGGCAAGACCGCGACGTTCCTGCTGATGTTCGCATTCCCCGGATTCATGCTCGGATCGACCGATTTCCCCGGGCATCGCGGGTTCGAAATTGCATCGTGGATGCTGGGAATTCCTGGGTTGATCCTCAGCTACTACACGGCCTTCACGTACATCCCGACGATCCGCGACAGTCTGCGCGATGGGCGCGAGACCGCCCGCTAGTCTGCGGGGCCATGACGGTACCTGCCCACCTTCTCTACTCCAGTGATCACGAGTGGGTCGCCATCGATGGCACCCGCGCTCGCATCGGAATCACCGATTACGCCCAAGATGCGCTAGGCGATGTGGTGTACGTGCAGGCCCCCAAGGTCGGCGAGACCGTGGCCGCGGGCGACAGCTTCAGTGAGGTCGAGAGCACCAAGTCGGTCAGCGACATCTATGCCCCCGTCTCGGGAACCGTGGTCGCGGTCAACGACGCGCTCAGCAGCGGACCTGACGCGTTGAACTCAGATCCATACGGTGCCGGGTGGATCTGTGAGATCGAGATGAGCGATCCGGCCCAGGTCGATGGCCTGCTCGACGCCGTTGGCTATCAAGCTCTCATCGACGGTTAGTCTCATTCCAATGGCCTACGTGTTTTGTAACCAATGCGGCCACAGGAACCCACCCGAATCCGGGTTCTGCTCGTCGTGTGGAAGCGTGCTCGATCGCATAGCCGACCACACGATCACGCTCGCCAGCGTCGATCCACTGCAGGACGCGCCCGGCGTCGAGGACGACGTTGTGGTCAGCGTGGCCGACCTCGCTGAAGGCGTCGCCTCATTGATCGTTCGATCGGGAACGCAGGCCGGCGACGCGTTCGCACTGCATGATCAACTCACTCGGCTCGGTCGCCATCCCGACAGTGAGATCAGCCTCGACGACATCACTGTTTCACGACGTCATGCCGAAGTGGAACGGACTCCCAATGGCTACGTGGTCCGCGACGCCGGCTCGCTGAATGGGACGTATCTGAACGCAGAACGCATCGACGATGAAGTTGTGCTGCGCCAAGGCGACGAGCTACAGGTCGGCAAGTTTCGTCTGGTCTTCTTCGAGCGCGCCGCGGCTGAGACATGATCATGCAAGAACGCCCCTACCTGTCCATCGGGGAAGTGCTCGGACTCCTGCTCGAGGAGTTTCCCGACGTCACGATCTCCAAGATCAGGTTCTTGGAGAGCCAGGGCTTGATCGACCCGGAGCGGACCGCCAGCGGCTATCGCAAGTTCTACGACAACGACGTGGATCTGTTGCGCGTCATTCTGCGCGAGCAGCGCGAGAACTTCCTTCCACTTCGCGTCATCCGCGATCGGCTCGAGAGCGGAGCGATCGAGGATCCGACAGGTCCGACAACTCCACCGCGCGGCATCCGCACACCGGAGGGCGTCGAGCAAGAGACCAACGGTGACGACACGCCTGCACACGGCTCGGTTGCGACGGCCACGACCGACAGTGTTGAGCATCACCTCGAAGACCCCGACGAATTCGTCGCGCCTCTTGCAGCCACCAGCCGCATCGCCGAGTCGTCTGCACACCACCGCACCGACAGCTTTGCCGCAGGCGACCTGTGCGATCTTGCCGGCCTCACGCCGCCGCAACTGGCCGAGCTCGAGTCCTACGGATTGATCGTGGGGAAGGGGAGTGGCCCAGCGACCCTCTACACGTCTGGCGACCTGGCGATCGCCCAGGCCGCTGCCGGGTTCATGCAACACGGCGTCGAGGGTCGACATCTCAAGGCCTGGCGACAGGCTGCGGAACGGGAAGCCTCCCTGTTCGAGCAGATGATCCTGCCGCTGCTCCGCCAGAGAAACCCGCAGGCCCGTCAACTGGCAGTTGACACGCTGACTTCGCTGGCAGCCCTGGGGGGCGAGTTGCGTTCGGCCATCGTGCACTCCGCGCTCAGTCATCATCTCGACGGGTGAATTCTGCGGCCGACCCGTTGCCGACCGCGACAGCCCGATCGCCAAGGGGTACGCTCCGAACGTGATCGCGATGGAGTTGGTCGGTGTGCGCGTGGAGGTCCCCGCCAACACGCCAGTGGTCATCTTGCGCGAGCAGCCTGAACCGCATCGCGTGTTGCCGATCCTCATCGGTTCTCCCGAGGCCTCGGCGATTCACACCGCCTTGTCCGGCATCGTTGCACCTCGTCCGATGACCCACGACTTGATCGTCGAGCTCCTACGCAGCACCGAGGCCACACTGGACAAGGTGGTCGTCACCGAGATTCGGGACCACACGTTCTACGCCGAGCTGCACCTGCGGGTGCGCGGCAGCGAGTCGATCGTGTCCTGCCGCCCGTCGGATGCCATTGCCGTCGCCTGCCGGACGGGGGCCACGATCTACGCCGAGGAGTCATTGTTGGAAGAAGTCGGCCTGGTCGCTGCCGACGGCCTGGCCGACGACGAGCCCGAGGACGAAGCGATCCTCGACGAGTTCCGCGATTTCCTCGACGAGATCAAGCCAGAGGACTTCGAAGCCTGAGCACGCTCCGCGCGGTTGATAACGCGTGTGGTGTTTGACCTCCTGAGAGATTTGGCCTAGTCTTGCTTTCCTTACATTGTCGTAGTTACGCGGATGTGAGTCGGAGGCAGCGATGAACGAGGCAGGGTTCAGTGGCACGAAGGCGGCGACGATCGTCGGCATCACCTATCGGCAGCTCGATTATTGGGCGCGCACCGACCTGATCCGACCGTCTCTGGCCGACGCCAGCGGCAGTGGCAGTCGCCGCTTGTACAGCTACCGAGATCTGCTGGAGCTGCGCGTCATCAAGAGCCTGCTCGATGCGGGCATCAAACTCGAGTCCGTGCGCACTGCGTTCGAGTATCTCCGCACACAGGTCGAGACCGACATCGCCAGCGCCCATCTAGTGATCAGTGGCAGTGATGTGATCCTGTGTGATGGCGAGCAGTTGATCGACGTCATGCGACGCGGTGGTCAGGGCGTGCTCAACGTTCTGGCGATCGGCGGCGTGAAGTCCGATCTCGACTCGACGATCGTCGAACTGAATGAGTCGTCGATCACAGCCTCAGCTCGTCGCGCCATGTGATGAGCGAGTTCGAACACAGCCCGCTCGATGCGGTCCATCGGGGGCTCGGCGCAAAGATGGTCCCGTTCGGCGGGTGGGAGATGCCGCTGTCGTATCCGGCGGGCACCGTTGTCGAGCACCTCGCCTGTCGCAACGACTCGGTCGTCTTCGACGTTTCTCACCTCGGCACTGTTCGTGTCGAGGGAGGTGATGCCATCGAGCGTCTGCAGTTCGCCTTGACCAATGATCTGAACAAGATCGCCCCCGGCCGTGCCCAGTACACGCACCTGCTCGACGAGAGCGACGGCTCGGTGCTCGACGACATCATCGTCTGGTGGGTCGACGACGAGGTCTTCGACGTGATGCCGAACGCCAGCAACACCGATCGAGTACGAGCTGCAATCGGAGGCCGTGAGACAACGCAGGATCGGGCCGTGCTGGCCGTACAGGGCCCACGCGCCAAGGAGCGCCTGGACACCGTGTTCCCAGAGGCAGCAGCGGTCGGCCGTTTCCGGGTCGGCCAGATGAGCTGGGATGGCACGCCATGTGTGGTGGCGGGCACCGGGTACACGGGTGAGGCAGGCGTTGAGATAGCGGTGCCCAATGGGGCAGCGGTTGACCTGTGGGAGGCCATCACCGCCGCCGGTGTCACACCCGCCGGGTTGGGCGCGCGCGACACGTTGCGCCTCGAGGCCGGACTTCCGCTGCATGGCCACGAACTTGGTCCCGGCATCACCTCGCTGCAAGCAGGACTCGAGTGGGTCGTCGCCTGGTCGAAGGACGAGTTTCGCGGTCGCGGGGCACTCGCTGCAGAGAAGGCCGCCGGCATCAGTCGCCGGTTGATGGGCATCATCACCGATGGTCGGCGGCCCCCGCGTGCGGATTGCGCTGTCTTCGTCGATGACCGACCGGTTGGTGTCACCACCAGTGGAAACTTCTCACCAGTGCTGGGTCACGGCATCGCCCTTTCGTTCATGCCGCCGGCCACGTCGATCGGCACCGAAGTCGTGCTCGACGTGCGCGGCACCGGTCTGCCGGGCCACGTCGTGGCGACTCCGTTCATCGCCAAACACTGACGGCTAGCGCTTCTTCGCCGCAGCCTTCTTGGTAGGCGACGCTTTCTTGGCGACGGCCTTCGTGGCGGCAGCTTTGGTTGACGTCTTCTTGGCCGGAGATCTACCCGTCGACTTCTTGGCGGGTGCCTTATTGGTCGCTGGCTTGTCAGGAACCACCGCCACAACTTCTCGCACTGCGATGGGTGCAGGTGGCGGGGGAGTGCCGCCGAGCATGGATGCGAACGGACGCAGCCCGAACAGGCTTCCGGCGGACTCGGCCATCTGGCCGAGAGGTTGAAGGCGCTGAGCGAGATCGGAGAGAACACCGACGAACTCGCTGAGGTCGGTCGGCAGGGTCATCAGCGTCGGAGAGGCGAGCACGTCGGCCAGGCGTGACAGACCGGGGGCGACGCGGTCGATCGGACCGCTCAACTGCTCGACCATGGTGTCGGCTGCCTTCAGCGTCCGGGTGATCTGCGGTACGAACGCCCGAATCGGTTCATCCACCGTGTCGAGCAGACTGTTGACCCGTTCCGCGACGCCGTGCAACTGCTGCATCGTCTTGTTGAAGTTCTCGACGGCCGACAAGAAGTCCGACACACCTCGCTGGAACTGCGCGATCGACTTGGTGACGGCACCGAACGGGTTGGCTCCGCCGAACAGATTGAAGAGGTCGCCGATCCCCGGGGGAGTGTTTTGCGCCATGGTCGAACCGTAGCTGTCCTGTGCTCGGGCGCGCCGGTCAAGAGCGTGCGGCGAGCACCTCGAGCGGCTCGCAGCTGCAGAGCAGGTTGCGATCGCCGTAGGCAGCATCGATGCGCGACACGGGCGGGAAGTACTTGGATGCCCGCAGCGCGGCGACTGGATACGCGCCCAGCTGGCGGTCGTACGGCCGTTTCCACTCGCCGATCAGGTCTTCGGCCGTGTGTGGAGCATTGCGCAGCGGGCTGGAGTCCAGCTCCCAGGTCCCTGAGGCGATCTCGTCGATCTCGTCCCTGATCGCGATCATCGCCGAACAGAACCGATCGAGCTCGTTGAGCGACTCGCTCTCTGTCGGCTCGATCATCAACGTCCCCGAGACCGGGAAGCTCATCGTCGGCGCATGGAATCCATAGTCGATCAGGCGCTTGGCGACATCGTCGACCGTCACACCAGTTGCCTTCGTGATCGGTCGCAGATCGATGATGCACTCGTGGCCGACGCGGCCGTACTCGCCGGTGTACAACACGGGAAAGTGCGGATCCAGGCGGGTGGCGATGTAGTTGGCGTTGAGAATTGCCATTGCACTGGCATCGGCCAACCCGCTGGCTCCCATCAGGGCGATGTAGATCCATGAGATGGCCAGGATGCTGGCCGACCCGAACGGCGCAGCGGAAACGGCGCCAACGGGTCGACCAGCGGATGCCAGCGGATGGGCCGGCAAGAACTCGGCAAGGTGGGCGCGTACGGCGACGGGACCCACACCTGGACCGCCACCGCCGTGCGGGATGCAGAAGGTCTTGTGCAGGTTCAGGTGGCTGACATCAGCGCCGAACTTGCCGGGCTGCGCCAAGCCGACCATCGCGTTGAGGTTGGCCCCATCGACGTAGACCTGGCCGCCGTGATTGTGGACGATCTCACACAGCTCGCCGATATGGGCCTCGAACACACCGTGGGTGGAGGGATAGGTGACCATCATCGCGGCCAGTGAATCGCCTGCCGCAGCCGCCTTCGACTCGAGATCGGCGAGGTCGATGTTGCCATCATCGTCGCAGCGCACGACGACGACCTTCAGGCCGGCCATCACTGCGCTGGCGGCGTTGGTGCCGTGCGCGCTGGACGGGATCAGGCAGACATCCCTGCCGGTATCGCCACGGCAGCGATGGTACGCATGGATTGCGAGGAGGCCGGCGAACTCGCCCTGACTTCCGGCGTTTGGTTGCAGGCTGACTGCGTCGTAACCGGTGATCGCCACCAACATGGCCTCGAGCTGGGCGATCATCGTGCGGATCCCGACCGTCGATTCCTCCGGTGTGAACGGGTGCATGTCGGCCAATCCCGGCCAGGTCAGTGGCTCCATCTCGACCGTTGCGTTGAGCTTCATCGTGCACGACCCCAACGGGATCATCGTTCGATCGAGGGCAAGATCCTTGTCGGAGAGCCGGCGGAGATAGCGGAGCATCTCGTGCTCGGTGTGATATCGGGAGAAGACGGATTGAGTCAGGAAGTCGTCGGTGCGCCGACGCGGCAGACCTTCGATCCCGGTGTCCAGTAGGTCGGCGCCGACCCCGAACACGCTGAGCAACGTAGTCAGGGTGGTGGTCGTCGAGGTCTCGTCGAGGCTGAAACCGATGGTGGCATCGTCGACGAGCCGCAGATCGAGGCCAACCTCAGCGGCATCGGCCAGAACCCTCTCTGCGTCGCAGCGAACCTGCAACGTGTCGAACCACGTGCCGTTGACCAGTTCGAATCCCGCCGAACGCAGGGAAGCGGCCGCCATCGAAGCCAACCGATGAATCCGTTCGGCAATCCTGCGCAAGCCCTCCGGCCCGTGCCAGGCGGCGTAGAAGCCGGCGATGTTGGCCAGCAAGACCTGTGCGGTACAGATGTTAGAGGTGGCCTTCTCGCGACGGATGTGCTGCTCGCGTGTCTGCAGCGCCAGCCGCATTGCCGGGCGGCCTTCGGTGTCGGTGCTGACCCCGACCAGCCGACCGGGCAGGGCCCGGGCAATCGATTCGGAGCTGGCGATGAACGCAGCGTGCGGCCCTCCGAAGCCCATGGACACACCGAAGCGTTGTGCCGAGCCGATGGCGATGTCGGCGCCGAGGTGTGCCGGTGGCGGGGTGAGCATGCACGCCATGAGATCTGTTGCGACAACCGCCAGCCCGTCGACGTGGTGCACCGACGCGATGGCCTTCGCCCAGTCGATGACGGCGCCGCTCGATGTCGGCAGGCTGAACAGGGCGCCGAAGCAGCCGTGGGCGACATCGTCGACGCCACCTACGACCAGCTCGATACCGACCGGCTCGGCCCGCGTAGCCAGCACAGCGATGGTCTGCGGATGGGTGTCGGGGTGCACGACGAATCGGTGGCTGTCGGACTTCGACAATCGCCGGCACATCGTCATGGCCTCGGCTGCGGCCGTGGCCTCGTCGAGCAGCGAGGCGTTGGCAAGGTCGAACCCGGTGAGCTCGGCGACCATCGTCTGGAAGTTCAGGAGGGCCTCGAGCCTTCCTTGACTGATCTCGGGCTGGTACGGCGTGTAGGCCGTGTACCACGCCGGGGACTCGAGCACGTTGCGGACGATCACCGGGGGAGTGATGGTGCCGTAGTAACCCATGCCGATGAGGCTTGTGCGCGAGACGTTCTGGTCGGCCAGCCGGCGAAGCTCGCCCAACACAGACTCGGGCGATCGCGGCGCGTCCAAGGCGAGGCTGTCGGCCATCCGGATCGAGGCCGGCACCGTGTGGTCGAGCAAGGACTCGATCGACTCTTCGCCGATCTCATCGAGCATCCGCCGTCGTTCGTCAGCCGTCGGCGCGGTGTGGCGGCGCGTGAACTCGCCCGCATCGATCAACTCGTCGAGGTGTGCTCGCATGATGACTACTCCCTGGGGATCGCAGGTTCAGATTTTCCCCAGCTGTCATTTGTGCCTGAGAGCTTCTCCGCACCGAGTGGTCCTCGGGCGGATTTCCCCTTCGGCGAGCGGGCTTGCGCCCGCTTCTTTCCAGCGTTGCCTTCCCGAGCGGTCCGTTTGCCTGAGAGATTCCGGGGAGGTTGCTCCTTCGGCGCCGCAACGCTGGCTGCGTTGAAGGCTCTCCCGATCGGGGATGTCGACGCCAAGCACTGTAGCGGGCGGTTGCCTCGGCCGGTGGGAGCCTCACAGCCGGTCGCCTCCACCTTGGCGGACTACCGTCGCCCGTGACGATTCGCTAGGTTCCACCCATGGCAAGCACAGCAGAGTCTGTTCATCTGCTGGCTGCTCCCGTGGGTGACATCGGCGGTCGCTGGATGCTCGACCCCGACGTGCTCGCTGCGGGCAAATCGGCCGGATTTCCGAATGGATACGCCTACTACGTCGCCGGTCGCGGGGGAGTGCTGGGCGATGTCGATGCCGACGTCGTGCGATCAGCACTGGGATTCTTCGAACCCGCGCTCTTGCGCAAGATGTGGGACGCAGGCACAGCCGTCGAGGGTGCGCGAGCGGCGGCCGTGCGCTACGGCGCGGCGTGTGCCGGATGGGGACGCACCCGCTTGGCCGGGTTTGGGGATGCGGCGCGTGTGGCCGACCTGATTCGTCATGTGATCGATTCCGTCGATCCGATCGGCATGTCCTTGTTTGCTGGCTGGCGGTCCGAGCCGCGCCCCGAGGATCCGCCCGCGTTGGCCTACTTCACGACAAACCTCCTTCGCGAGCTTCGCCTCGGTTCACACATCGCCGCGGTGGTGGCAACGGGCATTGCCCCGCGCGAAGCGATGCTGATCTCCGGTGGCGAGAGCAACGCCCAACAGTTCGGGTGGCCGGAGCCGTTCCCCGACGTCGCTCACCTCGTTGCCACTCGCGCCGACGCCGAGGACATCACGGACGAGATCATGGTTCGCCATTTCGACCAGGCGTTGAACGCCGACGAGTCTGCCGAGCTCCTGGATCTGGTGATGGCGATGAAGACCCACCTGGACAACTCGCGTGGTCGCGCACAAGTTCGGTGAAGCAGCGACATCGAGCGATCCTCGGTTTCCGACCGTGTTCGGGCGCGTGACCAACGAGCTCTGCTACTTCACGATTGCAGGACGGGTCACTCGACCGTTCCGTACGCCCCTTGCGCGCCGTGGTGCCGAGCTTGCAATACCTCTACGAGGCTCGCCTGGAGATCGTTGACGAACGCTTCGATCTTGCCTTCGTGAACGACACTGACCGTGCAGTGCAACGACGGGGGAGGGCCCTGACGATCGACGTACCACCCACGACGCCACAGGGCGTCGGCCAGGGCAAAGACGTCGAGCTCGGTCTCATCGGCGGCACCGAACGCCAGCAGCGTCGCTTGTGGATCTGCCCGGATCACGAGTTGCGGAGTCGCCCGCACCGCCGCCGCGAGCTGCAGGCACGCCGTGCGCGCTGCGGCTGTCACGCGCTTGTATCCCTCATCGCCGAGGTAGTGCATGACAGCCCACGCGGCCGACATCGAACCGCCTCCCTTGGTGCCGAGGACTCCAGACGATCCGTACATCCCGCCCAACCAGTTGTCAGTGACATACGTCTGGTAGCTGCGCAGCTGCTTGTTGCGGTGGACGATCACCGAAGCACCCTTCGCCGTGTACCCGTACTTGTGGAGGTCGACGGAGATGCTCGTCACGCCGTGAACGGCGAAGTTCCACGGCGGCACCGTTTCGCCGAGCCGAGCCATGTACGTCAGGGTGACTCCGCCCATGCACGCATCGACATGACAGTTGATGTTGTGCTGTGAGGCGAGGGCCGCGATCTCTGCGATCGGATCGATCACACCTTGCGGGTACTGCGGTGCCGAACCGACGAGCAGAACCGTGTTGGCGTCGATGGCGTCTCCCATCGCGCCCACGTCGGCGCGCCAATCGGCTCCGACGGCGACGCGCCGACTCTCCAACCCGAAGTAGTCGCAGCCCTTCTCGAACGCGGCGTGAGCGCTCCTTGGCAACACCACGTTGGGTTGAGTGATACCGAGCTCTGTGCGCCCGCGCTCACGAGCAGCCTTGACGGCCATCAGGATGCTCTCGGTGCCGCCCGAAGTCATGAACCCCGCGCCATCTTCGCCTGCCTGCAGCCAGTCGCCGACGATCGCCACGACCTCCGATTGCAGCTGACGAAGACTGGGAAAGGCATCGGTGTTCAACGCGTTCTCGGACGAGTACCGCCGGTACGCCTCTTCCGCAAGGGCCAGGACATCCTCGCCGCCGTAGTACACCAGCGTGAAGGCCCGGCCGTCGCGCCAGTGCACGTCGTCGTGTTTGAGGTGGTCGAGGTGAGCCAGGATTGCGGCGGATGGCATTGCCTCGTCGAGTCGACCCATCGCGACGAACGTAGTCGTTGCCCCTAGCCGGCGAAGGCGGCAGCCACAGCGAGGTCGATCACGGGAAGCAGGTCGTCGGTGTTGTACGGCTGTTTGCCGCTGATGAGGAGAGCAACGGTCAAGCCGTCGGGGCGATTGACGACCACCGAATGGGTTGACTCGATCGTGCCGGTGTGCCCCCACGAACCGTCCGCGAACAGCATCAACCCGAGCCCGTAGCTCCAGCCGTTCGCGGGAAGTGGCACCTCCACCGGAACAGGCACGCGAACGCGCATGGCGCCAACCGTCGTTGCGTCGAGCAACTGCGTGCCGGAAGGACCGTCCCGAAGCGCAGCAGCCAACATCGCCACATCAGTAGGGGTCGCGACCCAACCGCCGGCAGGACCAAGTGCCTCCATGTAGTTGCGTCCCGGCGCAGATGCATGCAAGGCATCGCCGCGCACAGTGTCGAAGGTTGGCGCGAGGTGCGCCTTGATGCCGATCGGTTTCAACACTCGCTCACGTATCGCAGCCTCGAACGGCTGGCCCGTCACCGATTCGAGGAGCAACCCCAGCATGCAGAAGTTGGTGTTGCTGTACTGGAAGGCGGTGCCAGGATCGGCCTTCAGCACCTGACCCAAGGCGCTCTGCGCTGCCTGCTGCCAGGTGTCGACTCCGTGCCCGAAGAAGACCCCGTGAGCCGCGCTGAACCCGGACATGTGTGAGAGCAGGTGTCTGACTGTGATCGTTGCGACTCGTGGATCAGCGAACGGTCCGTCGACATGCATCTGCTTGGCGAACGGCTCATCGAGCTTGATCGCGCCCTCATCGACCAACTGCATGATCGCGACGGACGTGAGCATCTTGGAGACGCTCGCCAGTCGAAACCGCGTCCCCGAAGTAGCGACGATGGACTCGAACGGATTTTCCATCCCGAACGATGCGGTGTGCAGGACGGTGCCGTTGCGGATCACTGATGCGCCGGCGGAGATGTCTCCGACATCGACCGTGGCTGCTGCAATGACTGCATCGAATGCGGCCCCGTTGAAGGTTCGAGTATCCGTTGTCGCCGTTGTACTCGTAGTGGGCGTGGTCGTCGACGTCGAGGTTGTGGTCGACGTTGTCGAGGTCGACGTGCTGCTCGAGGTCGTCGTCGATCTAGCTGGCGCCTCTGTGGTGTCGGGTGTTCCAGTCGTGGTGATGAAGGTTTCGATCGTGGGATCCGGAGGCGTCGTCACCGCCGTCGCCGAGGTGTCCTGGCAGGCGCTCGAAGCGGATGCGAAGGCGAGCACGGCCACACCGGCAGCACCGATCACCCAGAAACGCCTCGCCATCCCTCCATTCTCGCCGCTGCGAACTCGAGATCATCGGCACCGCGCCGTTCTTGTCGAGGGGGGACCCCTCGACAGTAAGGTCGGCGCTCATGGCCGAACGACCAACGATCACCATCCCCGAAGGCGAACCGCCCGCCGACCTCGTCATCGAAGACGAGACGATCGGCGACGGCGAAGAGGCCGTGATCGGCAAGCGTGTCTATGTCCACTATGCGGGTGTGGCCTGGAGCAATGGCAAGGAATTCGATGCCAGTTGGAATCGGGGCGACTTGTTCGACTTCCGCCTCGGAGCACGCGAGGTGATCGAAGGCTGGGACAAAGGTGTTGCCGGCATGCGTGTCGGCGGTCGGCGACGACTGACGATCCCACCTCACCTCGGCTACGGCAGCAGGGGAGCGGGGGGCGCCATCAAGGGCGACGAAACACTCGTGTTCGTCGTCGATCTCGTCAACGTCCGCTAGGACTACTTTCCGTGACGGCCCTCGCCGGCCGCGAAACGCTCAGCGCCTTCTCGCGTCTCGCCCGAGCGGATCGTGGCGAGGCCGAGCTCGGTCTCGTTCTTGAGCGCCTCGTCGAAGGTGAGGCCCCACTGGTCGAAGCTGCTGCGCCGATCGGAGCGCAAGCAACGCTGGGGGAGCGCGGCGATCTCGGTGGCGAGTGCGATCGCTGCATCGAGCGCCGCGCCATGGGCGACGATTCGATTGGCCAGACCCATGCGCACCGCCTCGTCGCCCGTGACGCCACGGCCCGTCAGGATCATGTCGAGTGCGTGGCTGTGCCCGATGAGGCGGGGGAGTCGCACGGTGCCGCCATCGACCAGAGGAACACCCCACCGACGGCAGAAGACCCCGAACACGGCGTCCGCTGCCGCCACGCGCAGGTCGCACCACAATGCCAGCTCCAGGCCGCCCGCCACTGCGTACCCTTCGACGGCAGCGATCACCGGCTTGTCGAGCAGCATCCGGGTCGGGCCGAGCGGCCCGTCGAGCGACATGTCGATCTCGACCCTGTTGCCGTTGCCGGACCCGATCTGCTTCAGATCCGCGCCGGCGCAGAACATGTTGTCGACGCCGTACAACACAGCGACGTTCAGGTCGGGATCGGCATCGAACGCGCGGAACTCCTCGGACAACGCCCGAGCAGTTGGCCCGTCAATGGCATTTCGAGCAGCGGGGCGATTGATCCCGATGGTCAGAACGCGGGGAGCCGGCTGGTCGACGACGATGGACATCGACCCATTGTTGCCGAACCGAGGAGTGATTCGTCGAAAGGAGACCTGGTCATCGGAGTGTTTGCGTGCACCCCGGCTGAGCCGAAGACACTCCGATAGGAGAGCTCGGAGCGCAGCCCCGCCCGCGTTTGGCGGCTGGGGACCCATATAGGGTCGTGCGACCCCAAACGCTAGATCTGACATAACGATGATTATGGGCGTTGTGGCTTCAGTTCACGATCCCGGATCGGGCGTGCTGCTTCCAGGAGCCACGACAGCATCTCGCCAAACTCCTTCGCTGTCGGCGTCCTACCGGCTGCCGAATAGTCGCGTTCGACGTCGTCGACGGCACAAGCCAACACGTACAGCTCGTCGTGTAACTGATCGAGCTCGGCTTTGGTGATGATCAACTCGTCCTCGTTCAGTTGCAGCTCGCGCGCCCGCTGACGGCCTACCCAGTCCCATTGACGGCACGCTTGGCTGCAAAACATCCTCGGTCGCCCGAGCTTCTGCGCCGGCAGCACTCGTCGGCACCAACGGCACCGCGATCGCTGCTGCTGCCCATCATCGACTACTTTCGTCATGACGAAACTGTAGGCCAATTCCCGATCAGTACGTGGGTTAGCCTCGGTCAATGGGTGACTACTTCCTCAAGATCGACACCGTCCCCGGCGACAGCCAGGATGCCCACCATCCCGACGAGATCGAGGTGATCGCGTTCTCGTGGGGTGAGACGAACGCCGGTCCCCCGGCGACTGGGACCGGTTCCGGCTCAGGCAAGGTCCACATCGAAGACTTCAACTTCTCCGCGTTCACCGGCTCAGCGTCGCCGAAGCTGATGTTGCTCTGCGCCAATGGCAAGCACGTCACCAAGGCGGTACTTGCGGCGCGGCGCACTGGCTCTGCCCAGCCGGAGTACTTCAAGCTGACTTTCACCGACGTGACGGTCACCTCCTACCACGTCAGTGGGACAGAGGGCGACGTGCCGGTCGACGACGTGTCCCTGCGATTCGCCAAGATCCAGATCGACTACCGGCCGCAGAAGGCCACCGGTGCGCTCGCGGCTGCGATTCACGCAGGCTGGGATGTGAAGCAGAACAAGGAGCTGTAGCCCCTCCCCCACGATTCAGTCGGCGTGGACCTGCACGATCACCTCGACCTCGACTGCGATGTCGAACGGCAACTCGGCCATGCCCACCGCGCTGCGGGCACTGCGTCCGGCCTCGCCGAACACCTCGATGAACAGCTCCGAGCACCCATCGATGACCCCCGGTGTGTTGTTGAAACCCGGCGCACAGTTGACCATCCCCAACAGCTTGACAATGCGTGACACCGCATCGAGCGAGCCCAACTCCTCATGCATCACCGCTAGCAACTGCAGACCGACGTACCTCGCCGCCTCACGCGCTGCGGACAGATCGATTGTGTCGCCGACCTTGCCCTTGATGAAGCTGCCGTCACCCAGGACGGGCCCGGCGCCGCTGAGGAAGAGCAGATCGCCGACACGTACCGCGCTGCGATACAGACCGGCGGGCGACATGAGTGCTGGAAGCTCGATGCCGAGCTCGGTGAGACGTGCTTGTGCTGACATGCCGCAAGTCTCGCGCGGGCCGGGCGGGCGATATATCCCCAGCGAATCCACAGGTAGTTGGCACTAACCATCCACAGGGCCGCTCGTTCACAATGGGCGGCATGGCAATCAACATGCGCGATCCTGCTCTGCGGCCTCGGCGTCATGGCGAGTGCATAGAACCGGTCGATCGTCGAGCCCTCGAGCGAGCGGGTTGGCGCACGATGATGGACTACCGCGAGAACCACGTGCGGGGGCGCGACGGCCGCCTGGTCGGCGTGGAGGCCGTGTGGATCGCCGAGGCCGAACGATTCGACGGGATGATGGTGGTGGCGTCCGCCACGGGCGCGAACGTCGAAGAAGCGTGGGCCGCCCTGCGGGACGACATCGAATCCTCTCGGTACCGAACGCTGTCGCGCGTCCGCTTGCGCGGACGCTGACACCTGACCGGGCGAGTCGATCCACTGATCCCCGGCTCTCAGGTTGCCGGCACTCCCCTGCCAGACTGGCCCGATGCAGGAAACGGTGCGAGTCGGCTTGGTGGGCACGAGTTGGTGGGCGGATGCGATGTACCTACCCGCGCTGGCCGACCACCCGCTCGGGCGGATCGTCGCCGTGTCCGGTCGCGACCTGCAGCGGGCGAGCACCACCGCCGAAACGTGGTCGATCCCGAAGGCATACAACAACTGGGAGAAGATGCTCGACAGCGGCGACGTGGACGCGGTGATCGTCGCCGCACCCAACGAGACCCACTACTCGATCAGCATGGCGGCGCTCGACCGCGGTCTGCCAGTGCTCTGCGAGAAGCCGCTCGGGATGAGTGTGGCGGAAGCGCATGACATGGCCGATTCGGCTCGCCAGCGCAACGCGACCACGATGGTCCCATTCACCTATCGATTCATGCCGACGAACCAGTTCGTCAAGCAACTGATCGACGATGGATATGTCGGCCGGCCGTACCACCTGAGCATGCGCTACTTCGCCGGATACGCCCGCGACAGCGCCTACGCATGGCGATTCGACGAGGCGAAGGCGGGCTCGGGCATTCTCGGTGACCTCGGTTCACACTGGCTCGACATGGCTAGGTGGTTCCTCGGCGAGGTCAGCGCGGTCAGCGCCCACAGCGATTGTTTCGTCGATCGAGACCCGCGTCCGGACGGCAGCAGCTACACCCAATTGGAGGACAGCGCCGTCATCCTCGCCCAGTTCGAGTCCGGCGCATCGGCAACTTTGGAGGTCAGGGCCGTCTGCTGGGAAGGGACACCGTTCGGACAGATCCACGAGCTCGATCTGCACGGCAGTGAAGGCACGCTGCACGCCCTCAACGATTGGGACACCGTGCAGGAGGTGCGTGGGGTGCGCGCCGGCGAGACGGGCCCTGCCAAGCCCCTACCCCTTCCTGAGAGTGCCTGGAGCGGGGCACCCCGTGACAACGTGCACGACACGTATCGCCACATCTTCCGACGCACCGAGGCAATGACGCGTGGCTGGGTAACGGCGATCGCCCAGGGTCGGCAAGTGCAGCCGGACTTCGCCACTGGCGCCAGAGTTCAGGAGCTCGTTGCCGCAGCCATCACCAGTGCTGCCACCGATGGCTCCTGGCAGGCGTGTCCGGCGAACTCGCCGACTAACGCTCGCTAAGCGCGTTGCTGGCCCGCCAGGCGGCCTCGGCACGGTCGAGCCGCTCGGTGGCAACACCGCGCAACTTGATTGCCGCGCCGGCGACGAGCACGTTCATGAGCGCCAGCGTGCCGACATGACTGTCGAACGGTCCGGCTCCCGCCGCCGTGACGACGAGGGTGCGCTGCGAGCACGCCGCCACAGGCGACAGCACGCTGTCGGCGATCGATACGATCCAGACCCCCGCCTGCGCGGCAGTACGAGCCGCATCGACCAGCCAGCGGTCGTAGCGGCGGAGATCGACTGTGACCAGCACATCGCTCTCCTCCATCAAGGCAACCGTGCGACGAACCGCGACATCGTTGCCATCGACCAACACCACATTTCCCCGCAACGCCTGCAGATCGCCGACGAACTGCGCGGCGACCCCGCGTGAAGCGTCGCCCGACAGGACGTGGATGCGTCGCACGGGATCGGCGAGATGCTCGACGACGTCAGCGAGCGCAACCTGGTCGATCGCCCCGAGCGTGGACTGCACGTTCCCCAGCTCGAGCTGCAGGTGGGTGTTCAGCGAATCGTGAACCGCCGGGTCGCGGATGCGCTCGGCCGCTGGTCGCAGCTGACTGGCCAGGTCCTGCTGCACCGAGGCCTGCAGCGCACTGAACCCTTCGAAACCCAATTTGGTTGCCAGTCGAACAACTGTCGCGGCCCCCGAGCCGGACCCTTCGGCCAGGTCCGCAACGGTCCCGAACGCAACGAGCTGCGGGTTGGCCAGGACTACCTCGGCGACGCGACGCTCCGCATTCGTCAGGCTTGTGCTGGTCCGACCTATTCGATCCGCCACTTCCACGGCCGCGGATCATAGTCCTTGACGTATCCACGATACGTTTGTTCCTAATCTGCGTTAGTATGGAAGATTCATTCCATTGAACTACGGAGCCCGGATCGAAAGCGATGAGCACGCTGACCGAACACGTCCAACCCGCGAAGATCGAGTCGCCTCATTGGCCGACTTCGTCCATTCCTCCGTTTGGGCCTAAGTCTGAAAGCTTCGTCAGCGCAGCAGGTCATGCGTGCCGCCTGCTGCCCTCGAACGTGCACGACGCGCTGGTCGATTTCGCCGACAGCACCCACCGTTCGGGCGCGATGTTGCTCCGCGGACTGCCGGTCGGCGAGTTGCCCGGCACTCCCCTGACGCCGACGAGACCAGCCGGAAAGGACTCGGTCAGCGAGTTCATTCTGTTGACCGTCGCACGCCGGCTGGGCCAGCCTGTCGGCTACGAACCCGAGCACGGTGGCGACCTGGTACAGAACATTGCTCCCACCATGAGTGCGATCGACCGTCAGGTGTCGACGTCATCAAAGGTGCAGTTGATGTTCCACACGGAGGCGGCATTCCACCCACACCGCCCGCGATATCTGTTGCTGCTGTGCCTGCGCGGTGACCCGGAGGCGCGAACGACGCTGTCGTCGATCTTCGAGGTCCTGCCGGAACTCGACCCTGCCGTGATCGAGGTGCTGTTCGAACCCCGTTTCCGCACCGCTGTCGATGAGAGTTACCTCGACGGGCGAAGCAACGTGCTCAGCCCACCGATGGTCGTGCTCAGCGGCGATCGGCGGCGTCCCTCGATGGTGTTCGACGCCGACCTGATGGTCGGCGTCGACGAGGACGCGAGCGAGGCGCTGCGCGTTCTCGGTGAGGCGACGCAGGCGTGTCATACATCGGTCGCGCTCGAATCGGGCGATCTGCTCATCGTCGACAACAACGTTGCGGTGCACGGACGCAGCCCGTTCGTGGCGAGGTTCGACGGTTCCGACCGTTGGCTTCAGCGCACCTTCGTCGTCAGTGATCTCTCACCCAGCGCCGCCGACCGACGAGGCAGGGTTATCACCACCCACTTCGGTATCTGACGTCCACCGGAGCAGAATGTCGGCCGTGACTGCCGACTTCGCACAGCGAATTGCCACCATGCCTCCCGCTCCGCTGCGCGCCTTCGCGAGCGACAACGCTGCGGGCGCGCACCCGGCGGTGATCGATGCAATCGTCGCCGCCAACACCGGTCATGCGCTGGCCTATGGCGCAGACCGTTGGACCGCCGAAGCAGAGGCATCGTTTCGAGAGATGTTCGGCGCGCACACGGAAGCCTTCCTCGTGTGGAACGGCACAGGTGCCAACGTCATGGCGCTGGCGACCATGGTTCAGCCCGCCGATTTCATCGCGTGCACGCAGTGGGCCCACATCGCCGTCGACGAGACCGGTGCACCCGAACGCGCGCTCGGCGCAAAGATCGTGCCGCTCGACGCCGCCGACGCCAAGCTGCGGCCGGAACAGATCGACGCGTTGGCTCGGTTCCAGGGCGACATGCATCACGCTCAACCCGGTGTCGTCTCCATCACCCAGAGCACGGAGCTCGGCACCGTCTACTCCCCCGATGAAGTCGCTGCGTTGTGTGATTCGGCACACCGTCTCGGAATGGTCGTGCACATGGATGGCGCGCGTCTCGCCAACGCGACGGCAGCGCTCGGCGGAACGATCGCAGCGGTTCGCTCCTTCACCGTCGATGCCGGCGTCGACGTCCTGTGCTTCGGTGGCACGAAGGCCGGCCTGGCCGGCGGCGAGGCCGTTGTGTTCCTGAACCCTGAGCTGTCGAGGCGGGCCAAGTACATCCGCAAACAGGTCAATCAACTGCCGTCGAAGATGCGCTTCGTCGCTGCTCAGTTCAACGCTCTGCTCCACGACCACCTGTGGATCCGCCTCGCCGAACACTCCAACGCGATGGGCCAGCACCTGTACACCTTGACCTCAGACATCCCGTCGGTCGTGCACGCCACCCACCCCGCGGTGAACAGCGTGTTTCCCATCATTCCGCGCGACGCCATCAAGCCGTTGCAGGATTGGTGCTTCTTTTGGGATTGGGATGTCAACCAGTCGCAGGTCCGCTGGATGACATCGTGGGACACCACCATCGACGACATCGAGCGGTTCGCGGCGGGCGTGCGCCACTTGCTCGTTTGAGCGCTCTAATCGGCGAATTCATTGCAATCTACAATTGACTCTTTGTCAACGCGCGACTTAGTCTGGCGGGGCTGCCCATGGGTGCCGAGGGGGCGTGCAGCACGAAATGCAGTATCGCTGACAGTCGCAGGAGGGGGTTCAAATGGCCGCGGTGGAGATCTTCTTCCATCGAGTGCTCACTGACGATCGCTGGATGAACCAGGCAGCGTGCAAAGGGCTCACGCACCTCTTCTTCCCCCCGCCCGCCGAACGGCCGCAGGCCCGTGATAGGCGAGAGGATGCGGCGAAGTCCGTGTGCGCCAGTTGCATCGTTCACAGCGCGTGCCGGGAGTACGCCAGGACCAACCACGAATACGGTTTCTGGGGTGGTGAGAGTGAGGACGAGCGCCACTCCGCCGGCTACCGACTGATTGCTCCGATTGGTGTGAGAGCCCGCAACGTCGGTTAGGCCAGCGCCTACGATCGCCGCATGAGCGGCGCGACCTCCCACCGCCAGGCTGTCGACGCGGCGTGGGCTGCGTATGGCGACATCCGCAGGATCCTCAGCGCCGACGAGGTCAGCGCAAACGTCTCGACAAACCGCGTTTTCCGGCTGCATCTCGACGACGGCTCGACCGTTGTCAGCAAGGTCTCGTCGTACGGTTCGTACTTCCTCTTCGTCGAGGACCACGAGCAGCTCGACCGATGCGCCAGATACCTCGGCGCGACGCGGTTCACCGGGATGCTCGCCGACATCTGGAGCAAGAACGGCCGAACGTTCACGTGGTACGACCAGCAGATGTGGGCTGTGTTCTACGACGACGTGCCCCGCCGCGAATCGTTGCCACGAATACTCTCGGCCGACCAGATCGCCAACCTGGCCACGGAGATGGCCGAGTTCCACTTGGCGTGCACCGACATCGCTCCCCTGCTGCCCAGCGCGTCGAAGACCATCAAGAGCGATGCGATTCACCTGCTCGACCTACTGGAAAGCCCCTTCGCCCCACGGAACTTCGATCTCCCACCCGAGGCGATCGCTGTGCTGTGGAAGCACACCCATCGCTTCCTCGAGCGGTTGGTCGAAGTCGGCTACGACGAATGGCCGAAGATACCGATCCTGATCGACTGGAACCTCGGCAACTTCTCGGTCGATACTGCATCAGACTGACGCTTCCGCCTGTACAGCCGATGGGACTACGACTGGTACCGCATCGAGACACGAATGCGCGACTACTACTACCTGTCGCGCGTGTCCAGCAGCACCGGTGACCGAACCCGCTTCACCTATGGCCCTCACACGTTGGTCGAGCCCTCGTTCATCGCCTTTCTCGACGCCTATCGAAGTGTGTTTCCCATGAGCCTCGACGAGGTCGCGTTCTTACCCGAGGTCTACCGATTCTTCATCCTCAACTACGTCGTCCGCGAGGGTGCTC
>JANPGV010000123.1:0-2054 GCA_031424145.1 Ilumatobacteraceae bacterium
ATCTCGGCGAGCGACTTGCCCGCGAAGTCATAGCTCTCGAAATAGCCGAGCCCGAGCTCGAGCTCCCACTTGCGCTCCTCCCAGATGGCATCGAAGTTGCCCAGGAACTTGGGCATGTTCTTCTCGATGCGTGCCGCGCGGTAACCGATCTCCCATTGCGACGTGACGGGCACCTCCCCCTCGTACAGGAAGGGCCCGCCCATGCGCTGCACAAGCCCGCCCGCCGGCGGCAGGGGGAGCTGATGGGCAGCGAGCTGCGTGCTCCACGCTGCACTGGTCACGAAGCAGAATCCAAGCGGCGAGAACCCTCGCGGCCAGTGGAAGTCGACGAACCAGAAGCGCGACTCGTCCTCTTTGCGGAACGGCCCAGACTTCATCCGTAGCCACGGATCGTCGATGTGCTCGGGCTTCCAGCCCGGATACCAGTCGAGGAACTGGTCGACGGGAACGATCTCTGCCATGGTGACCCCCAACTGAAATGGATTGCTCGGTACCCGTCCCCACACGGGCTGCGACTGGCGATGCTATATCTTTGGGGGTGAGCGAGCTGAACCTCCTGCAATCCGCAATCGACGCTGCACACGCGGGCGGCGCACGACTGATGGAGGGCCTGTTGCGACCGACGGAGATCCAGCAGAAGTCGGCCAGGTCGAACATCGTCACCTGGGCTGACGAGGCGTCACAGGCAACGATCGTCGACCTTCTGTTGGATCGCTACCCGGACCACGCGATCCTCGGCGAGGAAGGTTCGGCGGGCAATCCCGATGGGCCGTACACCTGGATCGTCGATCCACTCGACGGGACGTCCAACTACGCGCGTGGAATGTCGCCGTGGGGGGTGTCGATCGCAGTTCGCGAGACCAGCGGTCCGCTGCTTGCGGGCGTGATCTTCGACCCGTTGCGTGAGGAGATGTACTCCGTCGAACGCGGAGGTGGCACCAGTTGTCAACCGAGCGACACGACCGACATCGGCAGGGCGCTCATCGCAACGGGCCTCCAGAACGACGACCCATCTGCAATCCACCAACATGCGCTGCGTATCGAGCAGATGCATCTGCACTGCAGGGGCACGAGGGCCATCGGCTGCCCGTCGTTCGCCCTGGCGTATGTCGCTGCCGGCATGCTCGACGGCTTCGTGGAGAAGGACGCAACGTATGCGTGGGACGTTGCCGCCGGCGTTTTGTTGTTGGAAGAAGCCGGGGGAGTGGCGACCGGGTTCGAAGGAGAACCGGTCAACCTCGGCACCGGTGTCACCAACATCGTCGCGGCCAATTCGCAGATCCACGCCGATCTGCTCGACATCGTCAACCTTAGGAGAGCCGGATGAGCAAGGAACCGTTGGACAGTGCAGTGGATTGGGTGGCCGAGCACACCCGCAAGTACGTCGAGACCGGTGGGGACGACGGGTACATGTGGCGGGGTTATCCGACCGTCGTGTTGACGACCACTGGTCGCAAATCAGGCGACCTTCGCCGCAACGCATTGATCTTCGGCCGCGACAGTGACGACTACATCTTGATCGCGTCGTTCGGTGGTCGCCCGACCCATCCGCTGTGGTATCTCAACCTCGTCGCTGAACCGTCGGTGACGATCCAGGAACGTGCCGACGTGGTGCGAGGCGTCGCCGAAACCGTTCCCGAGGGCGAGGACCGGGATCGACTGTGGGCCCAGATGGTCGCCCTCTTCCCGCCGTACGAGGAGTATCAGGCCAAGACGGATCGACGCATCCCTGTCGTCCGTGTCCGGCCCGTCACGACAAGGCCGGGATGACCTCGCTCGCGAACATTCGCATCGATCGATGCGTATCGTCGTTGCCCATGCCCGGCTGACGCATCTGCAGAGCGAGTTGGGTGATCCGGCCGAGATGACCGTCGACGAACGGGCGGAGCTTGGCGATCACGTCGTCGGGCGTGCCGACGGCTGCGAACCAGAACCCGGCATTGCCTGTGCGCAGCATCTCCTGGGTGACCCTGGCATCTTCCGGCGCGGGCTCGCCCTGCAGGTTCTTGCGCATCTGGTAGAAGTTGACGAAGTACTCGATGCCCGGCCCGGCG
>JANPGV010000124.1:0-2445 GCA_031424145.1 Ilumatobacteraceae bacterium
AGGAACGTGTGTGGCTGCGGGCCGGATTGTTGGTGCAAGAAGCCCGTGCTGAGCGTGTTTCGATGGGTGTTCCCGTTCGGCCATAGCAGCCCGAGCGCCGGCGACAAAGCCGCGTTGCACAACGCACAATCGCGCTGACCGCCAGGTGAAGGTCACGTTGTTGTTCTTTGATGGCTGCCCGAACTGGCAGACCACCGACGCCAACTTGGAGTCGCTGGCGGTCGAACTCGGCTTCGAGCTTGATCGCTGTCGAGTCGAAACAGATGAAGATGCGCAACGTCTGCAGTTTCGCGGGTCGCCGACGGTCCTGATCGACGGACGTGACGTGTTCGCCAACGGCAACGAGCCGATCGGATTGTCGTGCCGCATGTATTCGACCGACCGCGGTCTTGCCGGTGCGCCGAGCGTGGAGCAGCTACGCGACGTGCTCACGGCAGCGGGCACCAACTAACGCGAGGGCTATGGAGCCAAGGCCGCGTTCAAGACGGTGGTGTCGAAGTACTCGACGTACAACGTGACCTTGCCGTTCCGTACGTGCACTTCGTTGATGTAGGTCTGGTCGTAGCTCTTGCCGTTGAAGCTGATCGTGGCGTGTCCCTTGTGCGTGACGATCACTGCATGCGAATCGGCCATCGGTTCGAAGACAAGGTCGAAATAGGTGAGACCGTCGAGCATCGCCAGGAGCGGCCCGATGACGGCGTCGAGCGTCGCCAGATCGGTGATTCGTAGGCCGAGGAACGGGAATTCGATGGCTCCATCGTCAGCGAACAAGCTCCAGATCGCGGCCGTATCACGTGTCTGGATGACGTCGAACACGTGACGTACCACCTGCTCGGTCTTACGCGTCTGGCCTCCATGAGACTGGTCGCCGCCTCCGCCACCAACTCGGGGCAGCACT
Source organism: Ilumatobacteraceae bacterium (assembly GCA_031424145.1). Taxonomy (GTDB): domain Bacteria; phylum Actinomycetota; class Acidimicrobiia; order Acidimicrobiales; family Ilumatobacteraceae; genus JAENVT01. The sequence goes on from JANPGV010000124.1 coordinate 899, forward strand.
CCCCCTATCGCAAGCCCGCCGACACCGAGCTGCAGGAACGATCGCCGCGGAAGTGGACTCGTGGTTAGTGGCTTCATACCTATTCGTCGGAACTGAGGCCGTAAATCAGTCGCGCCGCGGAGAATTCACCACGGAAGTTGCAACGCGGGCGGCGGAATGGTCCGTGTAGGACCGCTGCGGTGCCCGCGCCGGCAGAGGGTCACACCTCTCCGTTGTCGACCCTGAGGTTCTCCAGCACACGGTCGAACACGGCAGCCGCGGCGAAGTCCTGAGCAGCACGGTCAAGGACAATTTGACCCTCGGTCCGGCCACGTGGCCAACGAGGACGTGCCTCGTGGTCATGCTCCATATTCGGGCAACCCCGGCGGGCGGTCGGCGCCCGTAGCACGACCGTTGCGATTGGAGCCGCAGGACCCGCCACGGGTCCCCATACGCCAAACGACGAGCCGCGGCTCGCCCGTCGGTGACCAATTTGAGCGTCAACTACCATTTCCGAGTCAGGGAGGGGATGGGTGACGGAGAACAACAGCGAGGAGCCGGTCGAAGCTGTTGTCGAGCCGCAGCCACCGACCCCGACGAAGCGCGGACTACGGCGGCCGGGACGGCTCGACCCAGGGTGGGCAACGTTGGTCGCGGCCTCGCTGGCTCTGGTCGGCACGCTCGCCACAGTGTTCTACCGCGGGTCGGGCGACGACCCGAAGGCCAAGACGACGGTGGTCGAGTCAACGACTGCGACGAAGGAAACGTCGGCAGCGACAACCCCTGCGTCCACGGATCCGCCGACAACGACGTCGACGACATCCAGCTCGGTCCCAGTCCCCGCTCCGAAGGTCATTTTGTCATCGGGGCTGCCAGCGGACGCGCGCGAAGCCATCAACGCCGTCGTGGCCCCGCTCATCGCCGCCGCGAACTTACTTCCGCTGATAGTCCACGACGAGTTCGCCAACAATGACTACGCCTGGCCGCAGGGCGAAAAGACGTACGAGGGAGGCATCCACTGCTCGTGGACGATTGGCCAGGGTGCGTACGACATGGCCGTCCATAGCGTAAATGGCCCTGCCTTTTGTCGCTCTGGCTTGTCGAAGTTCGCCTCGGACTTCGTGTTGTCGGTCGACGTGCACCTGCGTGACGAAAGGCTGAGCGACATCGGTGTCCTGTTTCGCTTTGTCGACGAACACAACTACTACGAGATGGTCTACACCCCGCAGACGCAAATGATGTCGCTGTCGTTCGTCGGACCAGATGGAGACTCATCGATCCTCGACCCGACATACGTCGCCGAGATCAATCCGACGGGTTCCAACCAGATCACCGTGTTGGCCCTCGGGGACTCGATATTGGTGTCCATGAACGGGATGCTCGTCGTCTCGATCTCCAACGAAACCCGCATCACATCGCCCGGCCAAATTCTGATTCGCGAGTGGCTCAACGAACCCAACGCCGATGAGGTGCTCTCGCTGACTCGGTACGACCTTCGTGGCTCGTGATCAGCCGGCCTCGAGGCCGACGGAGATGACACCGGCGATGCAGATCTCCTCGTCCTCGTC
>JANPGV010000125.1:0-10994 GCA_031424145.1 Ilumatobacteraceae bacterium
CGGCATCCCGTACACCGCGGCCAACAAGAACGATCCGACGAAGATCGAAACGGGCGACGCGCAGACGCCGGAGGGTCTGTTCAAGACCAACCGCGAGCACCCCGACGGTTGGTGGGACGGCGACCTCGGCCAGATCTATCGGCCGAAGTACTTCGTCGGGGGGATCGCAGTCCACGGGATGACCAGCGTGCCCAACCATCCAGCATCACACGGTTGCGTTCGCCTCAGCACCGCTGCGATGGACTTCATCTGGGACCAGAACCTCATGCCGCTGCACATCACGGTGTGGGTTCACAGCTGACGATCAGCCGACGAGGTCGCGAAGTCGCCTGTCCAGTTCGATGCTCGAAGCCGGGAGCTCGCCGTCCCAGACGTGGGGATCCGCGGAGCGCGTGATGGGCGAGTCGTGCAATACCCGATTCAGCGTTTCGGCACGGTGACGGGTCGCCTCCGAGTTGCTGGCCAGCACGATGATGCGGCTGCGATGACGCACGATGGTCTCACCCTGGTGGAAGACCTCGGCGACGACGCCGGCGGTTGTGACCATCACAGCGTCGCGTTCGAACGGTGCCAGGTCGTCGGTGTCGGCGTCGACGATCACGAAGCAATAGGCCTCGGCCGGAGCCACCCGGAACGCACGGCAGTGCTGGTAGATCTCTCGAAGGCGGAGCCGAAGAACTAACGGTGTGCCGAGACCGGTGACGGCGTCGATGCACACACCGGAATGCCCGCCGCGCACATATCGCTCGACCCAGCCCTCTGCGCACGCGGCCAGCGACTCGAACGAGCGAAGTTCAGCTCGTCGCGACCGCTTGGTCAGGTCCGCCAGCGCGTACAGCCAGTTGTTGAGCTGCTCGAGCGACCAACCGAGATCTCCAAGAGTGTTGCCCAATCGGCGCAACGACCCGCGCAATCCGCGCCGGCGGGTACGAAGGGTCTCGACCACTTCGGTGGCGGCGTCGATGATGCTCAGATCCACCTGTTCTCCGGCGTCCAGCACGATCAGCGAAAGCCAGTCATCGAGGACATTCTGCCGATCGCGATCAACGCCGAAAAAGAGTCCCCGATATCGTCCCATGACCCTTTATCGGCACGATCTCGACGTACTTGAATCACTTGTCGGCGCGGCGGATCCGTAACTTTCGATCGTCCGCTGTGAAGCACCGACCGGTTTCCAGATCGAACCGCCAGCCGTGCAGCGTGCACACCAGTTCGCCCTCGTCGATCTCGCCGAAGACGCTCAGATCTGCTTGGCGATGCGGGCAGAGGCGCTCGACGATGTAGTCGCCGATTCGGACCTCCTCGCCGGCGAGATCACTGCGCAGAGGGTCGAGGTAGCGCCTCGCCTCGGCTTCGGCGCGGCGCATGCGCTCCGGCGAGAGCGACTTGAAGAAGTTGTAGACGTACTCGTTGAACGGGCCGGCGCGCCATGCCCGGAACCTGCACGACAGGAACAGGGCGTTGCTCCAATCGACTGATCGTTGAGCGACCACCGTCTCCACCAACTCGCGTTGGATGTCGAATCGGAAGGCATACGGCTCGTCCGCCGCCTCGCGCACCTCGCCGTTGGGGAAGTCGATGATGATTGCCAGGTCGCCGGTATGCAGCAAGCAACTGTCGCCGATGCCCGTTCGCAATGCCGGGCACATCGCCAGCAGAGGTTCCCACCACTCCTTCAATGCTTTGAGCAGGTCCGTGCTCGGCGGCTTCCACCTGTGGTGCATCTCGGTGAGCCACGGCATCCAGTCGGCCTGGTATTCGCGCAGGTACTCGGCCTTGCGATTGAAGATCGCGTCCACGGCCTCGTCCGCCATCGGATGTGTGACCGTGATGGAGCCGTCAGTGACATCGATCTCCGTTCCCGGGACGGCCAGGACCCCGCGATGCCCACGGGTGTCGAGCCGGGTCATGAAGCTGCGCTGATCGGGGAAGATGCTGAGCTCGTCGCCGTCGATCACGTTGAGATGGAACAGTTCCGGATCGAGGAAGGCGGGCGGGCCCGCGCTGGGCACCACGGCTCGTGCCCCGACGGCTTCGACGTAGCGCATGGCCCTGGCGAACTGGCTGGTGACCTTGGCATCGACGAGCTCTCGCATCCGCTTCGGAGGCTCGTCGTAGACCATCGGATACCAGATCGCGCCGCTGTACTGCAGCCAGTGCAGGTCGACCGGGCCGTGGGCGCGGAGCGCATCGAGATCGTCGGTGCGGCAGTCATTTTGATTGACGAGACGGCCGGTGCCGTCGCTGACCACCAGCGCGGAATCGCCACCGGGCCCATCAGTGATGCTGGTCTCCACGTGAGTCGCAATTCGCAGGGCGGGACCGAGCGCGAGCTCCTCACCATCAACCGTGCGGATGATCTTGTCGAACCCGAGGTCTCGGATGCGTCGCTCCAGCTCCTTCGTCGGATAGCCGGGGACCAGCACGGTCGCGTCACGGTTGACGTGCTGGCTCAGCCAGACCTCGTCGAGATGGTCAGCGTGGAGATGGGAGATGTACAGGTAGGTCGGATGTTCGATCCGCTGCATCAACTCGGGCGACAGTTGATCGTTGCGAGGGAACACGAACCACGATCCGAAGAACGCGGGCTCGAACCACGGGTCGCACAGGATCGATCCGTCGAGGGTGTCGATCAAGATGCCGGCATGACCGACGGAGGTGGCGCGCATTCGAAACGAGGCTAGTGATCGTGGTTGCTGATCAGGCTTCGCTGCCCGACCCTGTCGTGAGGCGCGGCGGGCTGACGGCCCTCAGGCGACGGGGGGATCGGTGAACTGCTGCCCGGCACGCGAGACGTGCTCGGTCCAGGTGCTGCCGTCCCAGTAGCGCAACTCGAATCGTCCGGCGGGGTCCGCGTACCAACCGGCGGGAACCGCGGGTGCTGCCGCAGGCTCCGGGGCAGCAGGTGCAGCGGCTGGTGTCGGTTCCGCAGGAGCGACTTCGTAGCTCGGCGTAGCCGACGGTTCGTAGGTCGTTGCCGGGGCGATGGTGACGGCAGGCTGCACCCCGGTCGGCTCGAACGTCGTGGTCGCGGGCAGTGATGGCGTGGACGGCTCGGGAGCGATAGCCCAACCCGACGGCTCGCTGACTTCGTCCGGCGTCGATTCCGGCTCCGGCTCCGGCTCTGGCTCTGGCTGCGTTTCGGCGGGCAGCTGGAACGATGACGGTTCCGGGACCGTCTCCGGCTCGGCTTCTTTCGTCTCAACGACCGACTCGGAGACGCTGGTGGAATCGGTGGCGTCATCCTGCGAGCCCTCTTTTTCACGGGTGACGAAGGCGGTGACATCGCCCCCCGTTGGGACGATGGCTACGACCGACCAACCCTCCGCAGCCTTGGCGGTGAGCTTCGTGGCGAGAGCCGACGGATCGTATGACGAGGCGCTGATCGATTCGAATTCCTGCATGGACCGAGAGCGTAGTGTGCCGCGACCGCGCTTTCCGTCACGTCGCCTGACTCATTCTCACGCCGTCTGCGGGTTCAGCCTCAAGTTGGCAGTACCAAGGTGTGCACGTCGGTGTCGGAGGGCGCGCCATCGTAGATCAACTCTCCGTCGCGCAGCGCCAACAGCCGGCTGACCTGTTTGACGAAGGTCAGCTCGTGCGTGGCGATCAGCAGCGTTGCTCCCCGCGACGAGGCTGCATCGAACAGTCTCAGCAGGGCCTGCTTCCCCGGTTCATCCAGGCCGACGAACGGCTCGTCGACCAGCATCAGCTTGAACGGGCGGATGAACGCCAGCGTGATCGCAGCCTTCTGCCGCAGTCCGCGGCTGAACGTCGTCGGGATGTCGTCGCGTCTCGGGGTGAGGCCGATCTGCTCGAGCAGCTCTTCGGCGCTGTCCTGCCACTCCGTCACCCCGTGCAGACGGGCGACGAACTCGAGGTGCTCCCACAGTGACAGGTCGTCGTAGAACGTCGGCATGTCGCTGAGCCACGACAGCAGTCGCCGCGCCTCCTGGGTGCCTGCCGCGTGCCGACCCACCTGCACGCTCCCGCCCGTTGGGTCCAACAACCCGGCCGCCATCTTCATCAGAGTTGTCTTGCCGCTTCCGTTGTGGCCCACCAGCGCGACCTTGGCGCCGGATTCGATGGACAGCGTCAACGGCTCGAGCGCCGGCCGATCGCCGTAGCTCTTCGTCAGTTCCCGCGTCGAAAGTTCGGTCACGGGCACAGCCCGAGAATGAGAACGTTCACGATGTGCTCCGTTGCTGGTTGGTGTAGGACTGCCCATCGGACATGAACTGACGGAACTTTCGTCGCCACTGATCACGACGACGCACCCAGTAGGTGACGAGGAAGATCAGCAGCGTCGCCCCGATGGCTCCGCGCACGGCGGCGCCGGTGGTCGAGGTGCCGGTGCGCTCGGCGTGACGCACCAGCAGGATGGTGCTGGCCGCGATCGCGCTGACCAGGATCGGCAACCCAACGCGCATCGCGCTGGAGATCCCTGCCATCTCCGGCGGTACGAACGTCTGCTGCGTGTTCTTCGTCGGGTCCGGAGCGTCGCGGACGATGCTGACCACGCCACCGGCGGCGCCGGCAAGCACGGTCGGCAGGGCAAGGATGGCCGCCGGAACGATGGCCCGTGACGTGCCGAGCACCACGACAGCGCTGACGGCGGAGACCACTGCAAAGGGAACGAGCGCGACGGCCGGGGCCAGCAGGTGGCGTACGAGCAACTCGCCGCGATCGATCGGCAGACTGTCGGTGCGATCCGGCTGATCGACCTCTTGCGAGAGCGGCTCCATGACCTCGAGACCCAGGATGAAGAGCATGAACGCGGTGCCGATCAGGGCCGGCGTCGTACCTCGCATGACCATGGCTTGCAACACGCCGGCCATGGCCGCGAATGCTGTCATTCGCACCAGCCGTGTTGCCGGGAAACGAGCAACGCTGGCGATTCCGCGACGAGCGATGGGATGAGTGATCCATCGTGGAACGCGCAGCCATGGTCTCCCGCGTGTCTGTTCCTGATTCAGCTGCCGGCGCAGCAAGATCACGGTGCGCAGGTCCTGCATCGTCACAGCGAAACGTAATTGGGCTACCAGGCTGCTGCGCCGGGCGAGCGCGTCGAGCGATGTCTGTTGCAGCATGCCCACGCCTACGAGGAAAACGATCACAGCAATCAGCAGGGTGGCCAGATCGACCGGATGTTGACGCCATCCCCACATCGCCAGGCTCCCGAACTGGTTTGCCGGGCCAGGCAGGTGCCACGCGAGTGCGGCGCTCTGCCAGGCGACGCCGGTCAGGCCGACTGCCGTGGCGATCCACAACGGCAATCGGATGGCGTGTGCGATCAACGCTGCACCGGCCCATAGCAGGGCAGAGGCGATGCCGAAGGCCGCACCGCTAGCGGCCCAGGCGACGGGTGTGCCCGGGAGGCGTCGCCCGGCGAGTTGGCCGACGATCGCCCCGAACACCGCGCCAAGAGATGCGGCGCTGCGGGCTCGTTGAGTGACCGGTCGCAGCAAGGCGCGCATGCGGTCGACAGGCGACAGCATCACGTAAGCGACGTCGGGCGCCTCGAGGGCCAGTGGCCCACCTTGCGCGCCGCTGCGCAGCCCGGCGAGGAGAGCCAACATCGTGACCATGCCGATGAGCGCAGGTCCATTCCTGGCGACGTCGGCAACTGCATGAGCAGAGACCGTTTCGTCACCGATCGCACTGCTGATCCACAGCACCGTTCCGCCACCGAACAGGGCGACGAGATAGACGCGGTACGCCGCGTCGAACCATTCGATGTCTCCGAGCCGGTGCCGCTTGCGCCGGCGGCGAAGATCGTAGAGAACCTCGAGTGCAGTATCACTCACCGGTTGCGGCCTCACGGTTCGGGTCCGCTGACCAACCCGACCAGCTGGCCACATACAGCCGCGGGGTGGGCAGACCGGCGTGTTCCATGGCCAGCACGTTCATGCACGCGCTGACACCCGACCCGCAGTAGGCGACGACCTCGTGTTGATCGTCGGCCCCGAGTTGCCCGTAGTAGTCGCGGAGCTCGCTGATCGATCGAGGCAGGCCGCCGGGCCCGAGTACGGCCGACCAAGGGGCGCTGCGTGCACCGGGAATGTGGCCGGCGCGCTTGTCGACCTGCAGGACCTCGCCGACGAATCGTTCGTGAGATCTGGCGTCGATCGCCGCGCCGCCAGCGACAACGATCTGCTCCACGGCATCCGCATCGGCAAGCTGATCCAGCGGCCATTGGGTGACGCTGAACTCGACCGGTGTCGGCGTGTGCGCAGGCCCTGTCTCGATCGCGCCGCGCCACACCTTCAGGCCCCCGGCCAACACCGTGGCGTCGCAGCCCAACATTCGCAGCATCACAGCGAGACGACCTGCGGTCAGTCCGCCGGTGTCGTCATAGGCAACGACCAACGTGTCGTTGGCGATGCCGAGCGAGCCCATTGCATGCGCAAACGCGGCCGGGGACGGAAAGGGATGACGGCCTTCGGTGTCGGGTTCGTCGGATGCGGCGAGCTGACGATCCAGATCGACCCACAACGCACCGGGGATGTGCCCCTCCTCGAATGCGGCTCGACCGTCGCGGCCGTCGAGGTACCAGCGCACATCGGCCAGCACGGCTTCGGAATGTGCTTCGACGAAGTGTTGATCGACGAACGGTGGGATCACTGCACGTCTCGTTCTGCGAGTGCGGCTGCCTGGGCCAACACATCGCGCAGCGGGCGACCGAGTGCGGCCGCTGCGGCAGCGGCATCGTCGTATTCGACCTTCACTCGACCGAGCGCAACTTTGGCGCGAATTCGATGGCCGTCGACGATCACTTGTCGCTCGGTGCGTTGTTGCGGCCAACGGCGTAGGTCCGTGCCACGCAGGCCCAACGAACCGGTTTCGCGCAGCAGCAACGCTCCGATCAGCGGCGCGGCCGAGGGATCGCACAGCACGTGGACCGTGTGGGCAGGCCGCCCCTTCTTCATCACGATCGGCGACGCCCATGCGTCGTGCGCGCCGGCAGCGATGAGTGTTGCGATCGTGTGAGCAATCACCTCTCCAGTGGCGTCGTCGACGTTGGTCTCCAACAGCTGTATGTGCTGGCCGGGCTCCGGCATCACCGTCGGCGATGCGGCTTCGCCGATCACGACCTGCACGACATTGGGACGACCCGAGATGTCGGCGCTGCCTGCGCCGTACCCGACAGACGAGACATTGATCGCCGGCATCGGGCCGAACTCGTCGGCCAGCGCGCACATCAGGGCAACGCCGGTCGGTGTTGCCAGCTCCTTGCGGTCATCGACACCGCGGCTCGGTGCGTTGCGGCGGGCGAGCAGCTCGGTCACGGCCGGAGCGGGATTCGGCAGGAGCCCATGTGCCGCCAGCACGGTCCCCTCGCCAACAGTGATGGAGCTGCAGACGATCGTCTCCACGTCGAGGGATTCCAATGCCGCGCACGTACCGACGATGTCGACAATGGCGTCGACGGATCCGACCTCATGGAACTCGACGTCTTCTGGCGCCATGCGGTGCATCGCACCTTCCGCGTCGGCGAGCATCGCGAAGGTGCGTTGGGCGCGGTCGCGCACCCGCTCGGGCAGATCGGCGGCATCGATCAGATCACGGATTGCCCGATAGCTGCGGTGGTGATGAGCGTGTTCGTCGTGTGTGTGCCCGTGGCTGTGATCGTCGACGACGACGTGGGCCTGTGTGGCGGCGATGCCGCATCGCATTACGTTCTCGAACGTGAGGGCATAACCCTCGAGATCGAGCCGGCCGACGAGATCGGCGATGACCATCCGGTCGGCACCAGCATCGACCAGTGACGCCATCGTCATGTCACCGGCAGTTCCAGCGAAGCAGTGAAACCAGGCGGTTCGCGTCACGGCATCATTCTGGCGATCGCGCACGCTGCTCCAAACCCGTTGTCGATTCCCACCACCGTGACCCCGCTGGCGCACGAAGCATGCATCGCCAACAACGCGGTGATGCCATCGAGGCTGGATCCGTACCCGACGCTGGTTGGAACGGCCACGACCGGGCCGCTGGTGAGGCCGCCGATCACGCTTGCCAGTGCGCCTTCCATACCGGCCACCACGACCACAGCGTCGGCCGACGTGACACGGTCGATGTGGGCGAGAAGGCGATGCAGGCCGGAAACGCCGATGTCGACGAGCCGATCAGGTGTGAACCCATATGCACGCAGTGTCAGGACGCATTCGTCGACGATCTCGACGTCGCTCGTTCCGGCGCTGGTCACCAGGACGTGCGACGCCCGGCTCGCCTCGGGTCGGCGCCACAGGACAGCGCCGGTTGCCCGCTCGCCCGGGCCGTGCGCGGCGCTCACGGCTTCGATCTGTGGCGCATCGGCACGCGTCAGCAACACGGGCCCCACGCCGTTGGTCAGCAGTTCTCCAACGATGGCGACACACTGCTCGACGCTCTTGCCGCGGCCGTAGACCGCCTCTGGCATGCCTTGTCGCAAGGACCGGTGGTGATCGACCAGAGCATCACCGACTTCGGCGAACGGCAGCCGACGCAGTCGCTCCACCGCGGCATCGGGTGTGAGGACGCCGCTGCGCACGTCGTCGATCAATTGGCGCAGTGTCGGTTCGTCCACCCGCCCATTGTGGCGGCGATCAGGTCCCGGTATCGAGCGCGTCCAGAAATGTTTCGCCGGGTATCCGCAGGATGTGCCCTGCCGATGTGCAGCGGACGGTCGCCGTGCGGGGCACGTCGTAGAGCACGCCGAGCTCGCCGAACGAGTCGCCGGCGCGCAGCACGCGGATGAAGTCGGGGGTGTGGCCGAAGTGGCTGATCGACACGTCGAAGGTTCCGTCGATGATGAAGAAGACGTCGAAGCTGTTCTCGCCCTGCTGGGTGATGACGTCGCCCGCCGCGACGGCCTCTCGTTGTGTCACCGCAGCAAGGTCGTTGAGGCGAACAGGTGTCGCGAAGCGCAGCGAGGGGATCGTTCCGAGTAGCGAGCTGACCGGTGGTGAAGGATGGCTGACGCTCGCCGGGTCGTGCACCGACGACATCAGCGCGATGAGCGGCTTGCCGAATGCTGATCTGATCTGCCCGTACCACGAGCGGGTCAGTGCGGCGCTGCCCGTGATGGATGTGCTGGGACTCTCTGTGATGCCAGTCATGTCGCTCCCTTGACAGAGCGCCAACCTTCGATCCGTGATACGTCGCTATCGAACTTCGAACAGCAGAGATTGGTTCGAACGCCCGATTCGCCCGTTGACGTCGGCGGCGAGTGTATTTGGCCCGGTTGAGCGCGGGACGACCAATAGCCTGTGCCTGTGATTGTTCCCACGACCCGCATCGGCTTCCTCGGGCCGCTCGGCACGTTCACCGAGCAGGCGCTGAAGTCTCAGCCCGATCTGGCCGCGTCGGAGCACGTGCTGTATCGCACGATGCCCGACGTGCTCGACGCTGTCGAAGCCGGTGACGTCGAGTTCGGTTTCGTGGCAATCGAGAACTCGATCGAGGGAATGGTCAATCTGACTCAGGATGAGTTGGCGTTCAGCCACCAGCTCTTGATTCAACGTGAGGTGGTGCTCGACATCGAACACTGCCTGCTGGCCAAAGCGGGAACGACGTTGGCCGACGTCAAGACCGTGCTGTCCATCCCTGTCGCCACCGCTCAGTGCCACGCCTACGTGCGGGCCAACCTGCCGCAGGCCGAGCTTCGTGCAGCCAACTCCACCGCCGAGGCGGCACGCATCGTCAGCGAAGAAGCGGGCACAGGCTCCGCCGCCATCGCGCCGCACATTGCCGGCGATGTGTATGGCCTCGCCCTGCTCGCCGCGGACATCGCTGATCACCCCGGCAACCAGACCCGCTTCGTCCTCGTTGCCCGTTCCGGCGTGCCGGCACGCACGGGTCACGATCGCACGGGCCTGGTGATCTACCAGCGTGCCGACGAGCCCGGAAGTTTGATCTCGATCCTGCAAGAGTTCGCGGCCCGTCGTATCAACCTGTCGAACCTGTTGTCGCGCCCGACGAAGGACGGCGGCCTCGGCGACTACTGCTTCATCGTCTACGCCGACGGCCACATCGCCGATGAACTGCTTGCCGACGCGGTGCGGTCGCTGCGCGCGAAACAAGGCAAGGTCAAGTTCCTCGGTTCGTACCCGGCGTCGGGCGAGCACGCCCACACCGCGCGAGAGCACGCTGACGCCAGATGGCGCGAAGCCGACGACTGGGTCGAGACCCTGCGCGCCCAAATCGAATAGCCCTATACGAGTGTTTCCCGCCCACCCGGGTGGGCCGCAGACACTCCGTCGGCAGTTAGCCTCGCACCCGGAACGGTGGCAGAGCGGACAAATGCACCCGCCTTGAAAGCGGGAGGCTCACAAGGCCCGGGGGTTCGAATCCCTCCCGTTCCGCCAAGCACGTTTCTGGGACGCGACATCACCCGACCGCGTCGCGGAGGCGCTGTACCAAGCTGCCAACGGACGCTGCGGCGGGATGCGCGGCGAGCGCGTCCATGCCGGCGGCCAGCAGCTGATCGTGCACCGTTCGAAGCTGCTCCGGGTCGACCTCGTCGAAGAACGTCAGCGCGCTGTCGGCGTCGCCATCGAGGGCGGTGGCCACTGCCATCGCCCACCGGCCGACCACGCGATCGCCGTCGGAGCCCGACCCGTCGAATCGGGCCAGCGTGCCCAGTGCCCACAGCCGGCGCGTGTCGTCGGCTGCCCAGGCGGGCTTCAGCACGGCGGCCCAGTCCACGAACGCGTCGTCGCGCAGCCCGCGGAACGCGAGGTCGCTCTCGTCGTTGTCGACGAGGTACAAGAACGCCACCATCCCGTCCGGAAGCCACCTGCCGGGCTCGGCGAGTGTGTCGCGGACTGCGGGATGACGAAGCTCGTCGGCGTGTGCAGCGAAGTATTCGCGATCGAACCCCGTGTCGATCCACTGCCGGAACCGTTCGACTCCTGCGAGCACCGCGTAGGCTTCGTCGATGCCGTCGCGGCGAGCGGCTTCGAGGATGCGCTGGTGTTGGGCGATCTGCGCCTGTTCTTCGCCGATCAGTTCGTCGA
>JANPGV010000126.1:0-5990 GCA_031424145.1 Ilumatobacteraceae bacterium
CCTGGCCGGTTGAACCAGCAGTGATACCTCGTTAATCCCAGCCGACTGGCCGATATCCATCGCCTCGGTAGAGGCTCATAGTCGAGGACACCTACCGTGGAAGAAGGAGTCCCCAACATGCGTGCATCGACGATCGAGCGACCGGCCGTCCACCCGAGCCCCGTTCGACGCTGGCGAGGCGCCGATCTCATACACACCGTCTGCGAAGTCGAGGGTCCCGTAGCGGGGCCGTGGGAGATTGGAGGCGGTCAGGGTTTCGGTCTCATTGCCCGCAGCTTGCGGACTCGGGCAGTCCGTGCCCGAGTCGTGCGCGGGACGCTCCTCGTCGCCGATGACTTAGTCGGTTCGTCGCTCGATCTCGAAGTGCTCGTGACCGACGTCCGTTGCTGTGTTGCGTTCAACGCTCGGGTGATCCGAGTCGAGCCGGACAACTGGTGGCACGCCGATGGCACGATGACGACTGCCAGCGGCTCCCGGCCGGTGTCATTGCGACTGCGCTACAACGGTGTCTTCTGCCAGCGGGGACGGCAGCCGTCGCTCTGGCTCACCATTCAGGCCACCGTCGACCTATCCGAGTTGGGTGTCGGCGTCCGGAACCGGCGGGCCCGCAGGTTGAGGATTGCGGCTGGGCTCAACCTCAACCCGGCCCTTTGACGGTCCAAGTGTCGGAAGTGGCGGGGAGATCAGGCGCGAGTCGGGTCACGGCCCGTTCGACGATCTGTTGGCGGGGCGCGAGCACGGCGTGGTGGCGCGCCCCGGTGTGCCCGCAACGACACGTACCTCAAGTCGGTCTGCGACGCATTTCTCACCGGGTCGAGTCCGACCGAATTCCCGTGGAGAACTATGAGCGGAGCTGGACCGGCCGGTTCACGATCGACGATCTCAACGACACTGGTCGCCGCGGACTTGGCCTGAACTGACCGCGACGCACATGGCGGCTTTCAGTAGAGCCAGGGCTCGCGCAAGTCGAGGAACTCGGTGTTGGCGATCACGTCCGCGTACTTGGCGAACAGCGCGGCGAGCTCGGCCGGTGGCTCCTTGCTCTCGTTCTCGCGGGCTGCTGCCTCACTTGTGAAGTAGTTCACCTCGACCGTTGATGTCTTGCCCGTCCAGATCCGCACCCCACCGATGAGGTCGGGGCGAAACGTGCCGGCATGCTTTTCGAACTGCTCGTCGAGGTCCTTCACCACGGCGCGACCCGGGCCGTCGGCAGTTTTCATCACCTGCACAAAGCCGGCGTCGTTCGAGCCTCCGCCGAGGAACTCCTCGACATCTTCGGAGTCCGTAAAGGAGACAGGTCCGCTGAAGCACTTCTCTGTGTCGGACCACCACTCGCCCTGCTCGGCGCGGTCGCTATTGGCCTTCGCGGCTGCGGCCGACTCGAAGCGAGCGATGGCAAAGCCAACGCCGTCGTCGGTCACGCCTCCGGTGCTGCCCAGGAATCCGGCGGCGCCCGGACGAAGTTCGGCTTCCCAGCGGTCCATCTGGCGGTGCAAACCCGCTTCGTCGGACACCTTTCCCTCAATAACTTGCACAAACATGATTCACCTTCGATTCTGGCGATGAAGCCATCCGAGATCCCCCTGCTCAATTTTGGCACCACTCGAGATTCGATGTCGATGGCCTTCTCGCTCTAGGACCAGCTCGAATCCCGTACGCAAGACAGAACCTCGTCCAAAGGTCGTAGCACTTCGCGCGGTCCCAGCGCGTCAGAACCCGGTTGGCGAGTGAGGGGTGTATGGCGCTTCCAACGCGTTTATCTCGTCATCGGTGAGCTCCAAGTCGAGCGCCGAGACGGCATCGGTGAGGTGGTGAGGCTTCGTCGGTCCGACGATGGGCGCGGCGACGACAGGGTTCTTGAGCACCCAGGCGAGCGACACTCGAGCCATTGGGAGCTGGCGAGCTTCGGCGATCCGTTGGACGGCTTCGACGATAGGACGGTCACTTTCGTTCTCGAACCGTTGACCAAGCGGGTCGTTGTCGGAGCGACGTGTGTGCTCGCCCCAAGGCCTGGCAAGCCGCCCCTTGGCGAGTGGACTCCATGGGATCGCCCCGACGCCCTGGTCGGCGAGGAGCCCGAACATCTCCCGTTCCTCCTCGCGTTGCATCAGGTTGTACTGGTCTTGCATCGAGACGAAGCGGGTCCATCCGTTGAGGTCGGCGGCGTGCTGCATCTTGGCGAACTGCCATGCCCACATCGACGACGCGCCTAGGTAGCGCGCCTTGCCGGCCGTGACGACATCGTGGAGCGCTTCGCCGTGCAGAGCGAGTACTCGCTGTGGTGGAGGCGTCCCAAGGAAGAGGTGCTGGCCGCGTGCGAAGAACTTGGCATCGGCTTCGTGCCGTATAGCCCGCTCGGAAAGGGGTTCCTCACGGGCACCATCACCCCTTCGAGCAGTTTCGAAGTCGGCAACGACATTCGCAGCACCATTCCACGGTTCGAGCCGGACGCGCTCCAACACAACCAGCCCGTCGTCGACCTCCTCGCGAGTCTTGCCCAACGCAAAGGCGCCACCCCAGGCCAGATCGCCCTGGCGTGGCTCCTCGCCCAGAAGCCCTGGATCGTCCCGATCCCCGGCACGCGCAAGCCGCACCGGCTCGAGGAGAACATCGCCGCTGCAGACTTCGAACTGTCAGCCGACGAGCTCACCGAGATCGAGAACGCGGCCTCCAAGATCGACGTGCAGGGCGGCCGCTACAGCGACGCCGCGGAAAGGATGACAAACCTCTAGCGCGTAGTTCATCGAACGCTTGCGGGCTGCGTTCTCGAACGCCCTCGGAAATGCCGCTGCCGAAGGGGCGATGGACCCGAAAGAAGCCTCTCGGCGGACGGCGCTGTTGACCGTGTCGGTACTCGGCGTATGGCTCGCGGTGCGATCCGACCCGGTCGCTGCAGCCGCCACCTGCCGAGCAATCGCGCGCGAGATCTCGTCGTGGGGCTCGCTTCGCCTGGCTTGGTGGCGCAGGAGCCACGCGCCCACATCGTCACACGCGATGGAGTGCCGCGGAGAGATGGAGTTGGAGCGGCTGTCCCACTGCGGCCATCCGCACCTCGTAGGTCACGGTGTCACCGTCGACAGTGAAATCGCGCTCGACTTGGACGACCTCTTTCGCTGTCGAGGTTCGGGAAATCGTCGCTGAGCGTAGGCGGATCGATCGTTCGGTTCCGTGGCTGTCGAGCTTGCCCTCTTGAACCTCGACGATGCCCGTCGGGTGGGCGATCACAAGTTCCACCATCCCGGGCCGCGGCATCCGCCAGTAACCGGATTCGGCGTGCAGCGGGCGGCCGTCGTCCGCCGCTGTCGTGCGCTGGTTGTAGGCGAGGAACGGTTTGCCGGCATGACTGAAGGTGATCGTCTCGTCGTAGTCGAACGATTCGATCGTCGGGTACACACCGTGGCCGCGACCCGTCCACGTGCCGAGCAGGAACTGGAGCGGCTCGACGTTCGGGTGCAACGGTGTTGCGGTGGCCACACCGCGATCGTACGCCGATCAGCGTCCAGCAACCGCTGAGCTCGCCGATTCAGCGCGAGGTAAAACGTCGTCCGTGAAGTTCACCCGCGCAGAGCTTGCTGCGTTTCATGGCAAGGCGGTGGACGACCTCATCGACGATCGCGTCCGACTCTTGTTCGTTGGGATCAACCCGGGGCTGTGGACCGCCGCCGTCAACGCTCACTTCGCCCGTCGCGGCAACCGCTTCTGGCCGGCGCTGCACGCAGCCGGCATCACTCCGCGCTTGGTGAATGTCAGCGATGGCATGAGCGAACCAGATCGCGAATTGGTGCTCGGGCTTGGGATCGGCATCACCAACATCGTTCCGACGGCAAGCGCCCGTGCCGAGGAGTTGAGCCTCGATGAACTGCGCGCAGGCGCCGTGGCGCTTGAGGCAAGGGTGCGAGGCTCGGAGCCGAGTGTTGTCGCGGTCCTCGGTCTCACGGCGTACCGGCAGGCGTTCGCCAAACCGAAGGCTGCCCAGGGTCGTCAGGACGACCGGCTCGGCGGCGCGGAGCTGTGGGTTCTGCCCAACCCGAGCGGCCTCAACGCCCACGAAACGATCGACAGCCTGGCGACGTCGTACCGACGTGCCTGGGAGGCCTGCCGCGCCTGACCCGCCCGTCGGGCGAGCACGTCAACGCCCGACTTACTAGTGTCGAGCCATGTCCGTCATGAGTGTGGATGTTCCCGCGAATGCCGTGGCCGAAGCATTGCTCGAAGACGGCTACGTGATCGTCGAACGACTCGCACCTGACCTCACTGATCGTGCCTTGGCCGAGCTGACCGCCGACATCGATGCCGCGCCGACCGGCCATACCGACTTTCTCGGCGACCGCACCAAGCGGCTGGGCAGCCTCCTGCGACGTTCGTCCGCGGCGCGGGAGATGGCTGTTCATCCGGTGGTCCTGGCGCTGGCCGACACGGTGCTGCAGCCGCATTGCGTCCGCTATCAGCTCAACTACTCGGGCATCATGCACCTGTTGCCGGGTGCAAAGGCACAAGAGCTGCATCGAGACGGAGATCTCTATCCCTTCCGGCACCCCTGCCCGCCCATGTTGATGCCGACGATGTGGGCGCTCACGGACTTCACCGCGGACAACGGCGCCACCTGGGTGGTGCCGGGAAGCCACCGCTGGGCCGAAGAACGCGACCCGACGGCCGGCGAGATCGTTTCTGCGGTGATGCCAGCCGGCTCTTTGCTGGTCTACCTTGCCGGCACGATCCACGGTGGGGGAGCGAACGTGTCGCACTCCCTCGTGCGCACGGGTCTCGCCCTCCAGTACTCGCTCGCCTGGCTCCGACAAGAGGAGAACCAGTACCTCGCCAATCCGCCCGAGGTCGCGCGCAGCTACCCGGAGCGGTTGCAACGGCTGATCGGATACGACTACGGGGGCCCATATCTGGGATTCATCGACGGCGATTCGCCACAACGTCTGCTGCAGCCCGAACACGACGGACCCCAAAACCGAACGAGTCCTGAAGTCGACGCCCTGGCCTCGCGCATGAAACGTCACCGCTGGGGCGACCTCGAGCCGGTGCCCACCCCACCGACGTCGGCAGCGACGCTTCCAGTGAGCCGCGGCCTGCTCAGCGAGCCGAAGTGACTGACCTCGGATTGACCGTCGTGTTCCGGGCGAGAGACTTTACACACGGTAGAAATTTGCACTGAGTGTAGAAATTCGCGCATAGTGGGGAGATGTCGGTCGAACTGGCTGAGCTCCTTCGGCAACACGGTTTCAAGGTCACGGCGCAGCGCTTGGCCGTCCTGCGGGCGGTGTCGGGCCGACCTCACCTCACGGCCGAAGATGTAGTCGAGGTCGTCAAGGCCGACATTGGTGCCATCTCGCACCGCGCGGTGTACGACGCCGTCGGCGTCTTGGCCGGTATGGGTCTGCTCCGGCGTATCCAGCCTGCCGGGTCACCAGCGCGCTATGAGGTTCGGGTCGGTGACAACCATCACCACCTGATCTGTCGCGCCTGCGGCCGCATGGTCGACGTGGACTGCGCTGTCGGTGCCACGCCGTGTCTGACTGCGGCCGACGACTCGGGTTACGAGATCGACGAGGCCGAGGTCATTTACTGGGGCCACTGTCCCACCTGTCGACAGGCGTCCGAAGGCACTTGAGTTCTGAGCATTCACGGTTCAAAGTCATCAACATCGTCAATCGAGGAGAGAAATGAGCAACGAAGAGCACGGCACGGTAACCACCAGCGACGAGCCAACGACAGCGACGTGCCCGGTGATGAACGCCCAGCACCAAGCAGTTGGGATCACGGCGAACCAGCACTGGTGGCCACACAGCTTGAACCTGAGGGTCCTCCGCCAGAACCACCCTGATAACGATCCCATGGGCGAGGACTTCGACTACGCCGCTGAGTTCAACAGCCTCGACTTCGAAGCCCTGGCGAACGACGTCGATGCGCTGATGACCCAGTCGCAGGAGTGGTGGCCGGCCGACTTCGGCCACTACGGAGGTTTCTTCATCCGGATGTCG
>JANPGV010000127.1:0-6159 GCA_031424145.1 Ilumatobacteraceae bacterium
TCCGGGACGCCGTGGCTGAGCTTCTATGCGCCGGAGGAGATGATGGCGTTGGCCCGCGAAGCAGGCTTCGTCAACGCCCGGACCGTCTCGACCGCCGACCTCGCCGACCGCTATCTGAGAGGGCGCACCGACGGCCTGAGCGCAGCCGGCGGCGAGGGCATCCTCGTAGCGCGTACCTGACCCACACGCTCGATCGTCAAGCACACCAACGGACCACGCGCGCCGGCCTGCCAGCCCGGACGTTCGGCGGTCGGTCAGCCTGGTGGAGCGAAGAACTCGAGAGGGATGCCGTCGGGATCCCGGAAGCTCACCCCGGAACCATACGTTGCGTCTTTGATTCCACCGTGGGCGATGCCGAGCTCGTCAAGTCGGCTAGCCCAGGTCTCGAGCTCGGCTCGATTAGCGCAACCGAACGCAACGTGGTCGAGACCAATCCGATGTTCGCTGAACTGTTCGTCGGGTGCCGCCTGTTCGTGCTGGTGCAAGCCGATGAGCGTCGTGCCCAGCAGGTACACGGTGTGGTGAAAGCCTGGATCGGTGTCCTCATCGAGCACCGGCTTAGCCTCGAACAGTGCTTCGTACCAAGGAACACTGACCGATAGATCGCGAACGGTCAGCGCGACGTGGGTGAGTGGAGGAAAGGTCGACATGGATCACTCCTATAGGTGCTTTGTCGCTGTGCTGCTGTGACTCAAGGCCACCAGGGTCGCCCATCATCCGCCTGTGGCGTCCGGCCACAGTAACGCACAGCCGTGTCGCGCTTGTGACTGAAGTACGCGGCTACTTGCTTGCGTCGGGCCAGCGCGGGCAGTCTGGCGCGATGATCTTCGGTTCTCACGTCGTACTCTTCAGCAGCGGCGCTGAGGCCGATCGCGCCTTCGTAACGGACGTACTCGGCTTCGACTTCGTGGACGCGGGTGGCGGATGGTTGATCTTCGGTTTGCCGCCAGCGGAGCTGGCAATACACCCAGCCGAGGCAGCCGGGGCGGAGCTGTACTTCATGTGCGATGACCTCGCGACCGAGATGCGGTCACTCGCCGAGAGAGGCGTTCAGTGTTCCGAGGTCGAGGAAGCTCGTTGGGGATCAGTGACCAAGATCCGACTTCCAGGAGGCGGTACGGTCGGCCTGTACCAACCCAGGCATGCTGCCATGGTGGAACGGGGCTAACGCCAGCGAGGCCGAGCTCAGTCGGTGGTCAGGAGATCGTCGATGTATTCGTTGCGGAACTTTCCGCGGGGATCCCATTCGTTCACCAGTTGACGGAACGCATCCATCCGTTCGACGCGTGACCGGACGACATCGCCGGTCATCGTCGACAGCTTGCCCCAGTGCGGGCGCGGTCGGTAGGGAGCCAGCGCCGACTCCACCTGCTCCAGAACGGGACGCACGTCTGCCCATGACTGGACCCACGTGAAGTGAAGGGCAATGCAGTCGCGCTGGTAGCACGGGCTCATCCACAGGGTGTCGGCAGCCACAGCACGGACCTCTGAGATCATCAGCACCGGAGCGACGATGTCGTGCATCTCGACGAGCGCCCTCATCGCCGAAGGCGCGTCGGCCGCAGCGACGAACAGCTCGGACTGCAACTCCTCGCCACTGCTCGGCGTGAAACCCATGCGGAAGTGCGGCAGCCGCTCGTGCCACGGCCCGGCGAACCCCATCTGCTCGGTGCACGGCTCTGCGGAGAGCTCGACGATGGGGTGAAGGTCGCAGGTCGCCGGCGTCGCGCCGCACCGCTCGGCGTCGCCGCCGTTGCCGTCCTCGTTGTCGTCGTCTTGCCCGTCCACCGCGACACGTTGCTTGCGCCACAACTGCTCGACGTAATCGTCACGCCACGAGGTGAACAGGCTGACGCTGTAACCATCGGCCATGATCTCGTCGAGTCGGTCGATAGCAGTCGACATCGGCAGGTGCTCGTAGACGCGTTGACGAACAGCGAAGGTCGGCTCGACCGCCAGCGTCAGCCGAGTGACGACTCCGAACGCCCCGAGCCCGACCGTCAATGCATCCATCAGTTGCGGGTCGTCGTCTCGGGAGACCTCGACCAGATCTCCCGACGCGGCGACGATCTCCAGGCCGGACACTGCCGTTGCCAGGTTGCCGTTGGCAACGCCGGATCCATGTGTCGCAGTCGCGCACGCACCCGCCACGGATATGTGTGGAAGCGAGGCCAGGTTGGCCAGCGCCCAGCCGTTCGCATGCAAGATCGTCGCCAGCTCTCCGTACTTGACGCCACCGTCGACCGTCACCATGCGAGCCTGCGCATCGAGCTCGACCACACGCGGCATCTCCGACAGCGAGATCTGATCACCATCAGTGTCGGCGATCGTGTTGAACGAATGACGGCTGCCGACAGCGCGAACCTTCGTAGCAGCGGCCACCATCGACTGCAGCTCCTCGGTCGAGGTGGGGGTGCGGAAGTTGGCGGCCCGGTACGAGACGTTGCCGGCCCAGTTGTGTTCAGCCATGGTTGCCCCTCGCGAGTGCTGCTTCCTCTCGGACGGCAGGGTCCTGCCGGTAGAACGCGGACAAGACGCCATAGAGCTGCGCCTTGAGCTCCCGGAACTCGATCGGGCGGTCGAAGAAGACTTCGGTGGCGACCGCGAAGAACTCGCCGGGATCAGTGGCGCCATAGTCGTCGAGCAACGCGCCTGCCTCACCCCTGCGCATCAACTCCAGCTCCGCTGCGCACACTTCGATCCAACGTTCGAGAGCGATCCTGTCGGGCAATAGTGGTGTTCCATCGACGACACCATCGAGCATGTCCATCTTGTGGGCGAACTCGTGCAACACGACGTTGTGGCCTCGGCCTCGATGGCGTGCGTCGGCACGGACCTGGTCCCATGCCAGCAGGATCGGACCGCGGTCGTGGTGAGCCTCACCGAGCAACGGGCGTGTCCCCGCGTCGATCATGCCGTGAATGGCGGTCGGTCGAGGGCCAGGGATGGCGAACGTCGTCGGATGGACGATGATCGTCGTGACCTTGCCGAAGTAGTCGGTGTCGAGACCGAGGACGAGCACCGCGGCTTGCATTGCGATGGTCACGACGACCTCGTCGGTCAGCTCGAATCCGTTGGCCGCCTCCCATCGCTTGTTGGAAACGAGGTAGTCGGCCAACTCAGCGACTCGTTCGCGCTCCGACTCATCGAGGATGTCCCAGTAGGCAACCTGATTTCGGACGATCTGCTCCCATGCGTCGGGCAGGTGCCTGCGTCGTGACATCGATCAACGAATGTACCCGCTGATGTTCCGGCGCGCCGACAGTCCATTACTTTGGTCACTGCATGGAAACCTGGGCATTTTGCGGAGTTCATCCCGACGCTGCAAACGCCGACAGAGCGGTGCAGACCTTGTCGGTCAAAGCTGGGATCGATGCGACGTTCGGTCCGTGCATGCCGCCGGATTGGGCGACCTACACACCGGCCGAGCCGGGCGACAGGTACGTCGATCCCGACACCTACTTCCGCCTTACCGTGCTGAACGCGGGTGTCGGCATGAAGACCGTCGTGTACGACGCCCGGCTCTGGTCGAGCGATGTGTCGGTCCGCGATTCGGCGATCGCGTTCTGGCTTCCACACGTGGACTGGGTACGGGCATTCGACATGGGCGACGAGTTCGACCCCGGCAGCAGTGAATGGGCCGTGCTCATCGCGCGGTGGCGGATCATGATCGATCTTGTCCTTCCTGCGACGGGTGTCGGGCCGTTCACGAATCATCTCCCCTACGCGGAAGTCCTCTCGTTGGCGCTGATCGACATGCCCGAGCAGTGGGCCCATCTCAGTTTCGACTCCTACGACGAGTCGACTGCGTTGGCGTTGGCGACCGAGTTCGACGGACAGGTCAACCACTTGATGTGCGCCGTAAACACCTTGAAGCACGGAATCTATTCACCGACCTCAACGCAGATCACCAGGCACATGCACAACCTGCGCGCCGCCGGAGCCGACAGCTTCTTGATCTTCGGAGGTGCCACCCCGTATCTCGCCGATCTGTCACCCGATCCGGTATTCGGACGTTCGTCGCTCTTCAATCGCAACGGCACCGCGACCGCATGGGCCGGTGCCGTGCTGCGCGGCGCTCAGTGAACGCCGGCAATCAACCGGCCGTTGATGGAGTGTTGATGTGCTTCGTGAACGTCTCCGGGTCGATGTTCGCACCGCAGACGATGAGGCCCACAGTCTGACCCTCGAGCCGGGCACGCAACGGGTACATCAAGGCGGCGAGCGCGGCCGCACCTGCGGGCTCGACAGCAAGCTTTGCCGCTCGGAACGTGAGCCGCATCGCCTCGCGGATCTGATCGTCGTCGACCAACACGACCTCGTCGACGAACTGTTGGTTGAGCGCGAACGAGTACGGCTCGCAGCGCGGTGCGCCCAGCGAGTCGGCGATCGTGCGAACGGCTTCGATCGCCTGTGGCGAGCCGGCTTTGAAGCTCCGGTTGAGACTGTCGGCGCCCTCCGGCTCGACCACGTACACGGCCGTCGTCGGACTCATCTGCTTCACCGCGCATGCGACACCTCCGGTCAGCCCACCGCCTCCCGCCGCAACGATCACGGCATCCAGCGTGTCGCCGGCGGCGGTGACCTGGTCGATGAACTCCATGCCCACCGATGCAGTGCCAAGCGCCGTCTTCGGACCCTCGTACGGGTGCACGAACGTTCGTCCTTCTGCAGCCTCGATCTCTCTCACGCGATCGAATGCGTCGTGGACGTTGTCGACCAGCTCGACGGTGGCACCGAGCTCGCGGCAAACCTGAACCCTGAACGGGTTGGCATTTTTCGGCATCACGACCGTCGCAGTCGTGCCGAGTGCACGAGCGCAGTAGCCGAGCGATATGGCGTGGTTGCCGGCCGACACGCCGGTGACGCCACGAGACAGAGCGTCGGCATCGAGGTCGAGCATGACCGACAACGCCCCGCGCGGCTTGAAGCTGCCGGTGCGTTGGAAGAGCTCCTCTTTCAACCACACCCGCGTGGTCTCGCCGACAGCAGCGGCGAGCGCGTCGTCGACGAGCAGACGAATCGGTGTCGTGACGACGAGATTGCCGAGCCGCGCCCGGTTCGCGCGGATAGCTTCGATCGTCGGGGCATCGACGTGAGTTGTGACCATTTCGATGCTTCCTGCCGTCCCGCCCTACGCCTCGGGCTCGAGGACCACCACTGGGATCTGCCGGGTCGTCTTGGCCTCGTACTCGGCGAAACCCGGGTAGAGCTCCTTCTGTTGCGAGAACAGACGATCACGTTCGTCGCCTTCGGCGACGCGGGTTACGACCTTGATCGTTCTGTCTCCGACCTCGATCGAGGCACGGGGGCTGGCGACGAGGTTGTGGTACCAGTCGGGGCTGGTCGGCGCGCCGCCCTTGGATGCGAAGACGGCGTAGTTGTCGCCGTCGGGGAGGTACATAACTGGGTTGATGCGTGCTTGGCCGGACTTGGCGCCCGTGGTGTGCAGCAGGAGAAGAGGAGCGCCCTCGAACTGGCCACCGACCTTGCCCGCGTTGGCTCGAAACTCGTCGATGACCTGCTTGTTCCAATCGTTGGCCTCAGCCATTGCGTTCTCCCGTTCTGGTGACGTTGCCAGGCTAACTGGCGCGCTTGTCAGTCATTGGCAAGGAGTTGGATGAGGCTCGAGGTGTCCCAGCGGCGCCCGCCGCGGGCGATCACCTGCGCGTAGAACTGGTCGATCAAGGCAGTGCTCGGTAGGCGCGCACCATTTCGCTTGGCTTCGTCGAGCACGATCGCAAGGTCCTTGCGCATCCACTCGACCGCAAAACCGAACTCGAACTCGCCCTTGGCCATCGTGCGGCCGCGGTTCTCCATCTGCCAGCTCTGCGCCGCGCCATAGCGGATCACATCGACCACTTGATCGGGATCGAGTCCCGCTTTCTGAGCGAAGTTGATGCCTTCCGCCAATCCCTGGACCACCCCGGCGATGCATATCTGATTGACCATCTTGGTCAACTGCCCTGCTCCGGCGCTGCCCATCAACGAGCACGCTTTCGCATAGGCACCCATGATCGGCTTGGCCAATTCATAGAACGCGTCGTCGTCACTGCCGCACATGATCGTGAGCTGCCCGTTCTCGGCGCCCGCCTGCCCTCCGGACACTGGAGCATCGACGAAGCCGACGCCATGCTCGGCAGCCGCCTCGGCCAGCTC
>JANPGV010000128.1:0-14248 GCA_031424145.1 Ilumatobacteraceae bacterium
GCCAACTGCGGTCCCGCAGACGTGCGCGTGATCGTGGTGACGACGGAACCGGCCCGCTGGCGCTGGCTGGAGCGCCTGCCCCACGCCACGACCCCTGCGGGGCTCGCGGCAGTGATCGGTGAAGGCGAGCTGTTAGAGACCGTCGCCGGGTTCGACGTGGCCCCGCACCCTCATATGGTAATCGTCACCGACGTGCCGGAGCTCCTTGCAGCGCGGACGAGCCCATTGCGGAGGGTCGCGGTCGGCGATCGCTCGACCGCGCTGATCGTGCTCGTCGAGGCGGACGACGGCATCCCGCACGTCTGCACATCACTGCTCGATCTGTGCGGGCCCATCAACGCGAGGTGGCACGCCGACGCCGCGCTTGCCTCGTTGCCCATTCACGCCCGTTGTTTCGGAATCAGCGAGCGCAGTGCCATGAGGTTGGTCAGCTGCCTCAGTGGCGTGATCGACCCCGAAGACCTTCTCGGCGGTGCCGTCGGGATCCCGCATGAAGTCGGTCTCCTGTCACTGCTGGCGTCGTACGAGCCAGCGGCGATCGCTGCGTCGTGGGTCTCTTCGGGCATCGATCCGCCACCGCGCACAGTGATCGGCGCGGCTGGCGACGGGGTAGTCGACATCGACCTCGAGCGGGACGGGCCGCACGCGTTGATGGCTGGTACCACGGGGGCCGGAAAGAGCGAACTGTTGCGAACCCTCGTTGCCGGGTTGGCGTTGCGGTCGAGCCCAGATCACCTCACTTTCGTGCTCATCGATTACAAGGGAGGCTCGACGTTCGACGCCTGCGCACGGTTGCCGCACGTGGTCGGCGTGGTGACGGATCTCGACGAGCACCTCGCAAATCGCGCTCTGCGCTCCCTTCACGCTGAACTGCGCCGCCGTGAACTGTTGCTGCGACGCGCAGGTGCCGCCGACCTTGCCGCATACCGTCGATCGGAACCGACCGAGGTGCTGCCCCGTTTGGTGGTGGTGATCGACGAGTTCGCGTCATTGGTCAGCGAGCAGCCGGACTTCCTGCATGCGCTTGTCGGCGTCGCCCAGCGGGGCCGGAGCCTTGGCGTGCATCTGATCCTGGCGACGCAGCGACCCAGTGGTGTCATCAGCGACGACATCCGAGCGAACACGAACCTTCGGCTGGCGCTGCGTCTGCATGACGTTGCCGACGCGATCGACGTGGTCGGCGACAGCGCGCCTGCGGCTATCCCACGCAGTCTCGCGGGACGTGCCGTGATGCGCCTCGGGCCCGACGAGGTCTTGACCTTTCAGACAGCGCGCTGCACGGTCCCGGTGGCCGACGGCGGCACCGAGCTCGATCTGTTGGTTGACGCCGTTCGCGACGCCTGCGTCCTGGTCGGAGCGCGACAACCGGCGACGCCGTGGCTGGCGCCATTGCCGAGTTGCTTGCCGCTGGACTCGACTGCGGTCGCTCAAGGAGTCGTCGGCATCGTTGACGACCCGGATGGCCAACGCCTGTCTGAGCTGCGCTGGAATCGAGGCGATGGTCATTTATTGCTGTTCGGAGCATTTGGCAGCGGGGTGACCTCGACACTTGTCCTGCTCGGCTCGGTCGCCGCGACTGACGGGAGCGGATCGCACATCTACGTGATCGACGCACGCGGCGATGACGCATGGGCTGCCCTCGAGCGATCGCCCTGGTGCGGTGCCGTGGTGCGAGTTCACGAGCGTGAGCGACTGATCAGGTTGATTCACAGGTTGGCAGATGAGCTTCGCCTACGAGCCGGCCAGCTGTCTTCGCGTTCGCACCCGATCGTCGTATTGGTGGACGGGCTCGACGCGCTACGGGTGGCGCTCGACGATCTCGGGACAACCGTCGAGTCCGAGATGCTCGACACGATCCTCACCCTCGGACCAGCGCACGACGTCGTGTTGATTGGTGGAGTCGAGCGAGTCGGCTCGGTGCCGTTGACCGTGCTCGGTCGTTGTGCTCAACGTTGGATCCTTCACCTCCTCGACCCACTCGATGCGGTGGGACTTGGGGTTTCGCCGGCCGACGTACCGGGCCCGCAACCCGGACGGGTCTACGTGGCATCGACCGGGCTCGAGGCTCAACTGATGGTCGGCCAACTGACGCTGCCGTCGTGCGTCGACGGTTCGATTCCCACGGCTGTCGACTGCCTTCCGCCGATTCTGCTTGCGACCGAACTGCCGTCCGGTGAGCCGAGGGATGACGGTTCGCTGCTGCCGATCGGCGTGACGTTCGGTGACCGTCGCTCCTGCAACCTCGATGTGCCCGACGGCGAGCACGTCCTGATCATCGGGCCTCCGCGATCTGGGCGCAGCACGGCGCTCCAGCGCATCGTCCGGGCATGGCTCGCCGTTCATCCCGAAGGTTGGTGGCGCGTCGTCGCCCCGCGCCGCACCGTGCTCGGCGAACAGAACCGCTTTCGTTCGCTCGAGGCGATCCTCGACGATGTCCCAGCGGCCGGTCGGGTGTTGATCGCGATCGACGACTCGGAGCTTGTCGATGATGCGGGCGGCGCCTTTGCCAAGCTCGCTGCGTCGCGCCGGCCAGGTCTGCTGATCGTCGCCACCGGTAAACCCGATTCGCTCCGGCAGAGCTACGGGCACTGGACGGGTGTGGTGCGCCGCAGCAGGCTCGGCATCGTGACGGCCGCATCGAACGATCTCGATGGAGATCTGCTGGGGGCCATCCTGCCGCGGCGCTTGCCCATCGCGGCACGACCTGGGCTGGCCTGGCTCGTGGCCGACGGCACCGTCGAACTGGTCCAACTGGCGGTCGATCTCACCGAATTCACGCTGCAGAAACAGGGTGTGCTTTCAAATCGGGCCCGACTTTGACAAAATGTAAACCGTGGGTGTCGAATTCCAACTGAACGGGACGCCGGTGACCGTCCGCGACGACCACCCCCACCTTCTGGCCGCGCTGCGCGACGAGCTCGACATCACGTCGCCGAAGGATGGTTGTTCACCGTCCGGCCAATGCGGCTGTTGCACAGTGCATGTCGACGGCAAGGCGATCGTCAGCTGCCAGCAATCACTCGCCAAGACGGCCGGCAAGGCCGTCACCACGCTCGAGGGTGTCGCTCCGGCTGAGCGCACGGCCTTCGCCAATGCGTTCGCGGCGTGCGGTGGGCTGCAGTGCGGCTTTTGCATTCCGGGGATCGTGATGCGAGCCAAGGCCCAGATCGACAAGAAGGGCGCGGACCTGCAGCCGAGCGACATGGCCCGTCACCTCGGTGCCCACCTCTGTCGTTGCACGGGATACGTCAAGATCCTCGAAGCCATCGACGCCGTCGCCAAGGGCAAGCAGTTCGAGCCGGCACTGGCAGCGACGGTCGGTGGTGCGGGGGCGAAGTACGAGGCCGGCGAACTGACGCTCGGCGACCGTGATTACATCGACGACATGCGCGTGCCCGGCATGCTGCATGCAGCGCTGCACCTCGCCGCACACACCCGCGCCGACATCACGTCGATCGACACCTCCGCAGCGGCAAGCGCGCCGGGTGTCGTTGCCGTGTTCACCGGTGCCGACATCCCCGGCGAGCTGATGATGGGGATCATCTACAAGGACTGGCCGGTGATGATTCCCGTTGGTGGGCGTACCAGTTATGCGGGCGATGTGCTGGCGATCGTGGTAGCCGAGACCCGGCAGCAGGCCCGCGATGCCGTTGCACTGGTGCAAGTTGGCTACGACGTACAGGTGCCGGTCACCGATGCCGAGGCTGCCATTGCCGACGGTGCGCCGATCGCGGTGTGGGGCACGAAGGACAACATTCTCAGCGTCAGTGAGTACTCGCGAGGTGATGTCGACGCTGGACTGGCGAATGCAACCCACACGATGCACGAGGTGTTCGAGACGCAGCGCATCGAGCACGCGTTCCTCGAACCGGAGAGCACGTTGGCGGTGCCGTCGACGGTCGATGGGGCGCGCCATCTGCAGGTGTACTCGGGTGGTCAGGGCGTGTGGGACGACCGCAACGACATTGCCCGCATGCTGGCCGTTGGCAACGATCAGGTCACCGTGACATTGGTGTCGAACGGCGGCGCGTTCGGTGGCAAGGAGGACATGAGCAACCAGGCGCAGACATCGCTGGCCGCGTGGTTGCTCGATCGACCCGTGAAGTGCACGCTGTCTCGCGAAGAGAGCCTGTACATCCACGCCAAGCGTCACCCAATTCGCCTCGAGTACTGGGCGGGCTGCGACGCCGATGGTCGTCTCACGGCATTGCGGGTGCGCGGCGTCGGCGACAGCGGTGCATACGCCAGCGTCGGCATGAAGGTGCTCGAACGTGCGGCCGGTCACTCCAGCGGGCCGTATCACGTTCCCGCGATCGATGTGCGCACTGTTGCGGCCCGCACCAACAACCCGATCGGTGGCGCGTTCCGTGGGTTCGGTGCAAACCAAGCCCAGTTCGCGATGGAAGGTGTCATTGATCGTCTGGCCGAGATGGTCGGCATCGATGGCTGGGAGATGCGCAAGCGCAACGTGATCCATCCCGGTGAGGTTTGGGGCCCCGGACAGATCATGGACGACGGGTGCGCTGGCGCAGAGGTCTGCCTCGATGCGATCAAGCCGCACTACGACGCTGCGCGCACCGCGGGCAAGGCCATCGGGCTCGGCCTCGGACTGAAGAACTCCGGCCTCGGCAATGGCTTCCGCGAACTGTGTCGCGCAGTCGTGCGGTTCCGCAGCGACGGTGTCGTCGAGGTTCGCCACGGCTGGACCGAGATGGGTCAAGGCGTGCACACCGTGGCGTTGCAGATAGCCGCGCAGGAACTGCGCATCGATCCGAACCGGATCGAGGTGATCGTCGATACGACCCGCGACCTCGGTTTCGGCCAGACCACCGGATCACGCGGCACGCTCATGGCTGCCGGTTCGGTTCGCAACGCCTGTGTCGCCGCGCTGGCCGACGGATGCCAACCGGATATCGACTACGAGGGCGAGCATCTCGTCGATTGGACACATCACCTCGGCGACCCTGATCATCCGAACCCGACCATCCACGCTGCGTTCGGTTATGCGACGCAACTCGTCGTGATCGACCGCGAAAGTGGCGACGTCGAGCGCGTCGTGGCCATTCACGATGTGGGCAAGGCCGTGAACCCGATTCTTTGTGAAGGGCAGATCGAAGGCAGCGTGCACATGGGTCTCGGCTATGCATTGACCGAGGACTTCCCCTCCGACGAGACCGGGTTCCCCACCAACATGACCCTTCGTTCGCTCGGGATCTTGCGCGCCAAGGATGTACCGCCGATCGAGGTGCATCTCGTCGAGGTTCCCCAGCCGAAGTCGCCGTACGGGATCAAGGGTGTGGGCGAGATCGGGTTGGTACCGACTGCGCCTGCAGTCGCCGCGGCCCTGCGCGACTACGACGGCCAGTGGCGCACGTCGTTGCCGATGCGCCCGAAGTTCTCCGCCGACGACTGAACTGCGCCGCCCCACGTCCAGACCCTGACCGAGTGTTTCCGTGCAAACGAGTGTCTGCGGCCCACCCGGGTGGGCGGGAAACACTCGTTCGAGGTTTGTAGAGACGGAAACACTCGGTTCGCGTTGGGGCAGGTGCACGGCGGAATTGGGTGATGAGCGAATACGATCTTGCGTCGTGCGTGCCTCGACGACCCTGAAGCTGGCAGTAGTAGGCGCAGTAGCGCTGGCTGCATGCGGCGGTTCCAATGCCAGCAGCGACACCATTGCCCTGAAGCCGAAGATCACCATCAGCTCCACGACCGATCCCGTCAGCGAGACGGTGGCCGAGATCTATGGGCAGGCGCTGGAGAAGGCTGACTTCCGGGTGGCCCGCAAGAAGCCCTTCGCAACAAATGGCGAGCTGATGACCGCAATGGCCTCCGGCGAAGTGCAGTTGACCGGAATGACAACCGGGGCCCTGCTGACCCTTCTGTCGTCGCCGGACACGACTACACCAGGCACCGCTCCGACGATTCAGCCCACGACCACCGGGTTGCAAACCTCTGCGATCGAAAAGTCGTTGCCGGCCAACCTCACGATCGGGGCAGCCTCGACGGCTGAAGACAAGGACGTCGTCTTCTGCGCCAAGACGTTCACTGACACCAACACGATTGCCTCGTTGACGGATTTGGGCACAAAGACCGGCCTCGCGATCTTGGCTGCCCCAGACGGTTTCGACACGTCGACACCGCTCGGCGCCGCTGCACTGAAGGACACGTACCAGATCGAGTTCAGGTCGATCGTGACCACACCGATCGACAAGGTCGTCGCTGCCGTCACAGCCGGTACCGCCGACTGCGGTGTCGGTCGCGCTGCCGATCCGGCTCTCGGAGTGGCCACTCTGACCGTGTTGGAGGACGACAAGTCGGTCGTGCCCAACAACGTGATCCTGCCATTGGTCTCGAAAGAGGCAGCCACGATTGACGTGAACACTGTGCTCGACGCCACCAGTGTCCGGTTGACGCCCGCCTCGCTTCGGGCGTTGATGTCGCGGCTGCAGGTCGATGGAGCATCGCCAGAGGTCGTGGCCAACGAGTTCGTCGGGAATGCCGGCACTTGATCACAGTCACTGATCTCTCCAAACGGTTCGGCCGAACGAAGGCAGTCGATCATCTGAGCTTCGAGGTGAGACCGGGCACAGTGACCGGCTTCCTGGGGCCCAACGGATCGGGGAAGAGCACCACCATGCGCTGCATGCTGGGCCTGGACCGGCCCGACACCGGCGGGGCGCTCTTCAGTGGCAAGGCCTATCGCCAGCTCTCGTCACCGCTGCACGAGGTCGGCTCACTGCTCGATGCCGGTTACGTACACCCGGGGCGCAGCGGCCGCAACCACTTGCGCTGGCTCGCTGCGTCGAACCGGTTGCCGCGGTCGCGCATCGACGAAGTGCTCGATCTCGTCGGTCTCGCGTCAGTCGGAGGACGTCGCGTCAAGACATACTCGTTGGGCATGCGTCAACGACTCGGGTTGGCGGGCGTGTTGCTCGGCGACCCGCAGATCGTCGTTCTCGACGAGCCGGCCAACGGTCTCGACCCGGAGGGCATCCGTTGGATACGTGACGTGTTGGTGCATCTCGCCTCGCAGGGCCGAACCGTTCTGGTCAGCAGCCACCTGTTGTCGGAGATGGCGCAGATGGCCAACGACCTGGTCGTGATCGGGCACGGTCGTCTCATCGAGCAGTGCTCCGTGCCGGAGTTCGTCGAGCGTCACGCGGATCGTTGGGTGCGCGTGAAGAGTCCTGCGATCGGATCCATCGTCGATGCGGCGAAGGCACACGGTGCACAGGCCAGCGTGCTCGACGACATGACAGCAGAGTTGCGTGGCATCACGACGGCTCAGGTGGGCGAGCTCGCTGCTCGCGGGGGAATCGTGCTGCACGAGCTCTCGCCGCAGACGGGATCGTTGGAGGACGCGTTCCTCCAGGCGACTGCGCTCTCCCAGGAGTTCGCTTCACAACCGGTGGTGGCCCCGTGATCAGCACGATCCGAAGCGAATGGATCAAGCTCCGCACCGTTCGGATGAACCTCATCCTCTTCATTCTCGCGGTCGCCTTTCCGGTGATCGTCTCGGTGCTGGTCGCGTCGTTGGCCAACATCAGCGATCTGAAAATCAGCGACGTCGCCGGGTTGGTCACCGGATCCTCGGTGGTCACGGCCCTCCTGCTCGGTGTCGTGGGTGCGGTGTCGATCAGTGCCGAGTTCGCCCATGGAACGATCCGTCCGACGTTCGCAGCTACTCCACAGCGGATGCGCGTGCTGGTCGCCAAGGCAATTGTGACTGCGTTGTTCGCCGCGGTAGCGGAGGCGCTCGTCGTCATCTTCTGCTTTGTGGTCTCGTCGGCCATTGCCTCGTCGCGAGGTGCGTCGCTTTCGTTGAGCGGACAGCCAGAGGCCAAGGCCGCGCTGATCGGCATCGTCGTGTTCGCCGTGATCGTCAGCCTCCTCGGGTTCGGCATCGGCATGGTGATCCGCAACACGCCCGCCGCTGTGGCCGTGCTGATCCTGTGGCCGCTCGTTGTCGAGAACATCATCCTGGCGATCCTCAGCGCGGCGGGCGTCAACCATCCGGAGAAGTTTCTGCCGTACATCTCCGGCTTCGGGCTCGGAAATCCCGACGGACCATCGTCCGACAGCTTGAGCCGTGTCAACGGTGGCCTCTACTTCGGTGCTGTCACCCTCATGGTCGCGGTCATCGGTGCTGTCGTCACGGCGCGACGCGACGCCTAGCGCTACGCGTCAGCGGGCGCGGATGTCGAGGCTGTCGCGTTTGAGGATCGTGTACTTGCGTTCGTGCTGATCGATCCAGCCGAGACGGATGAAGCTGGCGATGGCCTTGTTGACCCGCTCGCGGGAGGCACCGACCATGCCGGCCAGTTCTTCCTGGGTGACCGGGAGGATGAAGTCGTCGACACCCTCGGACAACTCGAGCAGTCGCTTCGCCGTACGGCCGGTGACGTCGAGGAACACGCTGTCGGCCAGCGCTTCGTCGGCGACTCGCAAGCGTTGGGCGAGCAGTCGGGTGACACCCCACAGCAACCGGGGGTCGCCGCGAAATGCCTCCATCACCGGCTCGAAAGGAATCGTGAGGACGGCCGATGGTTCCAGTGCGCGCGCCATTGCCGATCGCGGGCCGCCATCGAGCATGGCCATCTCGCCGAGCAGGTCGCCCGGTTCCATCAACGCCACCACGGTCTCGCGATGATCGATGGGGTTGGCTATCGCAATGGCCAGACGGCCGCGCAGCACGAGGTGTAGCGAATCGGCGATGTCGCCCTCATGGAACAGGACGTCGCCCCGGATCAGGTGCTGCTCGCGCCCGGCCGCGGCTATCGGTGCGAGCACCTCGAGCGGCGCATCGGCGAAGAATTCGGTCTGGGCGAGTAGGTCTTCGTGAGCCATGTTGCGTCGAACGGTACTACCCTCGCCGGTCGTGTCGCTCCCCGCAGCAGAGATTGTGTGGACCATCGTGGTCGCAGGTGGCAGTGGCTCACGAACGGGGTGCGCCAAGCAATACGAGCACGTCGGATCGCGCCGAGTCATCGATCATGCCGTCGAGACAGCGCGATCCGCCAGCGATGGTGTCGTGGTCGTCGTTCCCGCCGCTGACGTCGCGGCCGAGGGCGGTGTTGCCGGCGGCACGACCCGCAGCGAATCGGTTCGAGCAGGTCTCGCCGCAGTTCCACCCGATGCAACGATCATCTGTGTTCACGACTCGGCCCGGCCGTTCGCTTCGCCTGAACTGTTCGCCGCTGTGATCAAAGCGGTTCGCGAGGGCGCCGACGGTGCCGTTCCCGGCGTGCCGCTGACGGACACGGTCAAGCGAATCGATGCCCACAACGTCGTGATCGACACTCCGCGGCGGGCAGCGTTGGTTGCAGTTCAAACCCCTCAGGCGTTCCGCGCGGCGATCTTGCGGGCGGCTCACCAGACCGGTCGCGACGCGACCGATGACGCCGCGCTGGTCGAGACGCGCGGCGGGCGTGTCGTCGTAGTAGCGGGCGAGCCGGCCAATCGCAAGATCACCCACGTGGAGGATCTGGCCTGGGCACGCGAGCATGCGGAGAGCCACGGGCTGTGAACGAGGTACGTGTCGGCCAGGGTTTCGATGTGCATCGCTTCACCGACGACCCCGCCCGCGCCTTGGTGCTCGGTGGCGTGGTGTTCGAAGGCACACCCGGCCTGCACGGGCACAGCGACGCCGATGTCATCGCTCACGCGGTCGCCGATGCACTGCTCGGTGCGGCCGGCCTCGGCGACATCGGCGCGCACTTCCCCGACACCGATCCCGAATGGAAAGACGCAGATTCGTTGGTCTTGCTCGCCCACGCGGGCACACTGGTACGCGCCGACGGCTGGACCATTGGCAATGTCGACTGCTCGGTGGTGTGCGACATGCCGAAGTTGGCGCCGCACCGAGCGGAGATGCAGGCCAGGTTGAGCGAGGCTTGCGGTGCCCCGGTCACCGTCAAAGGTCGGCGGCCGGAAGGATTGGGCGCCCTCGGGCGACGCGAAGGCATTGCCTGTTGGGCCGTTGCCGTGATTTCGAAGGAGTAGAACTGATGGCAGCACGACAGGCAGCAGGTGCCGGCGGAAGGCGTGGTGGCGCGGCGCGCCCGACCGCGGCGAAGGGTCGCGCTCCGGCTGCCAAAGGCAGGGGCGCCGCAGCATCGAAGGGCCGTGGCGCGTCGGCATCGAAAGGTCGTGGCGCGTCGGGTTCCTCGTCGTCGCGTCAGTTCTCGTCGCGCGGCGCCGGGCGAACGGGGCGGATCACTGTTCCTGGAGAAGAGCGTCGCAAGCCCGAGAAGACACTCGGGGGCGAGCAGGTCGAGGGACGACAGGCTGTTCGCGAGTTGCTCATCGCCGGTAAGCGAAAGGTCAGCGAAGTGTGGGTGGCGACGGACCTCCTCGACGGTGAATCGGCCAGCGACATCGTCACCGACATCGTCGAGATCGCCCGCAGCGTTCGCGCCCCGGTGCAAGAGGTCAACCGCAAGCGACTGGAAGCGAAGGCGCGCAGCGAGGCACCCCAAGGCGTCATCGCCTTCGCCGCGCCGTTGATCGAGACCGATCTCGCCGATCTGATCAAGCGTCGTCCGGGGCGCGCTCCGTTCCTCGTCGCGGTCGACGGTGTCACCGATCCGGGCAACCTCGGCGCGATGCTGCGCTGCTGCGATGGTGCCGGTGTCGATGGTGTCGTGCTGCCACGCCACCGTGCAGTGCACATCACGCCCACCGTCGCCAAGGCTGCCGCCGGCGCTGTCGAGCATGTGCCCATGGCCATGGTCGGCGGCCTTCCGGCGGCTCTTGCACGGATCAAGGACGCCGGCATCTGGGTGATAGGCCTCGATGACGGCGCGGACCGCGATCTGTTCGACATCGGTGATCTCGCCCTCGAAGGCGTCTGTTTGGTACTGGGTGCCGAAGGCGCCGGGTTGTCGCGCCTGACGCGCGAGCGGTGCGACATGATCGTCAGCATCCCGATGCTGGGTCGACTCAGTTCGCTGAACGTCAGCGCCGCCGCAGCATTGGCGACGTATGAGATCGCCCGGCAACGCCGCCACTCATGAGGCTCAGCAGGTTCTAACCGGCCGGAGTGGTGTCGACCGGCTGACCCTCCTCGGGAATGACTGTTGTATCGAGCGGGACGACGGGCGGCGGGAGCAACGTGGTCGAGGTCGACGTCGTGGTCGAGCTCTCCGGCTCCTCGAGGCACGTGACCTTTACGATCTGCTGCTGCTCGAAGCTGAAGGTCGAAGTGCTCAGGCTTCCACCGAACTGATGGACGAAGTCGTCGAGGCCCGCCGCGTCGCAGTTCCTCTCGACGACCTCGTTGCGCGCCACCTCCCAGCCGTTCGACAGGAGCACCCAGTTGTCCTTGCGCACCTCGGTCACGCCGGGAAGCACCAGGTTGGCGCGCTGCGGGTTGGGAATCAACGAGAACCACACGACTGCCTCACCGAGCAGATCCGCAGCGACCACGCATTGGTTGATCTCCGCCAGCTTTGCGCACGTGATCTGGCCCGGCGTTCCGGCTTTGACCACCATCGTGCGGGTCGCATCCAGTGCCAGCCGCATCTCGCCATTTGCCGCACCGTCGACCATGGCGAACCCCGGCTCGGCCTGGATGCCGTACACGGGTAGC
Source organism: Ilumatobacteraceae bacterium (assembly GCA_031424145.1). Lineage (GTDB taxonomy): Bacteria > Actinomycetota > Acidimicrobiia > Acidimicrobiales > Ilumatobacteraceae > JAENVT01. The sequence goes on from JANPGV010000128.1 coordinate 11,594, forward strand.
AACAGATTGATTCGATGCTCGGTGACGGCCTCGTGCGCCGGTTGGCCGATCACCGCGACGCTGTCGTCTTTTCGGACCAGCACGTACCACAACCCGTAGGTCAGCCCGAGCAATGCTGCGACCGACAGCCAGAAGCGGAACGAGACGAACTGCCGCATCGTGGCGAGGTTAGGTCAGCCGAGCTGAGCAGCGGTGTCGGCCGCTGCGCGCCCGGCAGCATCGCCGATCGCATCGAGCACGTCGTCGGTGTGGGTCAACCCGACGAAGAGCGCCTCGTATGCACCGGGCGCCAACGCGATGCCTTCGGCCAACATCGCATGGAAGAACGTTCGGTAGACGCGCTCGTCGGTCGTCTTCGCCTCGACGAAGTTGGTCGGTGCGGCGCCGTCGCCGAAGTACATGCCCACCAGCGTGCCGACCACCGGGAACTTCGCGGCGATACCGGCCGCTGTGCACGCATCACTCAAAATCGAAGAGAGGCGAGCGGCGCTGGCGGTGATCTGTTTGTACACGTCATCCGTCAACTCGTTCAGCGCAGCGCGACCGGCGGCCGTGGCCAACGGGTTTCCGGCCAAGGTCCCTGCATGGAAGACGGGTCCGAGCGGAGACAGCGTTTCCATGATCTCCCGTCGTCCGCCGACCGAGCCGATGGGCAGGCCGCCGCCGATGACTTTGCCGAACGTCGTCAGGTCAGGCGAGACGCCGTACGCCTCCTGAGCCCCGCCTTGGCCGAGCCGGAAACCGGTGATGACCTCGTCGAACACCAGCAGGGCGCCGACCCGATCGCATTCGTCGCGTAGCCCTTGCAGGAACCCATCCGCGGGCGCCACCACCCCCATGTTGGCGGCTACAGGCTCGACGATGACCGCTGCGACCTGGTCGTCGAGGTCGGGGACGACGTTGTAGGGCACGACCAACGTGTTGGCGACGGCGCTGGCGGGCACGCCGGCCGTGCCGGGCAGACCCAACGTTGCAACGCCACTTCCTCCTGCGGCCAGCAACGCATCGGTGGCCCCGTGGAAGTTGCCGTGGAAGATCACGAGGCGGTCGCGCCCGGTGAACCCGCGTGCAAGCCTCACCGCTGTGCTAGTGGCGTCTGTGCCGGAGTTCATCAGCCGCACCATCTCGCAGCTCGCCACGCGCTGTGTCATTGCTTCGGCCAGGAACATCTCGCCGGGCGTGGGAGCGCCGTACGACGTGCCACGGGCCGCCGCCGCGTTGACAGCAGCAGTGACAGCCGGATGCGCATGTCCGAGGATGATCGCCCCGTAGCTCTGCACCAGATCGATGTACCTGCGGCCTTCGACATCCCAGATGTACGGGCCCTCGGCCCGGTCGACGATGTACGGGGTGCCACCGACAGCCTTGAATGCCCGGATGCTGGAGTTGACTCCGCCCGGGATGACCCGGCAGCTGCGCTCGAAGTACTCGGCGTTGGTGCTCACTGATGCGTCTCGGCGAGCTTCATCTCTGCGAACCAGCGGGCCAGGTAGGTCAGGATGACGTCGGCGCCGGCACGCTTGATCGCCGTGAGGTGTTCGAGGGCGACGGTGTCGTGGTCGATCCAGCCGTTGGCCGCAGCCGCTTTGATCATGGCGTACTCGCCACTGACGTGGTAGGCGGCGACCGGAACGTTGACGTGGGCGCGCACCGCGGCGATGACATCGAGATACGCCAGCGCCGGCTTGACCATCACCATGTCCGCACCTTGAGCCAGGTCTTCGTCGACCTCGACCAACGCCTCGCGTGCATTGCGGAAGTCCTGCTGGTACCCCTTGCGGTTCCCGCCGCTGGCAATCTGCACGTCGACCGCGTCGCGGAACGGGCCGTACAGGCCGCTGGCGTACTTGGCGGAATAGGCGAGGATCGATGTCGATGTGAACCCGGCCCCGTCGAGTGCAGTGCGGATTGCACCGACCTGACCGTCCATCATCCCGCTGGGCGCTACGACGTGCGCGCCCGCCGTGGCCTGAGCAACGGCGATGCGGCCGTAGATCTCGAGGGTGGCGTCGTTGTCGACAGAGGTGTTCGGGTCGTCCGCCGGGCCGTCGAGGATGCCGCAGTGGCCGTGGTCGGTGTATTCGTCGACGCACAGATCGGCCATCAGGACCATTCGATCCCCGACTTTGTCGGCAAGATCGGACAGGCACAATTGCACAATTCCCTCAGGGTCGAAGGCCTTCGAGCCGATGGAATCCTTAGTGGAAGGCACTCCGAACAGGATCACGGCACCGATGCCGAGGTCGGCCAACTCGGTGACCTCGGCGCGCACGCTCTCGCGGGTGTGCTGCACGACACCTGGTAGGGAGGCGATCGGTTGCGGTTCGTCGATTCCTTCGCGGACGAAGAGGGGTGCCACGAGATTGGCGACATCGAGGCGGGTTTCGGCAACCATGTGCCGCATTGCCGTCGATGTGCGCAGTCTTCGGGGGCGTGAAACAGGGAAGTTGCCGGCCACGAACGGGAATCGTAGGCCATTCGCGGGAGGATTCATCGGGTGACCGACGACATTGCAACTCACGATCCGCCCACGAGTGGTGCGCTGCTGCTGGCCGAGGTCATCTACGCGGTCGAGCAACTCCCTCACGAGCCGTCCTCGTATCCGGCGATCTACGACCTCGCCGTCACCTGCGACCAGTCGGGCTTCTTCGATTC
>JANPGV010000129.1:0-2231 GCA_031424145.1 Ilumatobacteraceae bacterium
GCTCAGCAGCGTTTGGAGCCGGAGGACCGCATACGGGTCCGCCGGCTCCAAGCGCACTCGGGCGGGGCGGGCACGCGGAACGGCCCGGGACTGGGCCCGGGCCGTTCGAGTGCATTCGCGGCGTGAGCCGCTGCCGATTACTTGACTTCGACCGAGGCGCCTGCCTCGGTGAGCTTGGTCTTGGCTGCCTCGGCAGCTTCCTTCGTGGCCTTCTCGAGTACGGGCTTCGGGGCGCCGTCGACGAGATCCTTGGCTTCCTTCAAGCCCAGGCTGGTCAGCTCACGCACGACCTTGATGACCTGGATCTTCTGGGCGCCGGCCTGGGTGAGAATGACATCGAACTCGTCCTTCTCTTCCTCGACTGGCGCTGCGGCTGCTGTGCCACCGGCGGCGGCAACGGCCACCGGGGCTGCTGCAGTCACGCCGAACTTCTCTTCGAACGCATCGAGCAGTTCCTTCAACTCGATGACGGTCATACCTGAAATGGCGTCGAGGACGTCGTCCTTGCTCAGTGTTGCCATGGTGATTTCTCCTTACGAATCTGGTTAGTACGAATCTGGTTAGTACGAATTTGGTTTGTACGAATTGGTTGTGAGGGGCGGGCTGCGCTTACGCAGCTGATTCCTTTTGATCGATGAGGGCCTTGAGGCCGTATGCGAAGTTGCGTGGAAGCGCCTGCAGCAGACCTGCGGTCTTCACCAGCGGGGCTTGGAAGGCGCCGGCCAGCATTGCCAGCAGCACCTCGCGGCTGGGCAGATCGGCGAGACCTTCGATGTCCTTTGCCGACATCGACTTGCCGCCCATCGCCCCACCCTTGATGATCAGGAACGGGTTGGTCTTCGCCGCGTCTTTCAGCGCCTTGGCGACGCCGGCGGCATCGCCGCTGATGAACGTGATGGCACTGGGTCCGACAAGCAACTCGACGAGACCGTCGATGCCAGCCTTCTCGGCGCCGAAGCGAGCCAATGTGTTCTTGTACACCTTGTACTCGCCGCCGCTGTTGCGCAGTTGACGACGCAAGGTCGCGAGCTGGCCAACGCTCATGCCGCGGTACTCGGTGATGATCGCCGCGTCAGCTGCAGTGAGCTTGGCGGAAACCTCGTCGACCACGGCGACTTTCTCGGCACGGGGGTTCTCAGTTGTCATGTACACCTCCTCTCGCTTCTACTCGGGGACTCGCTTTGCAGCGAACACCGCGAGGAGCGAGAGCACGAATGCCTGACGATCCGATCACGTGTTCACCTCGGCTGGTGGGCGAGCCCATTATCCCCGGAGGGACCAGCGGTCTTTGGCGAGCGATTGCTTTGAATTGTGCGGCAAGACTACCGGCGATTTCGCCGGTGCGTTACGGCCGATGGTCCGGGTGGCCGACCTCGGGGCGCAGGCGCGTCGTGTCGACCTTGATCCCGGGGCCCATCGTTGACGACACCGAGATCTTGCGGAGGTACCGACCCTTCGCGGATGCCGGCTTGGCTCGCTGCAGTTCGTCGAGCACGGCACGGAAGTTTCGCTCCAACGCGGTCGACTCGAAGCTGGCCTTGCCGATGGTGACGTGCACGTTGCCGTAACGATCGGTGCGGTATTCGACCTTGCCGCCCTTGAACTCGGCGACCGCACGGCCGACGTCTTGAGTGACCGTGCCGGTCTTCGGGTTCGGCATCAGGCCACGCGGGCCCAACACACGGCCGAGACGTCCGACCAGGGGCATCATGTCGGGCGTAGCGATGGCCAGATCGAAGTCCATGTTGCCCTTCTGGATCGCTTCGGCCAGATCGTCGGCGCCGACGATATCGGCACCGGCGTCACGTGCTTCTTGTGCTGCCTCACCCGAAGCGAACACGGCGACTCTGATGTTCTTGCCGGTGCCTTCGGGCAGGGCGACTGTGCCACGAACCATCTGATCCGCCTTGCGCGGGTCGACGCCGAGGCGGATGGCGATGTCGACACCCTCGTCGAACTTGGCCTTCGCCAGCGACTTGGCCAGCGTCACTGCCTCGGTCGGCGTGAACAGCTGATCTCGGTCGAACGCCTTGACCGAATCTACGAACTTCTTTCCTGACATTGTCTGTCTCCCTCAGTGGTAGCGCCGTCGGGCGAGGTCGTCCCGGTCGAGCGAAGTTGCGATGTTTTGATGTGACGGGTTGTTGTGAACCGTCGGTTATGAGACCTTGAGGCCCATCGAGCGAGCCGTGCCACGGATCTGCTGCTTGGCGGCCTCGAGATCGTAGGCG
>JANPGV010000130.1:0-6709 GCA_031424145.1 Ilumatobacteraceae bacterium
TCCAGGAAAGGTCGGACCATGTTGTGGAACCAGCGGATGGCGGTGAACCCGGCGGCCTCGCACAGTTTGTTGCGATCGACCAGCTTCTCCTCGTGGAAGACCCCGATCCGCCATGGCAGTTCCCGAGCGTTCGCGCCCTCACCGGCTTCTTGCTCCGAGATGGCTTCGCGTGCTCGCTCGGTCTGCCAGCACAGGACCTCGCGGCCGATGCCCCGCTGACGCCAGGACGGATGCACTCCGCCCCACAGGAACACGCGGCGCAACGTCTTGCCCGGAAGCAGGTCGACATGTCCAAACGCCCTTGCCACGCCTTCGCCATCGAACCCCAACAACGAATCGCGCGCGGGAATCTTGTGCGATCCGTTGGTCAGCTCCTCGATGAGGTCGTCGCGGTCCGGTCGCTGATCCGGCTCATCGTGGGCATCAATGACGTGTACAAGTTCGTGCCAGATGTCGATGTCGTCGAGAGAGATCGGTCGCCACCCCAGGCCGAGGCCGGCCGAGGGAAGGATTGGAGCAGGCATGCGCCGCAGCGTACGCGGACCGGCGCGCGCCCACGCCGGAGTTTCGCGTGGTCGACTGCCCGGCGTCGCCTGCTCGGTGTCAGAGGTCAGCTCAACGCTGGGACGAGGTCGCCTCGGACTGCGGCGGGGCGAAGGAAGACCTCGTCGCCCGGCCACAGATCGAGGCGATCCGCTTCGCCGCGCGAGATCTGCACCCAGACCTCCTGGTCGCCTGCGAGCGCATCGACACGAACTTCGAAACCGAGCCTCACGAGCCGCAAGACGGTGGCGGGAACAGCAGCGGGAGCATCGTGGGTGAGGATCTCGATGTCGTGTGGTCGTACCGCGGCACCGCCCAGTGTTGTGACCGGACCGAGGAAGTTCATCACGAAGTCGTTGACCGGCTTGTCGTACAGCTCATCGGGAGTGCCGATCTGCTCCACCGCTCCGTTGTTGATGACGACGATCTCGTCAGCCACTTCCATCGCCTCTTCCTGATCGTGCGTGACGAACACGGTGGTGACGTGCACTTCGTCGTGCAGCCGGCGCAGCCAATCGCGCAGCTCTTTGCGCACCTTCGCGTCGAGGGCGCCGAACGGTTCGTCGAGCAGCAGGACCTGGGGCTCGACCGCCAGCGCTCTGGCAAGAGCCATTCGCTGTCGCTGGCCGCCGGACAGTTGCGACGGGTACCGGTCGGCAAACTGGGAGAGGTGTACGAGGGCGAGCAACTCGTCTACGCGGGCCTCGACCTCGCGCTTGGGTCGCTTGCGTATCTCGAGCCCGAACGCGACGTTGCCGCGTACCGTCATGTGCTTGAACGCGGCGTAGTGCTGGAACACGAAGCCGACGTTGCGTCGTTGCGGAGGCAGCGATGTGGAGTCCTCGCCGGCGATCTCGATCGAGCCGGAGTCCGGTTGCTCGAGACCGGCGATGATTCGCAGCAACGTCGATTTGCCACCCCCGCTAGGCCCGAGCAGCGCGGTCAGCGACCCGGTGGGGATGTCGACGGACACGTCGTCGAGGGCGACGAAATCACCGAACCTCTTGACGACGTTTTGGGCGCGGATACCCATCAGCTGTGCTCCTTCGGCCGTAGGACATTGATCAACACGAGAATCAAGATGGCGACGATCGCGAGCGTCACCGAGACGGCGTATGCGGTCGTCTGATCGAAGTTCTGAAACCGTTCCTCGACCACCAACGTTGCAGTCTGTGTCTTGTCGATCAAACGGCCCGACACCACCGCGACTGCTCCGTACTCGCCGAGCGACCTGGCCAGCGTCAGCACCACGCCGTAGGCGAGTGCCCAGCGAATGGCCGGCAGCGTGACCCTGCGGAAGGTCTGCACGCGGTTTGCCCCCAACGTCCATGCCGCCTGCTCCTGCTCGGTGCCGATCTCCTCGAGAACGGGAGCCACCTCGCGCACGACGAGGGGCAGCGACACGAACATCGTCGCCAGCACCATCCCGGGGTAGGCGAAGATCACCCTGATCCCGTGGCCCTCGAGCCAGCCGCCGACCGGTGCGAACCGTCCGTACACCAGGATCAGAGCAAGACCGACGACGACGGGCGACACGGCAATAGGCAGGTCGATGAGCACGCTGAGCAGGCGGCGGCCGGGGAAGCGATGGCGCACGAGCAGGACGGCGACACCCACGCCGAACACCGTGTTCAACAGCACTGCCCAGAACGCGACAATGGCTGTGACCCTGAACGCGTGGACGACCGATGGATCCGTGAGCGCATCGATCACCGGGCTGACTCCGTGTTCGAACGCGCGCCAGAAGATCAGACCGACGGGGATGCCGACGAGCACGATGAGGTATCCGAGCCCAACGATCCGCATGACGTATCTCGACGCGCCGGTGGTTCTCGCCGTGCTGGGCTGTGTTGAGGGTCGTGTTGAGGGTCGTGTCGGCGGTCGTGTGGCGGGCGCTGCAGCGAGAGCAGCGGTGGCGTCATGCATGGCGCGCCGCCCAACGTTGCAGGAGGTCGAGGCCGATCAGGACGAAGAGCGCGATGACCAGCAGCACTGTCGCGACCGCGGCCGCCCCGACGGTGTTGTCGGTCTCGATCTGGCCGAAGATGTGAACCGACGCAACTTGGGTCTTGAACGGCAGGTTGCCGGAGATGAGAACTGTCGACCCGAACTCACTGATCGCCCTGGCGAACGCAAGCGCGGTACCGGCCGAGATCGCCGGCAGCAGGTTCGGCAGCACGATCCGCCGGAACGTGGTCAGCCTTCCGGCACCCAGGGACGCGGCCGCCTGTTCCATCTCGACGTCCATCTCGAGCAGCACGGGCTGCACGGTGCGGACGACGAACGGCAGCGTGACGAAAAGCAGAGCGACGACGACACCGGCGCGCGTGTAGGCGAGCTCCAGACCCACGGGGCTGTTGACTCCGTACAGCGTGAGGAGCACCAATCCGGCGACGATCGTCGGCAAGGCGAACGGCAGGTCGATCAGGGCGTCCACCACCCGCTTGCCGCGGAAGTCGTCGCGGACCAGGACCCAGGCGATCAAGGTGCCGAGCACCGCGTTGACGAACGCTACGACAAAGGCACTGGCGACCGTGAGGCGGATCGCCGCCGCTGCTTCAGGCGTCGACGCCGCGTCCCAGAACGCCCCGAATCCATTTTTCTGCCCGCGCCAGACGACGGCGCCCAGCGGGATCAGCACGAGCAGGCTGAGCCACAGCGTCGCAAGGCCGACACCGAACGCCGTGCCGGTGTTCAGCCTGCCGAGCCCGCCCCGTCTCGCGTAGAGCGGCCGACGCAACGTCGTCGTCGCGTCAGCCAACCGATACCCCGATTCCTGTCTCGACGTCGGCCATGATTCCGGCCTTCGGATCGAAGAACTTCTTCGTCACGTCTGTCCATCCACCCAGGTCGGTGATGTTGAACAATCCACTCGGCGTCGGGAAGTCGAACGGACTGTCGACCCCGTCGATGACGGGGCGGTATCCGTTCTCGGCGAAGATCCTCTGCGCCTCGGGAGTGCGCACGAAGTCGAGGAACGCCTTTGCCTGTTGTGGATGCTTCGTCGAGGCGGTGACGGCCACGGGGTTCTCGATCAGGATCGTCGAGTCGGGAACGATGTAGTCGATGGCCTGGCCGTTCTGCTGGGCGAAGATGGCTTCGTTCTCGTAGGCCAGCAACACGTCGCCTTTGCCCGATGTGAAGGTCTGCAGCGACTTGCGGGCGCTGTCATCCTGCACCGGCACGTTCTTGAACAGCCCCTTGAGGTAGGCGACGCCGTCGGCCTCTGTGCCACCACCCTCGATGATCTGGCCGTAGGCGGCCATCACGTTCCAGCGTGCCCCGCCCGACGTGAAGGGGTTGGCCGTGATCACCTCGACACCCGGCTTGGTGAGATCGGCCCAGCCCGTGATCTTCTTCGGATTGCCCTTGCGCACGACCAGCACGACGACCGAGTCGGTCACGTTGCCGGCGTACTTGTCCTTGTTCCAGTCAGCCGCAACCAGACCTTCTTTCACCAGCCTGGTGACGTCGGGCTCCAACGAGAAGCCGACGTAGTCGGCCTCGAGGCCGCTGACGACCGCTCGGCTCTGGTCGCCGGATGCTCCGAACGATTTGGTGAACGTGACGTTCTTGCCCTGGCTGGTCGCATTGAACGCGGTGATGATCTTCTCGTACGCCGCTTGCGGCGTCGAGTAGGCGACTAGCGAGAGGTTCGTGGCCGGGTCGGCGTTCGCCGAACTGCATGCGGTCAACGCGATCAGCCCGGTCAGTGAGACCAGGGCGGTCAGCGCAACGCCTCGTCGGCTGCGGGCTCGGTGGGGGGATTGGGCTGGTCGCATGGGGTCCTCTCGAATGTGGGTGGCGGCCATTCCGATAAAGCTGATCTACTTAGTCGGGAATCTTTCCCAGCAGTATGCTGTGAAAGGTGAACGATCGTCAAGCCGGCACGTCAGGCCGTCCGTCACAAGGACGATGAACCAGCGCCCATGAGCCACCCATGAGAGTCAGTGCCAGCCTCGACTACGCGTTGCGGGCAATGGTCGAGCTCGCCGCTGCCGAACCCGCCGGTCGCCCCGTCAAGGCTGATGAGATAGCCGCCAGCCAGGGGATTCCCTCACGATTTCTCGCTCAGCTGCTCGCTGAGCTCCGTCGTGCAGAGCTGGTACGAAGCGGCAGGGGCTACGCAGGCGGCTACTGGCTGGCCGTGTCGCCGGCAGACATCACCGTGGCCGACATCGCCCGCGTGATCGACGGTCCGCTGGCCGACGTGCACGGGTTGTCGCCGGAACTGTTCGGGCCGCCCGGTGTCGCTGCGCCCACCAGGGAGCTGTGGATCGCCGTTCGTGCGGCTTTGCGATCGGTGATGGAGAAGGTCACCATCGCCGATCTCGTCGCAGGGACGCTGCCCTCAGCGGTGGCTGCCCTGCTCAACGATCCCGATGCCTGGATCCGCCGGCCCGATCCTCTGGCCGCGCAGCCAGGTCAGCAAGATCAGCCGGGCAGCAACCGTCGGTAGGCGCCGGGGGATTCACCGACAGAGCGCCTGAAGGTGGATGCCAGGTGGCTCTGGCTGGCAAAGCCCGTCTCGCAGGCAATGCGGGAGATCGGCAGATCCGTGTGACGAAGCAGCCTCTTGGCCCGTTCGATGCGTCGCAGGATCACGTAGCGGTACGGCGGCATGCCGAACGCCTTGGCGAACGCAGCGGAGAACGCGTGCGCCGCGATTCCGGCTTCGCTGGCGAGTCGCTCCAGTGCCAGATCCTCGTCGAGAGCGGACTCGATGAAATCGCGCACGTGGCTCATTCGGGCGCTGGTCGCGTCGGCCACGCGATCGACGGTCGAGATCGACTCCCTGCGCGTCGAGTGATACCGCAAGAGGTGCATGGTGATCATCCGCACGAGGTGATCCGCGTAGATGCCATCGGACGGGTTGGTCGCGTCATTGCGTGCCGTCTCCAGCAATGCGAGCACCAACTGCTCGAGCAGACCATCGCTGAAGCCGAGCTGAGGAAGTAGGTCGACGCGGGATGTGTCCAACCCGAAGTGCTCCTCGGCGATCTGGTCGACCATGCGGCGATGGAGGTAGACGAGCTGGATGTCGGGGGCCCCGGTGAGCCGCCACGACGACGTTTGGTTTGCGGGCACGACCCCGAAGTGTCGCGGCCGCAGCTCGACGGAGTCGGTGCGGCGATCGTCGTCGATCACACGAGTGACGGCCGCTGCACGATTGGTGCAGTAGGCGATGCAATAGTGAGGCACGGCGCGAAGGGTCTTCTGCCACGGCGCTTCGGTGGCCAAGGAGGTATACGCGTCGTGCCATCCCAATCCTCGTGAGTCGGCCAGCAGGCGGTGCTTTGGCCACAGCGCGATCCCGTGCGTCTCGTCGAGCGGGAACTCGCCCGGGGTGTCGCGAAAGTGATCAACGATGTCCGTTTTTTGAAAGACACGACCCGGATCGTTCGTCACAATCAAGAAAACGTAACTCACATTTTCAACCGGGGGTTTGTCGCGATGTCAACGTCGGATTCAGTAGCAGATTCAGTTCCAGATTCAGCCGCAGATATCGATGTTCCAGTGCTCGTGATCGGTGGCAGCATGGTCGGGCTGGCCACTTCGATGTTCCTGGCCCAGCACGGGGTCGAGGTCCTGTCGGTGGAGAAGCATCACGGCACCGCCATCCACCCCCGGGCCGGCTACTTCCAATTGCGCACCATCGAGCTGATGCGGGTGGCCGGGATCGCGGATCGGGTGCGTGCGGCCGCCCTGGAGCTCTACGACCCCGATGGCGGGCTGAATGCCGTGGAGACGCTGGCCGGCCGGGAGATCGCCAACTACATCCCGAACATCAACGGCGGAGTCGAAGATGTCAGCCCGGCGCGCCGGTTGTTCATGCCGCAGCAGGTGCTCGAGCCCATCCTCCTGCAGCGCGCTCGCGAGTTCGGCGCACGATTCCAGTACTCGACCGAACTGGTCGGCTACGAGCAGGACGACGAAGGTGTCACGGCGACGGTCCGCAATGTCAACGACGGCAGCGAGCAGCGAATCCGGGCGCGGTACATGGTCGCTTGTGACGGCAACCGGAGCCCGATCCGCGAGAGCCTTGGCATCAAGATGAAAGGCCACGGGCTGTTGTCGCGCAGCATCACGATCTACTTCAGAGCCGACTGCTCCGCAGCGCTCCGCGGGCGCAACCTCGGTGTGATCTACGTGCACAACCCGAAGG
>JANPGV010000131.1:0-25295 GCA_031424145.1 Ilumatobacteraceae bacterium
CTCTAAACCTGCGACCTCGCACCGCCGCTGGCTAGTCGGCAAGAAAGGTTCTTCCAGAATCTTTCTTGCCGAATGTCATCGATAGCATTGACACACGTGTAACTACAGTGCTGTAATCTCACAACAGCTTGTGGCGGGCCAAGGCAGTGGGACGCCTTCGCCACCACATCTTGTGGTTCATCCACCTGAATCGATACCGTCTCAACGACTCCCAAAGGAGCTCCACATGTCACTGGCGCCGGAACGTCTGGCCATCGGGATCACCCGTCATTTCACCTCGCCCGGCGTGCGCCCGTACGACCAGGTCCAGTGGGAGCGCCGCGACTCGCGGATCACCAACTGGAAAGACGGCACCGTCGCGTTCGAGCAACTCGGCGTCGAGTTCCCGGTCAGTTGGTCCCTCAACGCCACCAACATCGTCGCCCAGAAGTACTTCCGCGGCACGCTCGGCACACCGCAGCGCGAGTCGTCGCTGCGCCAGGTCATCGACCGTGTCGCAGACACCATCTCGCGTTGGGGTGTCGATGGCGGCTACTTCGTCAACCCGCACGAGGTCGAGGCCTTCAATGACGAGTTGAAGTACATCCTCGTCACGCAACGAGCCGCGTTCAACAGCCCGGTGTGGTTCAACATCGGCGTCAAGGGTGTGCCGCAGCAGGCCAGCGCGTGCTTCATCCTCGCCGTCGAAGACACGATGGACGGCATCCTCAACTGGTATCGAGAAGAGGGTGTCATCTTCAAGGGTGGCTCGGGATCCGGCATCAACCTGTCCAACATCCGGTCCAGCTACGAGCTGCTCAACGGTGGTGGCACGGCCAGCGGTCCGGTCAGCTTCATGCGCGGAGCCGATGCTTCGGCCGGAACGATCAAGAGCGGTGGCAAGACCCGTCGGGCCGCGAAGATGGTCATCCTCAACGTCGATCATCCCGACATCGAAGAGTTCGTGTGGTGCAAGGCGAAGGAAGAGCGCAAGGCGCGCGTCCTGCGCGACGCCGGCTTCGACATGGATCTCGACGGATCCGACAGCTTCAGCATCCAGTACCAGAACGCCAACAACTCGGTCCGCGTCAGCGACGAGTTCATGCAGGCCGTCATCGACGACACCGATTGGAACCTCTACGCGGTGAAGGATGGTTCTGTCGTTCGAACCGTTCGGGCCCGCGACCTGTGGCGCGAGCTGGCGACAGCATCGTGGGAGTGCGCCGATCCCGGCCTGCAGTTCGACACGACGATCAACAAGTGGCACACCGCTCACGCGACGGGCCGAATCAACGGTTCCAATCCGTGCAGCGAGTACATGCACCTCGACAACTCGGCGTGCAACCTGGCCTCGATCAACCTGTTGCACTACCTCGACGAGGAAGGCAACTTCGACGTCGAGTCCTACATGCACACCATCGAGGTCATCTTCACCGCACAAGAGATCCTCGTTGGTCGCGCCGACTACCCGACCGAGAAGATCGCCGAGACCAGTCGGCAGTTCCGCCAACTCGGCATCGGATACGCCAACCTCGGCGCACTGTTGATGGCGCTGGGCCTGCCGTACGACTCGGTCGAAGGCCGTGCCTGGGCAGCGGCGCTCACCTCGCTGATGACGGGTCATGCCTATGCAACCAGCGCGAAGACTGCAAGTCGAATGGGTTCCTTCGCCGGCTTCGCCGACAACGAGCGGTACATGCTCAACGTGCTGCGCATGCACCGCGATGCCAGCTACCAGATCGAGGGCGCGGATGCGGTACCGACCGAGGTGATGGCTGCCAGTCAGCACGCATGGGAAGTGGCTGTGCGCGACGGCGAAGAGTACGGGGTGCGCAACAGCCAGGCTTCCGTCCTCGCTCCCACTGGAACCATCGGATTGATGATGGATTGCGACACGACCGGTATCGAGCCCGATCTCGGTTTGGTGAAGTTCAAGAAGCTGGTCGGCGGCGGCAACATGCAGATCGTCAACCAGACCGTGCCGCGTGCGCTGCGCAAGCTCGGCTACACGACGGCTCAGACCGACGACATCGTCACCTACATCGACCGCGAGAAGACCATCGTCGGTGCGCCGCACCTGTCCGCAGAACATGTGCCGGTGTTCGCCTGCTCCATGGGCGACAACACCATCCACTACGAAGGTCACGTACGGATGATGGGTGCCACCCAGCCGTTCCTGTCCGGTGCCATCTCGAAGACGGTCAACATGCCTGAAGAGGCGTCCATCGAAGACATCGAGGCTTTGCATCTGCTGTCGTGGCAGCTCGGCTTGAAGGCGGTCGCTGTGTACCGCGACAACTGCAAAGTCGGCCAGCCGTTGTCGACGGGCAAGAAGGATGGCGAGGGTGTCGACACACCGACGTCGATGGCCGCGACGCAGACCGTCGAGCGCATTGTCGAGAAGATCGTCCATCAGCCGGTTCGTCAGAAGCTGCCGAGAACCCGCAATGCGCGCACGTTCGAGTTCCGCGTGGCCGACTGCAAGGGCTTCGCCAACATCGGCGAGTACGCCGACGGTCGTCCCGGCGAGATCTTCCTCACGGTCTCGAAGCAGGGCTCGACACTCAGCGGAATCATGGACGCGTTCGCCAAGAGCATCAGCTACGGCTTGCAGTACGGCGTGCCGATGCGGGCCTTCGTCGAAGCCTTCACCAACATGCGCTTCGAGCCGGCCGGCATGACCGACGATCCCGACATCCGTTTCGCCTCGTCGATCATGGACTATCTCTTCCGTCGCCTCGCACTCGAGTACTTGACCTACGACGAGCGCGCCGAGCTCGGCATCTTCTCGGTCGACGAGCGGTTGCAGCCCACGCTTCCCGGCGTCGAAGAGAGCGTCATCGAGACCCGCACGGGCACCGAGATCGCGTCCGATCCGAAGAGTTTGCCATCAGCCGGCGACCTGATGACGCAGCTCGAGCTCGGGGTCGCGCCAACGGCACCCAACAACGACATCACCAACCCGGGTGGCATCGTTCGCCCGGCGGCCGTACCAACCGCAAGCCCTCGCGCAAGTGATTCGCCGATGTGCATGCAATGTGGCGTGCAGATGATCCGCGCCGGCTCGTGCCACGCCTGCCCCAGCTGCGGTTCAACGAGCGGCTGCAGCTGATGATGCTCGTCGATCCGAACGTACGCGCTCGTACGGGTATGCGCGTAGAACAAGGGCACGGGATGTGCGAGGTTCCGGCGTTTCCGCGAGATAAAGCGCGATCTATCGAGCTTTCGCTCGCGGAGACCGTCGAACTCCTGGTGCTAGGTGGGTGCACGCGACGGACCGTGGAGGCGACAGACACCGCCAGGCGAGCCTGACTCACGCCGTCGCGGAGCGGCTCGTGACCATACTGGTCGAGATTGACGGTGTCGATGGGCTCGGGATTCGTCACGATGCTTGACCTTTCTGTGATTGTGGTGCGGTGCGATCGGCGCCGCTCGCTAAATCGAACGCAGTCGGCCCGAATCGACCTCACCCGCGAAGGAACTTCAGCGGGTACTTATCCGCCTCACTCGGCTGCGAGAGGAGCACCTCCGAAGCCGATCTCGTTGCCGTCGGGGTCGTGGTATGTCACCTTCCGCATGCCGTTTTTGTACTTCTCTCGGTGGGCGGGTTCGATCCCTCGTTCGGCGATCCGGGCAACTAGAGCATCAAGATCATCGACGAGGATCGTGTGGACGGCGTGGCCAGCGTGCTCGGTGTTCTGCTGGATGTAGATCGACCGCTGAGCGGCCAGTTCCCACACGGCCTCGGTCTCAGACGGGAGGAACGCCGGCTCGGTGCCGAAGACCCGTACATACCAGGCCTTCGCGGTTTCGTAGGCGCTGACGTAGATCCCGGCGTAGAGATCGACCGAAGGCTGGTCGTCGGCGAGCGCAACAGGAACGTGGGCGCGAGTGGTGACAACGGCGTCGCGAATCTGGACGATGTCCACGCCGAGCCCTCGGAGCACCTGACAGGCCAGTCCTTCGACGTCGAGCACGCCGCGGAGAACGTGCCCGGCGGTCACCTCTGGCTCTTGTTCCTTGCGCGAGAACCGGCCTGCCCGTTCGAGCGCCCGCTGCGCCCGGGGCGTGAACGGCAACGGTTCGCTGCCCGGCGATCCAGCGTCTGCTCCCAACGCTTCGACCACCTTGTGGCGCGCAGCTGTGAGATTTACACCGGCCGCTCGCAAAACGTCAGCCGGCTCACCGTCGTCGTCCGAGAGCAGTCCGAGAAGCAGATGCTCGGTGCCAACTCGTGGATGATCGAGCGTTCGTGCCTCCATCGTCGCCAGTGAAACGACACGCTGAGCCCCGCTGGAGTAGTTCTCGAGCACAAGAGCAACCGTACGACACAACGCGACCGCGGTGGCTCGTTCTGGTCATGGCCCTCGCCACGTGCTGAGACGTTCAGGCCTGGGTGCTGCGGCGAAGCTCGTTGAGTGCAGGGCGACCGATTCGCCGACCGGCGGGATCCTTCGACGCCGCCAGGCGTTCGGCGACGGAGACGGCGGCGCCGGTGAGGGAGGCGCGTCGCTTGCCGATGGCACGCAGCGCCATGCCCACCGGCTTGTCAACCAGGTGCCGACCATCGCCCGCCTTGCGCTCGATGAGCCCAAGACCGTGCACGAATCGAACGTCGTTGGTGGTCCGGTCGTGAAGGGCGAGACTCCACAACAGCACGTTCGTTGATTCCGCACAACCGCACAACTCCCTAGCCATGGCTTTGCCGCTTCGCCTTCGCTGCATCCATCGCTATCTTGACTGGGCGAGCAGCCGGGGCATACGTTGCGCCGATGGCTCGACGAGTGATTTGCATCTCACGTCTTCTCGGTGCGGGGGGCGGCGATGTGGGTCGAATGGTTGCCGACAGCTTGGGTTACCGGTTGGTCGATGAAGAGATCGTGCAGCAGGCGGCGCAGGCGAATGGCGTTTCCGTCGAGGAGCTCGCCGACGCCGAGCGACGAACGAAGGTCATCGACCGGCTGACCAGGAACCTCGCGGTCGCCGGAGGCGCCGCCGGCCTTATGACCACTACCGGCATAGGGGCACTTGACATGAGCGGTGGAACCGACCCCAAGTCCCTGAGGGCGCTGATTCAGAAGTCGATCCACGAGACCGCCGAGCGAGGCGACGTCGTGATCGTGTCGCACGCCGCCTCTTATGCGCTGGCTGGGAGCGACGACGTGCTGCGCGTACTCGTAACGGCGTCACCCGAAACGCGTACTCGCCGTGCCGCACAGGCGGGTGGACTCGACAACAAGAAGGCTGCCAAAGCGATCGCCGACAGCGACGCCCACCGAGTCGCCTACCTGAAACGCTTCTATAGCGTCGGCGACGAACTTCCCACGCACTACGACCTCGCACTGAACAGCGACTTGCTGTCCATCGAGCTGATGAGCGACCTCGTCGTGCGCGCCGCATCGGTCCTCTGACGGGACGAAACGCCACTGTCGGGTCGATGGTGCCGATGTAGTCAGCCCGACCTGTCCATCGGCGCGTGCAACACTTGGTCGTGCACCGCATTTGGATAGCGGACGATGAACCTAACGAACGCTTCACGCTGTACACGCGCGGCAATGTCGGCGAGGTCTTTCCCCACGTGATGACGGCGCTGACCGGCACGTTGATCGGAGGTGCGATTCAGAAGGGACAGGTCGACCTCTTTGTCGAAATGGGGGTGCTGCGGGCTGACGAGGTCATCGGTCCGTCGGTCGGCACAGGGGTGTTCGGTGGCTACCTCTACATGAATTGCTCTGCAATGCGGCTGTTCGGTGTCCGAATGCTGGGTATGACGGCCAGCGATGCCGACGAGCAGGTCATGGGTAGCACGACGAATATGCCGCCCTACCGGCGCGCCAAGGGTGATCGCAGCGTGCGGGCATCACTTCGACTCACTCGCTATTTGCTGAAGATGATGCGCTCACCCGAT
This sequence comes from Ilumatobacteraceae bacterium, assembly GCA_031424145.1. GTDB lineage: Bacteria > Actinomycetota > Acidimicrobiia > Acidimicrobiales > Ilumatobacteraceae > JAENVT01. The sequence continues at coordinate 5,888 of JANPGV010000131.1, forward strand.
CTGCAACCTCTTGACGAGGCTCGGGTCGACGCGCGGGCGTGGTTGACGACGATGCCCGACCTGAGCGCTGCCTCCGACGAACAACTGCTCGAGTGGTTGGAGACGTACCCGCCACGTGTGGGCGCCAGCATGAAGCGGCTGTTGTTCTTCAGTGGGCTGGCTGCCGCGCCGCGAGGTCTGCTTGATCGCGCCCTTGATCGCCCGCGAGTGCCGGCCGGCATCGCCAACCGCATCGTGGGCGGGACCGGCGACGTCGATTCGGCCCAGCTTGCGCAACGGGTGTGGGCACTCAGCCGCCTCGTGGCGGGTGACGAGGCGGTGTCGGCTGCTTTCGATGACGGACTCGACAACATCGCGGTCCGCACGCAGGACACTCCACTGAAGCCCGCCGTCGATGCCTTCCTCGCCGACCACGGCCACCGAGGCAACGACGAGTACGAACTGGCGACGCCAGCGTGGGGCATGGATCCGACACCGGTCTATGCGCTCATCGATCGGCTGCGGCGTGCGCCCGCCGATCGCGACCCCGTGGCCATCGCCGGCCGTCTCGCCGCCGACGCTGACGACGCCCTCACGGAAGCCGTCGAACTTTTACCGCGCTACTGGCGCTGGATGGCACAGCGTTGCGCTGGGGTCTCTCGACAGGGATCGATCGCGCGCGAGCGGGCGAAAGATGTTCTCGTCCTCGAGAACCTGGGGGCCCGGTTGGTGTTGCATGAGCTCGTACGACGCGCGGCGCGACGCGGCGGACCAACCGACGTTCGCACCGCGTTCTGTGTCACTGCGAGCGAACTGCCCGCGTTCGTCGCCGACCCCGGCGAGTTCGCCGACACGATCGCTGACCGCGCCGAGCGCCATCGCTACCTCGACGAGCGCATACCTCCGGAGTGGTTCGAGGGCCACATCCCGGACCCGACGACCTGGCCGCGACGCGGCGAAGCCGAGCTTGTGGCCCCACCGGCGGGCTCGATGCTCTCGGGCATCGCCGTCAGTGGCGGGCGCGCATCCGGTCCCGCGCGCATCATCCACGACCCGAACGATCCACGTGGCCTCGAGCCGGGCGAGGTCCTGGTTTGTGCGATCACTGACCCCTCCTGGACACCACTCTTCCTCACCGCGGCCGCTGTCGTGTGCGACACCGGAGCCGTGCAGAGTCACGCCGCGATCGTCGCTCGCGAGCTTGGCATCCCCGCCGTACTCAGCGTGCCTGCCATCACGGCCGTCACCGACGGGACGATTCTCTACGTAGACGGCGACGCCGGCACGGTCCGAGTCGGCTGAGCACGTGTGAGAACCTCAGCCGGGCGAGCGCGCGGATGTCTGCCGACGAACTCTTCGTCAACGCGTTGGCCTACACCGCCGGCTGAGCCACGAACGCGCCGATAGTCGCGGCGAGCTCGACGGGCATGTTTCCTTGGATGCTGTGACCGGCCTTTTCGAAGTGGACGACTTGCGCCTTCGGCAGGCGGCGGAGGAGCTCCGCTTCATCGTCGTCGCGTAGGACAGAATCCGGTCGCATCCCCCGCGCGAGCAGCAACGGGACCTCGATGCGCCCGAGGGTGTCCAGCAGATCCTCGAACATCGGTGATTCCGGCGGGGTCGGCGGTGTGGTCTCGTCGCTTTGCGAATGGATCCGCCAACGAGAATGACGCCAGGCCCAGCTGCCGTCGTCGAGCTGGACTGCGTTGTGGAGGATGCCGCGCCGCAGGGATGAGACGGTGCGCGTCGGGTTGAACTGGATCGTACGAGCCAGCAGTTCCTCGAAGTCCGGAAAGGTTGCCGGCCCATTGACGAAATCGCTGATGTGGCGAGCCTGTTCCGGATCGAGCCCGGGCAGCACGTCGACAAGCACGATCTTGCGTACGAGATCGGGCGCGATCTGGGTGAGCGCAATCGTGATGAGACCGCCGTAGGACATGCCGATCACACAGCGGGCATTGGGTGCCAGGGGCCGGATGACCTCCGCCACATCTTCGGCAGCCGCGACAGGACCGTGGCCGCTGCGCTGGTGTTCGCTCGGACCATCGGAATGACCGTGACCGGGTAGGTCGATCGCGATCAGCGACCTCGGCCGCAACGCCATCGCGACCGTGTCCCAGGTGTGCGCGTTCTGCGACCCACCGTGCAGAAACACGAGCTCCGGTTCGCCGGTGCCCCAGATGAGGGCGCTGAGCTTCCTGCCCGAGCCAACATCGATCAACTCCCGCCGCACGACGGGCGGCTCGCTGTAGGGCAGCCCGTACTCAGCGGCGTTCTCGTGGAAGAGCCCGAACTCGTCGTACTCGACCCGCTCTGCGCTCACCTCGCACACCCTAGACACGAGATGCTCCCCATGCCTTCTGTGAGGGGAGGATCTGGCAGCCTTGAACGATGGAACTCTTCGAGGGATGCATCGCTGTCGTCACGGGTGGTGGCTCGGGTATGGGACGCGAGCTCGTCCGGCAGTTGAGTCGTGCCGGATGTCAGGTGGCAACATGCGATGTCTCCGCCGAGAACCTTGCCGAGACGAAGGCGATGTGCGACGAGGTTGGTGACGGCGGCCGCGTCACCACGTTCGTCGCCGACGTCTCGGACGAATCGGCGGTCAATTCGTTCGCGGCCTCGGTCGCGAGCGAACACGAGACCGACCACATCAATCTGCTGTTCAACAACGCCGGCATCGGTGGCGGAGGCAGCTTCGTGCTCGACGACCGCAGCGATTGGGAGACGACGTTCAACATCTGCTGGGGCGGTGTGTACCTGTGCACGCGAGCGTTCATGCCGATGTTGCTGGCCAGCGCCGAGGGGCACGTCGTCAACACGAGCAGCGTCAACGGGTTCTGGGCGTCTCTAGGCCTCGGAATCCCCCACACCGCCTACAGCGCAGCCAAGTTTGCAGTAAAGGGTTTCACCGAGGCGTTGATCACCGATTTTCGGCTCAACGCACCGCACCTGCACGCGTCCGTGGTGATGCCCGGCCACATCGGCACCTCGATCGTGATCAACTCGGGCAAGGTGCTCCGGCGCGAACCGAAAGAGCTCACCACCGAACAGATCGCCGAGCTTCGGACGAGGTTGGAGCGTGGCGGGATCGACATCGGCGGTGCGAGCGACGAGGACATCCGCCTCGGCATGCAACTGCGCGGTGAGATGTTCCGTGACAACGCACCGATGACCGCCGCGGAAGCGGCCCAAGTGATCATCGCGGGGGTGCGGGCCAACGAGTGGCGCATCCTCGTCGGCGACGACGCGCTGCAACTCGATCAGATGGTGCGCGAGATGCCGGGCGAGGCCTACGAGGACTCGTTCGTCGAGCTGCTCAAGTCTCGCCAGATCTTCAGCTTCGGCCAGTGACCACCTAGCTCGATGCTGTACGGCGACCTTGTTGCGGCCTCGCAACGGACGGCGGCAACTCCGAAGCGCTCCGAGAAGGTGGTCGCCCTTGCAGAGTTGCTGCGGTCGACGCCTCCGGACGAGATCGTGCCCTCTGTCGGCCTCCTCGTCGGCGAGCCCCGCCAGGGCCGTGTTGGCGTTGGCTGGGCCACTGTCTCGAACCTGAACGTCGAGCCTGCCAGCGTTTCGTCACTGACGATTCACGAGATCGACGACACGCTGACTCAGGTCGCGGCGATCGGCGGCAGCGGCTCGCAGGGTGAGCGCATGCGGAGAATGCGGGCGCTGTGGGCAGCGGCGACTGCGCCCGAGCAGGATCACCTCTACCACGTGCTGACTGGCGAACTGCGCCAGGGCGCGAACGAAGGCGTTGTGGCAGACGCCGTAGCCAAGGCAAGCGGTCAGCCGATTGCAGCCGTACGAAGGGCGGCGATGCTTCTGGGCAGCCTCAGCAACGCCGCACACCTCGCACTCACCGGCCAGTCGCTCGAGGTGGGCCTCACACCTCTGACCGCTGTGCAACCGATGCTGGCCGGTACGTCCACCAGCGTCACCGACGCGCTGCGCGAGATCGGCCTGGCCAGCGTCGAGTGGAAGCTCGACGGAATTCGAGTGCAGGCGCACAAGCAGGGGAACGAGATCCGGCTCTTCAGCCGTGGGCTCAACGACATCACTGCGGGCCTGCCGGGGGTGGTCGACCTCGTCAGACGTGTGCCGGCTCACTCGGCAGTGCTGGACGGCGAGGCACTCGGCATCGACGAGGATGGTCAGCCGCGGATCTTTCAAGAGACGATGAGCGGTTTGGCGACGACCGGTGCCTACTTCTTCGACGTCTTGCACATCGACGATTCCTCGCTGATCGACGAACCTCTCCGCAGCCGCAGATTCGCTCTCGAGCAGCTGCTACCGGCCGCCGCTCGCCTCCCGTCGATCGTCACCGCCGACGCCGATGAAGCAGAGGCATTCGCCGCCAACGCCGTCGCCACCGGCCACGAGGGTGTCATGGTCAAGGCAATCGACTCGACGTACGAAGCAGGTCGGCGGGGGACCGGGTGGCGCAAGGTCAAGCCAGTGCACACGCTCGATCTCGTCGTGCTGGCAGCCGAGTGGGGCCACGGCCGGCGCCTCGGTTGGCTCAGCAACCTGCACCTCGGCGCGCGGGGAACCGATGGCTTCGTGATGGTTGGCAAGACCTTCAAGGGGATGACCGACGACCTCTTGCGCTGGCAGACGGAGGAACTCCAGCAGCGGGCGATCGCTACGGAGGGCCACACCGTCCACGTGCGGCCTGAGCTCGTCGTGGAGATTGCACTGGATGGCGTGCAGCGATCGACGCGATATCCCGGCGGAGTCGCCTTGCGGTTCGCGCGCGTTCGCCGATACCGACCCGACAAGGCAGCCGAGCAGGCAGACTCGATCGAGCGGGTGCAAGGGATGCTGGGCGGCATCCGCTGAGGGTATGGTCGCGGCGCCATGGCGACCTTGCGCTTCAACTTCGGGACCATGGGTTCGGGCAAGAGCACCATGGCGCTGCAGATCCATCACAACCTGGCCAGTCGTCAGTTGTACGGCTTGCTGTTGACGAAGCTGGATCGTGAAGGAGCCCAGGTGACCAGCCGTCTCGGCGTTGCCGCCGAGGCCAACGAGGTCGACACCGATCTCAACCTCTACAAGCTGGCGGTCGACCATTGGCCGATCCACTACATGGTCTGCGACGAGGTGCAGTTCTACACCACGGAGCAATGCGATCAGCTTGGACGGGCTGTCGACGATCTCGGCGTCGACGTCTTCGCGTTCGGGCTCATCACCGACTTTCGGGGCGAGCTGTTCGACGGCACGAAGCGGATGCTCGAGATCGCCGACGAGCGTGTGCCGATGCAGGTCGAGGCGCGGTGCTGGTGTGGGGCGAGGGCTACGCACAACGCCCGTGTGGTCAACGGCGAAGTCGTGTACGAAGGCGACACCGTCATGGTCGGCGACACCGACGCAGCAGGGGACCAACCACTGTTCGGCGACGTCGTGCGCTACGAGTTGTTGTGCCGGCTTCACTATCGCCAGGGCGAGCTCGGCGTCTGACGCGCGCGGTCAGCTCACGTGGTGCACCTCGGCAAGTCCGTATACCGGAGTCGGTATTCCCTCCATGCGGGCCTTGATCTGCAGGGAGAGGAACTGGCTGTAGTGCCGAGATTGATGCAGGTTGCCGCCGTGGAACCACAGCCCCTCCTGCCGAGTCGGCTTCCACATGTTGCGCTCTTCCCCTTCCCACGGGCCGGGGTCCTTGGTGGTGTTCGAGCCCAGGCCCCACACCTTGCCGACTTTGTCGGCGATGTCTTGGGAGATGAGCTGGGCGACCCAACCGTTCATCGAGGAATAGCCGGTCGCGAGGACGATCAGGTCGGCTTCGAGTTCGCTCCCGTCGGTGAGCACCACCGAACGCGGGCGGATCTCGGCGATGCTCACGCCGCTGCGTAGCTTGACGTCGCCGTTGGCAACTAATTCCGACGCCCCGACGTCGATGTAATAGCCGGACCCGCGGCGAAGGTACTTCATGAACAGGCCCGAGCCGTCTTCGCCCCAGTCGAGCATGAACCCGGCCTTTTCCAGGCGCTGGTAGAAGTCGGCGTCGACCCGTGCCATCTCTTCGTACACCGGGATCTGGAAGGTGTGCAGGATCCGGTACGGGATGGAGGCGAAGATCAGATCGGCAAGCTCGGTCGTCACGCCGTTGTCCAGTGCCCGTTCGGAGTAAAGGTCGCCGAGGCCGAGCTCCATCAGCGTTTCGGAACGGGCAATGTGCGTCGAAGAGCGCTGGATCATCGTGACGTCGGCGCCGTTCTCCCACAGAGCGGCGCAGATGTCGTGGGCCGAGTTGTTCGACCCGAGCACGATGCAGTTGCGACCGTTGTAGGTTGCGCTGTCCTTGTGCGCGCTGGAGTGGTGGATCTCGCCGATGAACGTCTCGGCGCCGGGGATCTCGGGGACGTTGGGCATGCCCGACATGCCCGTCGCCATCACCAACTGCTTCGGCTTGAGCACCACCGACTCGTCGGTGCCGTCGGCGTGGTGGCGGACCACGTCGACGGTCCATTCTCCCGAAGCCTCGTCGTATTGGGCGTGGGTGGCCTCGCTGGCGCCCCAATAGTTGAGCTCCATGACCTTGGTGTAGGCCTCCAACCAGTCGGCGATCTTGTCCTTGGGCGAGAACACGGGCCAGTTCTCCGGGAACTTGACATACGGCAGGTGGTCGTACCACACGGGGTCGTGTAGGCACAGGGCCTTGTATCTCTGGCGCCATGAGTCACCCGGACGCGAGTTCTTCTCGAGGATGATCGTCGGCACGTCGAGCTGCTTGAGTCGAGCGCCGAGGGCGATACCGCCTTGACCGCCGCCGACGATCACGCAGTACGGCTGGTCGTCGTAGCCGAGCGACGACTCAGCCGCCTGCTTTCGCTCCAACCATGACACGCGACCCTTGACGGCGCCGTGCTCGACTCCCTTGGGACGTGCGGTGAGGCGCTTCTCTTCATACCCCTTGAGCTCGACCATCGTTGTCAGCAGCGTCCAGCATTCGTTTCCCTTCAGCCGGATGTGGCCATGACCGCGAGCGACCGCGGTCTCGAAGTTGAACCAGCCGTCGGTGATCCCGTCGGCCTCGTTGGCTTCGCCCACCAGGGCGAAGCCGCTCGGCTGCACATCCTCGAGTTGGGAGCGGAGCATGTCTGCGATCCCCTGCCGGCCCTCGAGCGTCTTGATGTTCCAGGTGAACGACACCAGATCACGCCAGTAGGACTCTTCGGCGAACATCGCCGCCGCGCCGTCGATGTCTCCTCGGTCCAGGGCCGCCTGAAAGCCGCTCAGCCAGCCGGACACGGACTCCGTCGCAGTCGTCACAATCAAACCCCCCGTAATCGGAGCATGTACTCAAGGTCTATCGCACATACGGGTTTGATGCACACTGACGGAGTAATCCAAGGGCATGGTCGTGGGACTGGCGGCGACTCAGATGTCGGGATTGATCAGCCAGGCCAGCCGGCGCATGTCGGCCTTGCGCGCCGGGAACGCACCGACACGAGCAGCGACCTGTTTGCGCAGCCAGGGCATCGACGCGGCCATCCTGTTTCCGGGACACAGCGTGGAGCCGATGCCACGGTGGCCGACGATGTTGGGAAACACCAACTTGGTCGAATCGGTCGCGATGAACTCGTCGCTGCCGAGCGGATCGATCCTGTGACGTTGTGCTTCCCACGCGGCGAGGTGGACGAGGCTCTCGATGGCGGCGGCCGACGGCGCGGTCTTCATGAAGTTGCCGATCAGGGCGATCCCGCACGTTCCGGCGTTGCGGCCCTTCGAGTGACCTCCGATGATGGCGTTGCCCGCCCCATCCTCGCCCGTGTGCAGTTCGCCGTTGCCGTACTTGCGGGCGCGGCGGCCCTCGAAGATCTGTCCGTCGGGACTGATCAGGAAGTTGTAGCCGATGTCGGTGAACCCGCGGCCGACGACATGCAACTCGTATCCGAAGCGAACCGTCGAAGCAGGATCCTTGACGCGGTTGGGGCTCGCCGTGTGATGGACGACGATCTTGCGGAACGGTGCCCAGCCGATGATGCGACTGTCGCGGATCGATTCGTCCGCTCCCCACTGGGCGCGGGTGATGATCGTCGGAGTAGGCACGCGGCCGATGGCGGTGGTGCCGACGTCCGATTTCGGCTTTGCCGCGACGGTTGGAACATCGAACGAGGCTGCTGCGGCGGCAGTCACTGCGCCGGCAGCGGCCAGTCGCAGGAAGCGGCGGCGCGGGAATGCATCTTCACCGACGCATTGTTCGCACATCGGAGTCTCCTTCGGTTGGGACTCCACCCGCCACCGGGTGCAAACAGTACCCGCTGCGACGTCGCTGGAGTGGTCATTCAGCAGTCATACAAAGGTAATGGCGCGACCCGGACCCGAACCGGTACGATTCCTGCACCGTTCGGGCCAGCGTCGTCCCGTGCGCCACCTAGCCGTATATCGACTCCGTGGAGCCAAACAGATGCGCAATCAACCTCAAGCGGGTCCTCCCGCGCGGCAGGGTCTCTACGACCCCCGGTTCGAGCACGACGCCTGCGGCGTGTCGTTCGTCGCGAACATGCAAGGCATAGCCAGCCGATCGATCGTGACCATGGGTCTCGGCGCGCTCTGCAACTTGCAACACCGAGGAGCAACTGGAGCTGAAGCCGACACGGGCGACGGCGCAGGCATCCTGATCCAGGTCCCTGACTGGTTCCTGCGCGAGGTTGCCGGTTTCGAGTTGCCGCCCGCCGGTGCGTATGCGGTGGGCCTGGCCTTCTTGCCGCTCGACGTCACCGACGCCGAGAAGGCGCAGGAAGCAATCGGCACGATCGTCGGCGACGAGGGTCTCACTGTGCTCGGTTGGCGCGACGTGCCGGTGAACCCCGAGTGCCTGGGCGCCAGCGCGAGAGCAGTGATGCCGATCTGCAAACAACTCTTCGTCAGCGACCCTGCTGGGGCGACGTACATCGATCTCGATCGCAAGGTCTTCGTGGCTCGCAAGCGCATCGAGCACGAGTTGCACCCCGAGCAGCAGACCTACTTCCCATCGCTGAGCAGCCGCACTTTGCTCTACAAGGGGATGCTGACCACGCCGCAACTGGCGATGTTCTTCCCCGATCTCGGAGACGAGCGGGTGGAGAGCGCGCTGGTGCTGGTGCACAGTCGGTTCAGCACCAACACGTTCCCCTCGTGGCCGCTGGCCCACCCCTACCGGTACATCGCCCACAACGGCGAGATCAACACCGTGCAGGGCAACCGCAACTGGATGCGCACGCGCGAGTCGATGCTGGCCAGCGATGTGTTGCCAGGACTGGAACGCGCCTACCCGATCTGCACTCCCGGTGGAAGTGACTCGGCAACCTTCGACGAGGTCCTCGAGCTGTTGCACCTCGCTGGTCGCAGCCTGCCGCATGCAATGTTGATGATGATCCCGGAGGCGTGGGAGAACCACGACACGATGGATGCGACGAAGCGAGCGTTCTACCGATTCCACTCGTGCCTGATGGAACCGTGGGACGGCCCGGCCAGCGTCGCCTTCACTGACGGAACCGTGATCGGCGCGGTGCTCGACCGCAACGGTTTGCGGCCCAGCCGGTACTGGGTGACCGACGACGACCTCGTGGTGCTGGCCAGTGAGGTCGGCGTGCTCGACATCGACCCGGCCAAGATCGTTCGCAAGGGTCGGTTGCAACCAGGTCGAATGTTCCTCATCGACACCGCACAGGGCCGGATCGTCGAGGACGACGAGATCAAACACACGCTGGCCGAGGCACAGCCCTACGCCGAGTGGCTCAGCGACGGCGTGGTCGAGCTCGAGGAGTTGCCCGAGCGCGAGCATGTGGTGTTCAGCCACCAGAGCGTCCTGCGCCGCCAACAGGTGTTCGGCTACACCCACGAGGAGCTCAAGATCATCGTCGCTCCGATGGCAAAGGCTGGGGCCGAGCCGATCGGGTCGATGGGTACCGATACACCACTGGCAGTGCTCAGCGAACGGCCACGGTTGCTGTTCGACTACTTCCAGCAACTGTTCGCCCAGGTCACGAATCCCCCACTGGACGCGATTCGTGAGGAAGTCGTCACCTCCGTCGGCGGTTCCGTCGGACCGGAGGCCAACCTGCTGCGTCCCGGGCCGGAGAGCTGCCGTCAGCTGACCCTGCCGTTCCCGATCATCGACAACGACGAGCTGGCGAAGATCATCCACATCAACGACGCAGATCCTGGCGAAGCGGGCGCCTACCCGGAGCTGTCGGCTGTCGTCATCAGTGGTCTCTACCGCGTTGCCGGTGGGGGACTGGCACTGAAGCGGGCTCTCGACGCAATTCGGATCGAGACCAGCAAGGCCATCATCAACGGCGCCCGCATAGTCGTGCTCAGCGATCGCAACAGCGACGATGTCTACGCGCCGATTCCGTCGTTGTTGTTGACGGCGGCAGTGCATCACCACCTGATCCGCGAGAAGCAGCGCACCATGGTGGGCTTGATCGTCGAGTCCGGCGATGCGCGAGAGGTGCATCACATGGCCTTGCTGATCGGCTACGGCGCAGGCGCGATCAACCCGTACCTCGCGTTCGAGTCCATCGAAGACATGGTGCGTGAGAACTTGCACGGGCTCGGCGATTTCGACCCGCACAAGGCCGTCAAGAACTACGTCAAGGCCGCCGGCAAGGGCGTGCTGAAGGTGATGAGCAAGATGGGTGTCAGCACCGTCGCCAGCTACACCGGGGCTCAGATCTTCGAGGCCATCGGTCTCGGTCACGAGCTCGTCGACGAGTACTTCACGGGCACCGTCAGCCGGCTCGGCGGCATCAGCCTCGACGAGGTGGCTGCCGAGGTGGCGGCGCGTCACAAGGTGGCGCATCCGCCGCGGCCCGCCGAGCGTGCCCATCGCAAGCTCGAGCTCGGCGGCGAGTACCAGTGGCGCCGCGAGGGCGAGGTACACCTGTTCAACCCCGAGACCGTGTTCAAGCTCCAGCATGCGACTCGTGCCAAGCGCTACGACATCTTCAAGCAGTACACCGCTTTGGTCGATGACCAGGCCAAGAAGCTGGCGACCCTGAGAGGTCTGTTCGAGTTCAAGCTCGGCGCGCGCCAAGCGGTTCCGATCGACGAGGTCGAGCCAGTCAGTGAGATCGTCAAGCGGTTCTCCACGGGGGCGATGAGCTACGGCTCGATCTCTGCCGAGGCGCACGAGACGTTGGCCATCGCGATGAACTCGATCGGCGCCAAGAGCAACACCGGCGAAGGTGGCGAGGACAGCGACCGTCTCTACGATCCGCAACGCCGCAGCGCCATCAAGCAGGTCGCCAGCGGTCGCTTCGGCGTGACCAGCGAGTACCTCGTCAACGCCACCGATCTGCAGATCAAGATGGCGCAGGGCGCGAAGCCCGGCGAAGGCGGCCAACTCCCCGGGCACAAGGTCTATCCGTGGATCGCGGCTACCCGTTACTCGACACCCGGCGTCGGCCTGATCAGTCCGCCGCCGCACCACGACATCTATTCGATCGAGGATCTGAAGCAACTGATCCACGACTTGAAGAACTCGAACCCCGACGCGCGAGTCAACGTGAAGCTGGTCGCCGAGGTCGGTGTCGGAACCGTCGCTGCCGGCGTCAGCAAGGCCAAGGCAGACGTCGTGTTGATCAGCGGCCACGACGGCGGTACCGGTGCCAGTCCGCTGACATCGCTGAAGCACGCCGGAGCACCGTGGGAGTTGGGTCTCGCCGAGACACAACAGACGCTGCTGATGAACGGCCTGCGTGACCGGATCGTGGTGCAGGCCGACGGACAGCTCAAGACCGGTCGCGACGTGGTGATTGCCGCGTTGCTCGGTGCCGAGGAGTTCGGTTTCGCCACCGCTCCGCTCGTCGTCAGTGGCTGCGTCATGATGCGCGTCTGCCATCTCGACACGTGTCCGGTCGGTGTCGCGACGCAAAACCCCGAGCTGCGCGCCAAGTTCAGCGGCAAGCCCGAGTTCGTCGTCAACTTCATGGAGTACATCGCCGAAGAGGTCCGCGAGCACATGGCGGCACTCGGGTTCCGAACCGTGCAGGAGATGATCGGCCACGTCGAGGCGCTCGACACCAAACAGGCGATCACCCATTGGAAGGCGAAGGGCCTCGACATCAGCCCGATCATGGAAGCCCCGTCGAATCCGTACGGGCAGACGATGTACCAATCGGTGCCACAGGACCACGCGTTGGAGCACGCCCTCGATCAGCAGTTGCTGGCCGCCTGCAAGCCGGCGATCCAACGCGGCGAACACGTCTCACTCGAGTTCGCCATTCACAACGTGAACCGAACGGTCGGCACCATGCTCGGCAATGCGGTGACGAAACGGTACGGCGGCGCAGGGCTGCCCGACGGGACGATCGACATCTCCTTCCGTGGGTCCGCCGGGCAGAGCTTCGGTGCCTTCGTGCCGTCCGGGATCACGCTGCGACTCGAAGGCGATGCCAACGACTACGTCGCCAAGGGCCTTTCGGGTGGGCGGGTCGCGATCAGGCCCGACCGTCGCGCTGTGTTCGCGGCGGAGCAGCACACCATCGCCGGCAACGTCATCGGTTACGGCGCAACTGGCGGCGAGATCTTCCTGCGAGGTGTCGTGGGAGAACGGTTCTGCGTTCGCAACTCGGGTGCCACCGCGGTCGTCGAAGGCGTCGGCGACCACGGTTGTGAGTACATGACCGGCGGACGTGTCGTCGTTCTCGGCCCGACCGGACGCAACTTCGGCGCAGGCATGAGTGGTGGCATTGCCTACGTTTACGACCCACTCAATGTGTTCGCCGCGAAGGTGAACGGTGAGATGGTGCAATTGCAACATCTCGACGATGAGGATCGCGACTTCGTTCGCGCCACCGTGCAAGCCCACTCGGAGTACACCGAGTCGGCCGTGGCGGCATCCATCCTGACCGACTGGGACGTCGAGATCACCCACTTCAAGAAGGTGATGCCGATCGACTACGCGCGGGTGCTCGACGTGATGAGGCAGGCCGACATCGACGGTCTCGACGAACAGCAGACCCTGGACCGCGTGATGGAGGCTGCTCGTGGGTGAGATCACCGGGTTCTTGAAGTGGCAGCGCGAGATGCCGTCGCGGCGTGATGTACCCGTGCGGCTGCGCGACTGGAAGGAGGTCTACAACGACTTCCCGTACGACAAGGTGCAGATACAGGCAGGCCGGTGCATGGACTGCGGAATCCCCTTCTGCAACAACGGCTGCCCGCTCGGCAACCTGATCCCGGACTGGAACGACCTCGTCTATCGCGAACACTGGCGTGACGCCATCGATCGTCTTCACGCCACCAACAACTTCCCCGAGTTCACCGGACGGCTGTGCCCGGCGCCGTGCGAGGCAGCGTGCGTGTTGGGGATCAACGCCGATCCGGTCACCATCAAACAGGTCGAGGTGGAGATCATCGACCGGGCATGGGATGAGGGCTGGGTCGAGCCACAACTGCCGAGCGTCATGACCGGCAAGCGGGTAGTCGTCATCGGATCTGGCCCCGCGGGACTGGCGGCGGCGCAGCAGTTGACGCGCGCTGGCCATGAGGTCGTTGTGCTGGAACGCGCTGATCGCATCGGTGGGCTGCTGCGCTACGGCATCCCCGAGTTCAAGATGGAGAAGCGCCATCTGGCGAGGCGCATCGCTCAGATGGAGGCCGAGGGCACCGAGTTCCGAACGAAGGCGACGGTGGGCGACGGCATCGACATCGAGGTGCTGCTGGCCTCGTACGACGCCATCGTGCTGGCGTGCGGCGCGACTGCGGCGCGCGATCTGCCAATACCGGGTCGCGAGCTGTTGGGGATCCATCAGGCGATGGAGTACTTGCCGTTGGCCAACAGGGTTCAAGAAGGTGACATCGATGAATCACCTATCGACGTGCGCGGCAAGCACGTCGTCATCATCGGGGGAGGCGACACGGGTGCCGATTGCCTCGGAACCGTGCATCGCCAAGGCGCTGCCAACGTGACGCAACTCGAGATCCTGCCGCGCCCGCCGGACCTTCGCGCCGACACCAACCCGTGGCCGCAGTGGAACCTCGTGTACCGCGTTTCGTCGGCCCACGAGGAGGGCGGTGATCGGCTTTTCAGCGTCAACACCGAGCGCTTTGTCGACGATGGCAACGCCCGGGTGCGGGCGCTGCTGCTCCATGAGGTCGAAATGGTCGACGGTCGCTTCCAGAAGATCGAGGGCAGCGAGCGCGAACTTCCTGCCGATTTCGTGTTCCTCGCGATGGGCTTCGTCGGACCGGAGAAGGGAACCTGGCTCGACATGCTCGGCGTGAACTTCGACGACCGAGGAAACGTCAGCCGCGACGCTCGGTTCATGAGCACGGTTCCCGGTGTTTTCGTGGCAGGCGACATGGGCAGAGGACAGAGTTTGATCGTCTGGGCCATCGCCGAAGGTCGGTCGTGCGCCGCAGGTGTCGATGCCTGGCTCATGGGTGAGACGCAGCTGCCCTCTCCCATCGCGCCGACCACGCGGCCACTCGCGTAGCAACAGCGCGTAGGCTGCTCGTATGAAATCGAACGTCCTGCTCGTGGCGCTCTCTGCTGCCGTTTTGGCCTCGTGTGGCGCGGCCAACGGTTCGTCACCCGACCCGACGACGCTCGATCTCACCTCGACCAACTACGTCACCGTCACCCAGACACCGACCACCCTTGTTGCCACGACGCTTCCGGGTCAATCCCCCAACCCGGGCACGGTGCACCCCGAGCAGGGCAGCTACGTGATCGCCAACGGCGATCTGCCATCGACCATCGCCCGCAAGTTCAAGGTCAAGTTCACCGACCTGATGTCCATCAATAGTTGGACGTTGGTCGGCAATCAGGTCCCTGAGTTCCCCGCCGTCGGGGCCACGATCATCATCCCGCCGGGTTGGACCGAGCCCGGCGCAGCCGCCGTCACCACCGATACGTCCGGCGGCGCAACCACACCGCCCAGCGAGACCACCACGACGATCGCCGGTAACCAATCGACGTGCGCATCGGGTGATTACACCATCGTTGCGGGGGACTACTTGGGCAAAGTCGCCAAGAAGCTCAACACCACCGTCGATGCCCTCAACGCCGCCAACACGAACACCGCCGGCTACGCCAGCTTCTATCCAGGACTGAAGATCAAGACGCCGCCGAAGACCTCGTGCTAGCTCGTCGCTGATCAGACGAGGCGGACCATCACCTGGTCCAGCGTGACGGCGATTGCGCCGACGTTGCTCCGATGTGTCGCAGTCAGTTCGATCTCGGAAGTCGTGCCGCCGACGAATCTCACCGAATGCAGCAATCCGAACAACGACCAGAGCGTCGAAACGTCGACGGGCTTGTCGGCCGCTATCACGTACCCGGCGATCGATGTGGCAACGCTGTTGTGGGTGTGCGGTGTCCACGTCGGTCCGCCCCACATCCACGACCCTGGAGGGTCCGTCTGGTCGAGGCTGAGGATTGCACCGCCGATGTCGCCGGGATGCAGATGCCTGCCACGAATCATCGGGTAGTCGCCGCTCCACACGGTGCGCACCCTCGCCTCAGTGAGTGACGCCATGCGTGCATCGAGATCATCGACTTCGAACATCACCATGTACGCGGTCACATCCGCGTTACGTCGGTCAAGCAGGCGCCCGGCGGCAGTGTCGTCGGCGATGGGTGAGACGATCTCGATGAACTGGTCGCCGATGCACAACAGGGCATTTCCAAGACCGAACTCGGCAACGCCCGGGTCGGTGAAGCAGACGGGCACGTCGAGTGCCGCGCAAAGTCGTTCGACGGTCGTGTCGAGATCACGGGCGGCGATCACGACTTGGCGGAGGCGCAGCACGCCAGCATGGTAGGCGGTAGGTTCGAGGGCATGCTGAACGTGATCGAAGGCCGAGTCCTCGGCTGCTTGATGGAGAAGGAACGCACCGTTCCCGATCAGTATCCATTGACGATGAACGCGCTGGTGTCAGCATGCAACCAGTCGTCGTCGCGTGACCCGATCATGGCGCTGGACGACTTCGAGGTCGACGCCTCCATCACCGCGATGAAGACTCAGGGTTTGCTGCGGATCGTCCATCCGTCGCACGGCCGCAGTGTCACCCGGTATCGACAGGTCGCGGTTGAGAAGTACGAGCTCGACGATCCCGCTGCCGCGGTTGTCGCTGTATTACTGGTCCGGGGGCCGCAGACGGTGGCCGAACTGCGAACGCGCACCGAACGGTTGCACTCCTTCGACTCGGCCGGTGAAGTCGAGGCGTGTCTGCACGGCCTCCTCGAGAGCGGCCTCGTGCAACTGTTGGAGCGCCAGACGGGTCAGAAGGAGCAGAGGTGGCAGCAGCTGATCGCAGAGGAGGTTGAGCCGGTCGCTGGGCCGGCCGCAGTGGTGCCGGCATCCGTGTCGGGCAGCATGGCTGACCGCATCGCCCACCTCGAGGATCGCGTGGCCAAGTTGGAATCGGCGCTCGCCGATCTCCTCTGAGGTCTCGATGTACACGCCGGCCGCATTCGCCGAAGAGGATCCGGAGCTCATTGCACGGTTCTTCGTCGAACATCCCTTGGCTCAGCTGGTGACGATGACCGATGCTGGTCTCGTCGCTACGCCACTTCCTTTGCTGTACGAGCCGGACGTCAGCAGCTTGGGCTCGCTGGTCGGCCACGTTGCCCGCGCCAACCGGCAATGGGCCGAGTCGATACCAACAGTTGACGCGCTGGCCATCTTCACGGGCCGGGACGCCTACGTCTCACCGAACTGGAGCCCATCCAAGGCCGAGCACGGCAGGGTCGTGCCAACGTGGAACTACGAAACAGTGCACGTCAGCGGTCGATTCGTGGCCCACGACGAGACCGAGTGGAAACGCGCCCTCGTTACCCGGCTGACGGAGCGCCACGAATCGCAATTCGACGTCCAGTGGGCGGTGGGAGATGCTCCCCCGGATTACATCGAGTCGATGCTGAAGGCCATCGTCGGCATCGAGTTGCAGATCACGTCCGTCCAGGCCAAACGCAAGCTCAGCCAGAACAAGCCGCCCGCCGACATCGCCGGAATAGCCGACGGTCTGGCAAGGGCCGGCGGCACCTCAGCAGAGATCGCCGAAGCCATGCGTGCCCTGTGACCACCGAGTGTGGGCGCGCCGATTTTGCTGTGGGTGAGAGTTGGTACTGTCGGCGGACCGGAAACGTCGTGACAGGAGAGTGGCATGCCACGAATCACCCCCAACCTTTGGTTCGATCTCGAGAGCGAGGAGGCCGCCGAGTTCTACTGCTCGGTGTTCCCGAACTCCAAGATCAAGCAGATCTCGTACTACGGAGACGCCGGCCCGCGACCTGCGGGCACGGTGCTGACGGTCGACTTCGAGCTCGATGGCCAGGAGTTCACCGCTATCAACGGAGGCGACCAATTCAAGTTCGACGAGGCCGTCTCCTTCCTCATCAACTGCAAGGACCAGGACGAGATCGACTACTACTGGGACAAGCTCACCGAGGGCGGCAAAGAAGTCCAATGCGGCTGGGTGACGGACAAGTACGGCCTCTCATGGCAAGTCGTTCCCGATGACATGGGCGACCTGTTGAGCGATCCCAACAACGAAGCCGGCCAGCGGGCAATGAGGGCGATGCTCGGCATGAAGAAGATCGACGTGGCCGCGCTGCACGCCGCACGCGACGGTGCCTGAACCAGCGTGACTAGCCGAGATCGGGCCACCGACGCTTCTGCCGGCGGCGCACCCCGGCCTTACCCAACTTGCGGTGCTCAGCCAGTGCCCATTGCCGTCGCCATCCGTTGTAGTCGGGCCCGGTCAACTTCGGGCTCGTTCCCGTAGCGCGGCGACGGCGCGATGTCCAGAAGTCGGTCAACGCCTCATCTCCGAGGGTCGTGACAGCAGCCTCGATGCGGGCGTTGAAGCGGCGGGTCGATTCGCCCTCGATCGGCGGCATCGGAGATCCGAAGACCACCTTGGTCTTGCCGGGCTTCGGACGCTTCATCCCCTTGCCGTAGATGGCGCCGGAGCCGTCTATGAACATCGGAACGACCGCCGCCCCGGTGCGTGACGACAGATAGGCGGCGCCACCTTTGAACTCTTGACCCCAGCCGTCCGGGGAACGCCCGCCCTCCGGGTAGATGACCAGGCTCCAACCATCCTCGATCAGGCGTTTCAGCTGATCGCTGGTCTTGCGGCCCGTGACCTCGCGGTCGATGGGAATTGCATTGAGCGAGAGCGCAGCAATGACACCCTTCCAGCGGGTGTCGAAGAAGTAGTCAGCCGCGGCTGCTACGACGAGCTTCGACCTCCACGGCTCGGGGATGGCGATGATCGACAGCGGCGTGTCGAGGTGGCTGTGGTGCGTCGGGGCGAAGATCAGTGCAGGCGTCTCGTCGCGCAACCTGAGGTCTTCCAGTCGATCGGCGCCGTAGATCTCAGGACGTGTGAGGCCGTACACGAGCAACCGCAGCGGACCGTTGGTGAGCACCTTGCGCGTTGCCTTGGCCGGGCCGCGCCGCGCCCAGGCGGTCTCGAAGTTGGCGCCGAGCTTGGAGGGGTCGGGTGGTACGACGACACCTTTCGGCACGCTCGGCTTGCGATACGGAAACCCGACGTTGCGCACCGGTCTGAGCCCGCGTTGCAGCGTCGCGCTGGCGACGTCGCCAATCCGGGTTGCTCGTCGCAAACCGCTGAGTGAATACGGCACAGTGCGCTTGCTCATCGCGGCTCGCTCATTGAACGTCTGCCACGAGCAATGCTGGTACGTGAAGGTGACTGATGGTCGGCGCACGACCGACAACATCGCTGGCGATTTCGAACGCGTCGTCCATGGTCGAGGCGGGGGTGAAGCCGAGCCGTCGCACCGTTGGCGGATCACCTCCGACGATGATCACCTTGCCAGCGTGCTGCAAACCATGAGCGCCCCAGTACCACGCGTAGAACGGGTGCACGCCGTGGTATGCGTTGCCGGTGCGGTAGAGGTGGCGGTACCACTCGTCCTCGGCGTACTGCTTCTCCCACTTGAGCGACATCGTCGCCGGGTCGGTCGTGTCGGCGAGCACCTGCTCGAAGAAATCGATGTAGCTCGGATGGTGCACGGGGTGGAACTCGCGGTAGGTCGGGTGGGTCATGATGATGACCCCGCCCTCGCGGACGAGCGGCTTGTTGCGGTACATGTTGAACAGGTAGCCCAGTCCCATGCACATCACGAGCACGGGGTTCATCACTCCGTCGGGGTTGTACGGGCAGACGTAGGGGATGCCGAGCGTCAAGATGTCGGTCTGCCCGTGGACATGGACCAACTGCTGCTTGTGGACCCACTCGAGCGTGATCTTGTGGACGGCCTCGGTGTCGCCTGCCTGCACGCTGGTCATCTGATGAGGACCTTCGATCGAATGGAAGATCCTGCGCGCCAGCCGTCCTGGTGTACCGCTGAGCGATTTGGTGGTGGCCAGAAAGGTCGCCCGGTCCTTGGCTTTCCACTCCCACTCGCGCTTGGAGAGGAAGTCGAACGGCGAAGGGAACATGTCGG
>JANPGV010000132.1:0-5005 GCA_031424145.1 Ilumatobacteraceae bacterium
CCGAAGTGGCTCGAACGGGTGCTGCCGCGGGTCAACGTCGAGGGCCGCCACGAGCGGGAGCCGGAGCCGACCTCGCCATCAATCTTGGTGTAGGCAATCTTGGTGTAGGCAATCTTGGTCTGAGGCAACGCGGTCGAGTCGAAAGTCACATCCCTGGTCAGGAACGCCCAGAGTAGGGTCCTGATCGAGGCATCCGACGACGGCCCACTGGTCGTCGCATGATATGGAGGGGTCCACACGTGCTTGCTCGTCTTGCTCGATTCAGCTTTCGCAAACGGTGGATCATGGTCTTTGCAATCTGGCTACCGCTGCTCATCGTGCTGAACGGCGTGAGCGGGGCAATCGGCACCGACTACCACACCGACTTCACCCAACCCGATAGTGAGTCGAAACAGGTCCAGGATGCGTTCCTTCGCGCCGGCGACAAGACGCAGGACGGCCAGCCGGCTCAGATCGTGTTCACCGCATCGCAGGGCACGCAGGATCCGGCGGTCAAGACGGCGATGACCGCCATGTTGGCCGATGTCGCCAAACTCCCAGGCGTCAGGGTCGTCAGCCCCTACGAGCCTGCCGGCGCGCAGTTCAACAGCCAGACCAAGCCGATCTCGTTCGCCAACGTGTCGGTGGCCATGCGCTCCCAGTCCGACTTTCTGAAGCTCGCCAAGGACATCAAGGCGCTCGGCGCAAAGGTCGATGTTCCGGGTCTCAGGATCGAGTACGGCGGACAGATATTCAACGCCATCAAGTTCCCTGAGAGTGAACTTCTCGGGCTCCTGGCCGCGGTGATCATCCTGCTGTTGGCATTCGGGTCCGTGCTGGCAATGGGCCTCCCTATCGGCACGGCAGTATTCGGTCTCGGGATCGGCACGGCAATCATCGGCATCGCCAGCCACGGGTTCTCGATGCCCGACTTCTCACCGCAGATGGCGGCGATGATCGGGCTCGGTGTCGGTATCGACTATTCGCTCTTTATCGTCTCGCGCTATCGAGAGGGAATTCACAAAGGCCTCGACCCGGAACGGGCGATCGTCGAAACCCTCGACTCCAGCGGCCGGGCAGTTCTGTTCGCCGGCATCACGGTGGTCATCTCGCTGCTCGGCCTGATGGCCATGGGTCTCAAGTTCGTCAATGGTCTGGCCATCTCAGGATCGCTCGCCGTGCTGGTGATGATGCTCGCGTCGCTCACGCTGCTGCCGGCGTTGCTCGGTTTCGTCGGCACCAAGATCGACAACACATCGTTGGCCGCCGCTGTGGCCACGGGTGTGTTCGTCGCCGTTGCGCTGGTCGGTGTGTTCGCCAAGCAGCTCGGCCCAGCCCTCGGTGTCGCCCTGTTGTTGGCCGTGCTGGTCATGGTCGCCAGTACCTTGCCCTTCGGGCACAGGCTCCGCCGTCCTCTGGGACACCGGGTTCCGAAACCCCGGGAGCAGCAGTTCTGGTACCGCTGGAGCCGCGTCATCCAGCACCGGCCATGGCGCGCGTTCGGCGCCGCGGTAATCGCTCTTGTCGTGCTGGCGCTCCCGCTGCTGTCGATTCGCATGGGCTTCACAGATCCCGAGGTCTTGAAGACAGACCAGACCACTCGTCGAGCCTTCGACCTCATATCCGAGGGATTCGGTCCGGGTTTCAACGGTCCGTTGGTGCTCGTCAGCGACGATCCGAAGATGACTCCAGCGGTCGCCGCCTCGGTCGACGCTGTGCTGAAGGCCGACCCCGGCATCGCCTTCGCTTCACCCGGCGCGCAGATGGTCACACCAACAGGTGCGCCCGTCACTCCCACTACTTGGCAATGGCTGGCATTCCCGAAAACATCGGCGCAGGATCAGGCGACACGAGATGTGGTCAGCCGGTTGCGAGGCAGTGCGTTGAACTCCGTCGGCGCCGTTGTCCTCGTCGGTGGGTACACCGCGGGTGGCATCGACTTCTCGTCGTACATCGTCGGGCGACTGCCGATCCTCATCGGCGCGGTGTTGATCCTCAGCTTCTTGTTGTTGATGGCTGTGTTCCGCAGTGTGCTGGTGCCGTTGAAGGCGGTGATCATGAACCTGCTGTCGATCGGCGCGTCGTATGGCGTGATCGTGGCAATCTTCCAATGGGGCTGGGCCAAGAGCCTCATCGGCATCGACGCAACGGGGCCGATCGAGCCGTGGGTGCCGATGATGCTGTTCGCCATCGTCTTCGGTCTGTCGATGGACTACGAGGTCTTCTTGCTGTCGCGGATGAAAGAAGAGTTCCAACGCACCGGCGACAACGCCACCGCAGTGGCCGACGGCCTCGCCGCGACAGCGCGGGTCATCACCGCCGCGGCCATCATCATGGTCTGCGTGTTCTCGGCCTTCGTGCTTGGTGATGACCGCAACTTGAAGCTGTTCGGGTTGGGTCTTGCGGCTGCCGTGTTCGTCGACGCGACGATCGTGCGGATGGTGCTGGTTCCGGCGACGATGGAACTGCTCGGCGACCGCAACTGGTGGATCCCGAAGTGGCTCGACAAGATCCTGCCGCGGGTCAACGTAGAAGGCCAGCACGAGACGGAGCCCGAGCCGGAGCCTGAATCAGTCCTCGTCTGACACGGGGCGCCTTGACAAGCACCCCCGCCATAACGTAGCGATACCAGCACATGGCCAAGCCACTAGTCATCGTTGAATCGCCCGCCAAGGCCAAGACCATCTCGAAGTTCTTGGGCAATGCGTTCGACGTGCGCGCCTCGGTCGGGCACGTTGCCGACCTGCCCAGCAAGGGCTTGTCGATCGATGTAGACAACGGTTTCAAGCCGACATACGAGCTGACAACCCGCGGCGAACAGGTCGTGAAAGAGCTGCGTGTGCTGATGAAAGATGCCAGCGAGCTGTATCTCGCGACCGACGAGGATCGCGAAGGCGAGGCCATCAGCTGGCACCTCCTCGAGTACCTGAAGCCGAAGATCCCTGTCAAGCGAATGGTGTTCCACGAGATCACCAAATCCGCGATCGACCACGCGGTCAACAACCCCAGAGGAATCGACTACGGCCTGGTCGACGCGGCGGAGACGCGCCGATTGCTGGACCGGCTCTACGGCTATGAGGTCTCCCCCGTGCTGTGGCGCAGGGTCAACCGCGGGCTTTCCGCGGGTCGCGTGCAGAGCCCGTCGGTACGTTTGATCGTCGAGCGCGAGCGCGAACGAATCGCGTTCGTGCAGGCCGGGTACTGGGACATCGAACTGCTCACGGCCACATCCCCCGCATTCAACGCCACGCTCGTTGCGCTCGACGGCGCAAAGGTGGCCACGGGAAAAGACTTCGGTAGCGACGGCCGCGTCAAGCCCAACGTCGTGGTGGTCGACGAGGCACGCGCCACGGCGTTGGCCGAAGGCCTGCGAACATCCGAGTTCACCGTGCGCTCGGTCGAGGAGCGTCCGTATCGCAGCGCTCCGAAGGCGCCGTTCATGACATCCACGCTGCAGCAGGAGGGCGGACGCAAGCTGCGTCTCAGTGCGTCGCAGGTGATGCGGGTAGCCCAAGGTCTGTACGAGCGGGGCTACATCACCTACATGCGAACCGACAACGTCACGCTCAGCGATGAGGCACTGTCGGCCGTGCGCGCCGAGGTCAGGCGTGGGTACGGCGACAAGTTCCTATCCCCTTCCCCTCGGCAGTTCTCGTCAAAGATCAAGAACGCCCAGGAAGCCCACGAGGCCATCCGACCATCGACACCGCTGCGCAGCCCCGACTCCCTTGCGGCGGAGTTGAACGGCCAGGAGCTGTCGATGTACCGGATGATCTGGCAGCGCACGCTGGCGTCGCAGATGGCTGATGCAACCGGCGTCACGGTCACCGTCCGCCTGGGGGCTACGACAGCCGATCCCACTCGCGACAACGCACCGACCGACGCTGTCTTCGCGGCGAGTGGTACGACCATCAGCTTTGCGGGCTACCGACAGGTCTATGTGGAATCGGTCGACGACACCGATGCCACCGATGATGATCGGGAAGCGCTACTGCCGCCGCTCGTCGTAGGAGCCGGCGTCGATGTCGAGTCGCTGACGCCTACCGGACACAGCACATCGCCGCCGGCGCGCTACACCGAGGCATCGCTCGTCAAGCGTCTCGAAGAGCTGGGCATCGGCAGGCCCTCGACCTGGGCGTCGATCATCCAGACCGTTCAGGATCGCGGCTACGTGTGGAAGAAGGGGCAGGCACTGGTGCCGACATGGACCGCCTTTGCCGTCGTCGGGCTGATGGAGAAGCACTTCGGCGAGCTCGTCGACTATGCCTTCACCGCGCGCATCGAAGAGGATCTCGACTCGATCGCGCTCAACGAGCGGCAGAAGCAGGATTGGCTGCAGCACTTCTACTTCGGCGACGAAGCCGACAGCCAGCCCGGTCTCAAGCGTCTGGTCGAAGAGAACCTCGACGAGATCGACGCCGCAGAGATCAACACTTTCCCGATCGGCAACGATCCTGACGGCAACCCGATCGTGGTCAAGCCGGGCAAGTACGGGCCGTACGTGAAGCGCGGCGACGACACCGCCAGCGTCCCCGAAGACCTGACACCCGACGAACTGACCGTCGAGATGGCGCTGAAGCTGTTGGCATTGCCGAAGAGCGACGAGCCGATCGGCGAGCTCAACGGCTATCCGGTGTTCGCCAAGAACGGGCGGTACGGCCCATACGTCCAGTGGGGTTCGCCGGACAATCTGCCTCCGGGTCTCGACAAGCCGAGGATGGCCAGTCTGTTCAAGACGATGGTGCTCGAGCGAGTGACAGTCGACGAGGCAGAGGAGCTGCTGCAACTGCCGCGCACGCTCGGCGTGGACCCGTCCGATGGCGAGACGATCACGGCCAACAACGGGCGCTACGGACCGTACGTGCAGAAGGGCAAGGACTTCCGCAACATCACCAACGAAGAGCAGTTGCTGACCATCACGCTCGACCAAGCTCTCGAGATCTTCTCGCAACCGAAGGTCTTCCGGCGCGGCGGGGCGACCAACATGGCGGCGAAGGGCCCGTTGCGCGAGTTCGGCAACGACCCT